>JBGZCE010000038.1:0-6612 GCA_041845175.1 Filifactoraceae bacterium
CCGCTTCTCTCAGCTTGCGCTCCTTTCGGTTGGTAAATAAAAACGCAACCAAAAAGAAAAACAGCGGTATCAAACCGAATACGCCTCTTTGAACCAAGTCCATCTGGCTAAGATAATCAATTTCTCGCAATAATAAATATAAGTATGTTAAAGAAATCAACCCCGTACAAGCGCCCGCGATTGATAGCGACCCTGCCAAGTTTCTGTTTTTTTGCCCCTCCAGCTTCCGATTGATGATCAGAAACGAAAAGGTCAAAATAAATAGGAACGACAACAGACCCATGCTGTCCAAAACCATCCATGAGCTTAACAGTGAGAATAAGGAAACTACACCTGTCGCGTTTGAGATCTCGTATTTCTTTTTAATAAATCCGATGACGCCGAACATACACAAGATCGTAGCCGCGATCGCGACATACACCGTATATTCCATCAGTTCCCAGGGAGATGACATACTTGTATCGCTGAGTATAACTGAAATTCCTGCCAGCAAGCTTTGGATTTTCCCCATGTTGTGACCCCTTTCTTCATTATTTTATTTTATGTAAAATTCAATACATTTATTATGTAGGCTCATTTTAACACAACAAATCCTCGTTTTGCAATACTTTTCAATTATTTTCCCATTAAAGCCGAAAAATCGTCTTGACAATTTTATTATTTTATGAAAAATGTTCCAAAAAAACTTCAATTCCGGCTTTGTATTTGGAGTTTGCTTTCTCATCTGTCCGTTTGCTTTGCTTCCGTTTCGGATATTTTTCCCTGCTTCGTTGTAAAATCGGTTGATTTGAGATATTATTATAGTGGAGTAGGAGGGAATATGGCTCAGTTCGGAAAAGATTTGACATCGGGAAGTGTAACGAAAAAACTGATCGCATTTGCATTGCCTTTTGTGCTTTCAAGTGTGATCCAATCCCTATATAATATCGCGGATATGGTGATCGTCGGACAATTTATCGGGAAAACCGGAATCTCCGGCGTAAATATCGGCGGCCAGGTCACCTTTATTATGACGAATGTCGCGATTTCGCTTTGTACCGGCGGCACGATCGTGATCGGTCAGTTTATCGGCGCGCGTGACCGGGAGAGTGCAACCTTAACCATTTCGACCCTGATCACCTTTTTGCTTTGGATGGCGGCGGCGCTGACATTATTGATGTTCCTGCTGGATGATTTTGTGCTTCAGCTGATTAAGACTCCGGAGGAATCCTATCAATATGCAAAGGATTATTTGAGCATCACGATCCTGGGCGCGGTCTTTATTTTCGGCTACAATGCCCTCAGCGGGATCATGCGCGGGATGGGCGATTCCAAGACGCCGCTTTTTTTGGTAGCGGGCGCTTGCTTCATCAATATCGCGTTGGATTATCTTTTTGTCGGCAGACTGAATATGGAGGTGCGTGGCGCGGCCTATGCCACGGTGATCTCTCAGGCGTTCAGTATGATTGCCTGCGTATTCTTTCTGGTTCGCAATGATTTTATGTTTGATTTTCGATTGTCCTCTTTCAAAATGAAATGGGACAAGCTTCGTTTGATTATCTCAACCGGCATTCCTATTTTGATACAAAATGTGGCGATGAACTTTTCTTTCCTCGTGATGACAACGCTTGCAAACGGGCTGGGCGTCACCTCGTCCGCGGCGCTGGGCATCGTATCGCGCTTTAACGGCTTCGCGCTGCTGCCTTCGATCGCCATCGGATCCTCCGTATCGGCGATGGTCGCTCAAAATATCGGCGCCGGATATTTGGATCGTTCAAAAAAGACGATGTATATCGGCATCATCATCTCGGCGGTCGTCACTTTGCCGATCTTCTTGATGACGGTACCGGTCGCACCGTATTTTATTTCTCTGTTCAACACGGATCCCGAGCTAATCCGGGTCGGGGTCGAGTATTTACGATTTTTCAGCCTGGAGTATATGATGGTGCCGATTTTGTCGTGCGTGTTCGGATTGATCTCCGGCGCGGGGCATACTCGCATCTCCTCCGTCGGTCAGATCCTGTCGTCTCTTTTCGTTCGGGTCCCGCTTGCCTTTTTTCTGGTCAATGTGCTGGGCTACGGACTGGCGGGTATCGGTTTGTCCGGGCCTTTTGCCACGGCATTCGGAACGGCGCTTGCGATCATTTACTACCTGACCGGCAGATGGCAAAAGCCGGTCATCGTAAAAAAATCCGTTCCTGCCGAGCTTTAGTTTTTTGTTTGAAGCGCTCCCTTTGCGGTTATCATTGCTGAGAAAGCGATTTGTCATTTTGCAGCAGCGATCATCCGAACAAGAGGATGCTCGTCTCGGGAGGATTGTGATGTTTTGGAACAGAAGTAAATTTGAAACGGTTTCCAGCGAGGAACTGAAGCAGCTGCTCGATGAAGGACAGCAGTTTACGCTTATTGATGTGCGAACTCCTCAAGAATTTGCAAGCGGGCACATTCCGAAGGCGAAAAATGTGCCGAACCAATTGTTAATGGAAAAAATCATCAGCGTCGTTCCCAAAAAAGATGCTCCGCTCATTCTGTATTGTCATAGCGGACAACGAAGTAAGGTGGCGGGAAAAATGCTGATCTCCATGGGCTATACCAATATACGACTTTACGGCGGGATCATCCGTTGGCCGTATGATCTGAAAAAATAGCGAGACAGGCTGCACAAGCCTGTTTTTTCTTGCCTTCTTTTCAAACTTGCTTTATGATAATAATCGAAAAGAATGATCGTAACGGAGGTGATCGAATGAAAAGGTATCTTGTAACGGGTGCCGGCGGACATCTGGGAAGTGCGCTGCTGCGTGAGCTTGTAAAAACGGATTTCATCGTCCATGCGCTGCTGCAAGCCGGCGAGTCCGAGCCGTTTGCTCATCCTCGCGTCCGATATTTTGTCGGGGATGTACGCGATCCCGATTCGCTCATTCCCTTGTTCGAGTATGATCGCCCCATAGAGATCACGGTATTTCATCTGGCTTCGATCATTACAATCGAAGAAGGGCTTTCCGATCTTGTTTATCAAGTCAATGTTGGCGGAACACAAAATATGATCGCCCTCAGCCGCCGATTCGGCGTTCAAAAATTCATCTATCTCAGCTCCGTCCACAGCTTGGTCGAGCGCGCAAATTATCGACCGATAACGGAAACCGCCTCCTATGAACCGCAAAAGCTGCGCGGCGGATATGCAAAAACCAAGGCGCTCGCCTCTCAGGCAGTGCTCTCCGCTGCAAAGTCGGGCTTTCCGGGAATCATTCTGATGCCGTCGGGCATCATCGGCCCTTACGATCTCGGACAAAATCACATCGTCCAGCTGGTTCGGCAATATCTTTTCTCCGAGCGCTTCGTCTGTGTGCGCGGCGGCTACAACTTTGTCGATGTGCGTGATGTGGCAAAAGCCTGTCTGCTTGCCGAACAATACGGCAAGCTCGGAGAAGGCTACATTATTAAAGGGCATTATTGTTCAATCGAGGCCCTGCTGCGGACCGCAGGAGGATATGCCGGCAAACGGCCGCCGATCATCCTTCCGATTTCTCTGGCAAAGCTTGCCGCTCCGTTGATCCGGTCTATCGCCGAAGCAAGCGGATCGCGTCCGCTCTACACCTCCTACTCCCTCGATACGCTGACGGGAAACAGCAATTTTGACGGAACCAAAGCGCGCCGACAGCTCCATTATCGCCCGCGAAAATTGGAGTCTACGATCCACGATATGGTTGATTATTTGCTGCGCCATACTCAAGATCATTAGTCTCTCTTTGTATTTGAACCGAACCTCTTCGACGATCTTTCAATTGAATTCATATTGCAAAAAAATACCGACCTCTTCGTCCGATCTTTTTGATCGTACTCGAAGGTCGGTATTGCTATAATTTGATTTTTTGAGCGACATGCCGCCTTGCTCTGCTCATGCGAGTCCGCGAGAGCGATCCCCCGATTTTACAAATCGGGTTTTTATCCTCTAAAACAGATTCGTGAAGCTGTACACCAATGTTCCGTTTTGGCGTCGGAAGCCGAGCATTTTGAAATCGCTGTCCTTTTCTCCGGAGGCAATAGCATTGTCCATGATGCTGATGTAGCTGACATTCCCTTCCGCGTAGGAGTCGAAGCTTTTGCCGAGCGATACGACAAAAATATTTTTGCTGCCCGATGCGTCATTGAGAAGCTTGCGGAATATTTTTTTCTCGGAGGAATTCAATTCCATACTTCCGTTCATCAAGAATACGATGTCTTTGTTTGAGGATGCCAGCGCATTTTTGATGGCGGTCCATTGCCCTGCCGTTCCGCCGATTCCCTTCGCTGTGCTCAGCCCCAGGAAGGTGATCCCGTTATTGTTTATGATCTGACCGCTCTGAGAAACGGTTTCTTTGGCGATTTTTATATTGCTCGAAAGCTCTTGGCTCTTATTGAACATCATGATCGCCGTTTTTGCGGTGGCGGATTTTTCAACAATCTTTGCATTCAACACTTGTCCGAGCGCATCGGATTTATCGGAGCTTCCGTTCGGAATGATCACAAAATCCATCGCCGCGGTCGCCTCTTTGCGCTTCGGATCGATCGGATTGATCGCACTTACCGCGATCGGTATCGAGGTGCTCGCTCCGCCCGACGAAATGATCAGATTCCCCTTTCCGCCGGAATTTGCGGTAATATAGCCATCGGCGTAAGTGACATTCACACCCTGTCCGCTGACCGAAATCGTTCCCAACGCAACCGGATTCATTCCGCTGTCAAAGCCCTGTACGATCAAGCGCACACGATCGCCCTGTACGATGCTCTCGTTTTCAAGCACAGCCTGCAACTGTGACAAGGAGCCCTTCGGAGCGGTATTTACAACGCTCAGTCCGTTAAGAAGCTTGCGTTCTTTTGCAACCAGGTTGTTGATGATCCTGCCGTTGATGATCATCTCGGAGGAACCGCCGCCGTCCAGCATCATCGCGTCCTTTACATTTTGCGTTCTCAAAAAGCTTGCTACATCGTTTTCATCCATTCCGATGTACGCCCCCGTTCTTCCGTCCGTGACCATAAAGATCAGCTTGTTGTCATAAGTAACGCCCACCGCGGTTCGCTGGGATTTCCCTTTGATGGAGTGTGTGATCGCCGTCGGCTGTCCGTTGCGAAGAATCATCGTTCCGCCGCCGATCGCCGTTGTCATATTGGCGTATACCTGCTCTGCGCTGCTTGTCAATCGAACCGAATCGCCGACCGCAAATTTTTGCTGCAATTCGACCGCTTTGGTTCCGCTTGCAACGACCGCAAAGCTGCCGGCAGGGATCGCCGTTGAAGGCTGTCCGATCCGAATCTCGCCGACCGTCCCGTTTTGAACGATCAACTCGACAAGCTCCTGCCCGCTTTTGGATCCCGGCGTGTTTGACTGATATTCGGATGTGAGTACGATCGGATAAATAAACGAGGTTGATTGCTTGTTCACGCTCAATGACTGGTAGGTCTGTCCGTTGGATGTATTTTCAAGCACAACGCCGGATGACAGATAGTCAAACAAAATGTTGCCGCTCTGATCGAGCACCATGGATGCCATCTCTCCGTTTTTGTAGGACGGAGAGGATAGGAGCTTTCCGTTTTCATACATGATCCCGGTAGCATAGCTCGGATTGGTCGTGCTGAAAAAATCACCGTTGATCGTGACCGTAGCACCCTCCGCCTGCCGATTCAGCTCCGAAAGCTCCAAGCGATTGGAAAAGCCGCTTTGCTTGTTGTACAATAATTGCAGCTGCAAAGCAGGGTCGCTGAGATCGGCGGTCGTCAAATAAATCGACTGGACGCCGTTTTCAAAGGTCTGCGTGATATGCTTGAAGGTGATGCCTCGACTGACGGGAATCTGATACGCATTTTCGTCGATCATCGAGCCGAAGCTCGGCAATGCAAAAAGCTGGAGCGTTGCCAAAACGGAAATGCCCATCCGCTTCGCCGCTTTATATATTTTTTGCTTTTCTATTCTCATTTTGTTCCTTTCTGTCCTTTAGTATTCTACAACCTGCTTTCCCGAAATCTCAACACTTCGATGCCAAAGCCCGCAGGCTTGCTTCTTCCTCTTCCATTATAGCTTACGGATTTTTAGATATAATTACAGCAATATTACACTTCGGATACAAAATTGTGGACAAAAAAAGCGCAGGCGCCTTACGCGCTACGCTCAAATATGTTTTTGATCTTTTGTTTGTCTTTGGAGCTTATGATTGTTCTTATGCTCCTTCCTCGGACTTTCCTCATCCGTGTTCCGCTTTTGTCTCTAAGCGCCGACCTTCATATTCCCACGAAAAGTTCTCAGAAGTGAAAATGCTGCGAACAATACGATATTCATAATGACTACACTCGCACCCGGCGGCGTGGCATAAAGATAGCTCATCATAATACCAAGCACGAAGCAGATCACTGAGATGATCGCCGAGCTTAGAATGACACTTTTGAAATGCTTGAACAGGCGCATCGAGGTGAGCGCCGGAAAAATGATCAGACTGGAGATCAGCAGCGCGCCCATAATCCGCATCCCCAGCACGATCGTAATCGCTGTCAAAAATGCCAGAACCATATTATAAAACGGTGCATTGATTCCTGTCGCACGCGCAAAATTTTCATCAAAGGTGATGGCAAACAAATGATTGTAGTACATCACAAAAAGACTCA
>JBGZCE010000039.1:0-25538 GCA_041845175.1 Filifactoraceae bacterium
AAGAGCGCCGCTACCTCATTCGAGACAATATATGACGGAAGTGATTTTTTCAACAACACTCGCACTCAAAATCGCTGACAAGATTGTTCGAGCGTCAGCGCAAATCGATGGAGACGAAGAATGCTCGCCCGGTCGTGCGGCGATAAGAGCGCCACTACATCATTCGACGCGATATATTATAGAAGAGATATTTTTTTGTGATGAAGCAAGTTGCGTTCGCGTGCCGGCGAAGCTTTTGTCTAACGGGAAATTTGAGTGCGATCACGGTGCGCTGAAAGAGCGCTGACAAGAAGTGCGGAGGAATGATTTGAAAATTTGTTGTTGACAGTTGGCTCCGACGGCGCTATTATATTACTATATTCAAACATCTTAATATAATAATATATGGATCGAGAAGCGTGAGCAGCCGAGCTTTGCATAAAGGGCAAAATTGATCCGGCGCGAGAGCGATGAGCGAACAAAACGACAATTAAGAAGCCGAGCGGTGAGGGTCAAAAGCTCGCGGCAAGCGGCATATTTTTCAGAACGGAGGATACGGATGGAGGAAAGGATTGAATTTCGGGAATACGGAAAGGAGGATCTGCGTGTGATCCATCTTTCCAATTTGATGAAGGCGATCGCGCATCCGGCGCGGCTGTGCATCGTGAAGCGGTTGTACAACGAGGGAAGCTGCAATGTCGGATATTTTACCAACTGCATGGGCATTTCACAGTCGGGCGTGTCGCAGCATTTGGCAAAGCTTCGGGATCTTGGGATCGTCGAGGTGAAGAAGCAGGGGCTTGAAGCCTATTACAGCTTGGTGGATGAAGATGTGATTAATATTGTAAGATCGATTTTTGCGGAGGTTTAGTATGAACAAAAAAATTGTGGTCGTCGGCGGCGTTGCGGGTGGAGCGACGGCGATCGCGCGATTGAGAAGATTGGATGAGAATGCCGAAATTATATTATTGGAGCGCGGGGAATATGTTTCGTTCGCAAACTGCGGATTGCCGTATTACATCGGCGGCGTGATCCGAAGCCGCGAGGCGCTGTTTGTGTCGACGCCGGAGGCGATCATGGCAAAATATCATGTGGATGTGCGCGTGCAGAGCGAAGTGACGGCGATCGACCGGGACAAAAAAACCGTTTCGGTCAGAAATTTGAAAACGGGCAAAGACTACGAGCTGGCGTATGATCATCTCCTGCTGTCGACCGGATCGAGCCCGATCAAGCCGCCGGTCGAGGGCTTTGACGCTGAGAATGTATTTACGCTGTGGAATATTCCCGACACGGACAGAGTATATCGCTATATCCAAGAAAACCATGTGAGACGCGCGACGGTCATCGGCGGTGGATTCATCGGCCTTGAGATGGCGGAGAATCTTGTGCATCGCGGCATCGCGGTGACGGTCGTTGAAAAAGCGGATCAGGTGATGGCGCCGATGGATCGCGATATGGCGCAGCTCGTCCACAATCATTTGAGAGAAAAAGGGGTCGAGCTGATCGTAGAGAACGGCGTATCAAAAATCGAGCACACGGACAGGCGATCGACCGTAGTTCTGGAGGATGAACGCAGGATCGCGGCGGATATGGTGATCCTGTCGATCGGTATTCGTGCGAACAGCGAGCTTGCAAAAGCGGCGGGGCTCGCGCTGAATCCGCGGGGCGGTGTCATCGTCGATGCGTATATGCGAACCTCCGATCCGAGCATTTATGCAGTGGGCGACATCATCGAGGTCGAGGATTTCGTGCTGGGGCATCGCACCATGGTACCGCTTGCCGGCCCGGCGAACAAGCAGGGCAGGATTGCGGCGGACAATATGATCGGGGGTGAAAAGGAAGCCTTCAAGGGAACGCAGGGAACGAGCATTGCAAAGATTTTCGATCTGACGGTGGCGGCAACGGGCGTCAACGAAAAAACCCTGCAGCGGGAAGGCAAGGCATACGGCAGGGATTATCGCATCACGCTGATCCATTCCAACTCGCACGCCGGCTACTATCCGAATGCGGCAACGATGACGATCAAGCTGATTTTCGGCATGGACGGCAGGGTACTGGGCGCGCAGATTATCGGGTACGACGGCGTGGATAAGCGGATCGATGTGATCGCGACCGCGATCCGATTCGGCGCACGCGTATCGGATCTGACGGAGCTGGAATTGGCATACGCACCGCCGTACTCCTCCGCAAAGGATCCGGTCAATATGGCGGGCTACACGGCGGTCAACCAGCTGGAGGGGTTGGTCGATGTGGCGCGCGTGGAGGAGCTTGAAGAGCTTGCGGATGATACCGTGATCATTGATGTGCGCGAGCCGATCGAGCGCTCGATGGGCTATATCCCGCACTCCGTCAACATTCCGCTCGGCGAGCTCAGAACGAATTCGGCAAGCCTGGATAAAAACAAAAAATATATCGTCAGCTGCGCGGTGGGTCTGCGAGGCTACATTGCCGCCCGGATCCTGAAGCAGTACGGATTCAGTGTCAAAAACCTGATGGGCGGATACCGCAGCTATGCACAGCAGCATCCGTCGGATGAGCCGGATGTCGCACAGGCACAAAAGCTCGAGGACAGCGGGCTGGTCGTAAGCGAAGCGATCAGCGAACCGGTGGATCTGGATGTGTGCGGACTATGCTGCCCCGGACCGATCGTCGAAGTATCCCGCGCGATCGAGCGATTGAATGACGGCGAGATCCTTCGCGTCGTATCGACCGACCCGGGCTTCTACAACGACATCAGCAGCTGGGCAAGCAGCACCGGTAACGAATTGATCGAAAAAAGCGCACAAAACGGTAAGTTCTTCGCTACCGTCAAAAAAAAAAAATAGCTGACGCGGGACAAGCATCGAACACCGAGTCGTTCAAAAAGGAAAAAACGATGATCGTGTTCAGCGGCGATCTGGACAAAGCGATCGCATCCTTTATAATAGCAAACGGCGCGGTAGCGATGGGCAGTCAGGTCAATATGTTCTTCACCTTCTGGGGACTGAATATCCTGCGCAAAAATCAATCCGTGCCCGTGAAAAAGGATCTTATCTCCAAGCTGTTCGGTTGGATGATGCCGCGAGGCAGCAAGCGGCTCGGCTTGTCCAAGATGAATATGCTGGGCATGGGCTCGGCGATGATCCGATCCGTGATGAAAAAACAGAATGTATATTCGCTCGAAGAGCTGATCCGGCAAGCGCAGCAGGCCGGCGTTAAAATCACGGCGTGTCAAATGTCGATGGATGTGATGGGCATTCAGTCGGAAGAGCTGATCGACGGCGTTGAGATCGGCGGAGTGGCAACGATGCTCGCCGACAACGACAAATCCGATATGAATCTGTTTATCTAAGGAGATCCGGTTTTAAGCGAAGCGGCCTTATGGTTGCTCATAACGACAGTATCTCGCGCATGAGCGTCGATCATTCAGACGCAGCGGCGTTGACGATCTGCCGCCGCACATCGACATCGGGAAACGATCCATCCTATTTAGGCGCAGCAGCCGTGACGGTTGCTGCGCTGTTTTGTACGCAAAAACCATACATCAAAAAGATTACATATTTGACTCGGACAGAAACACTTGTGTTAAAATGAAGTTGCGGCTGTTTCTACAACTTCATTTAACACAGGAAGGTACATTCAATGGGATCGAAGGATATAAATTCTTTGCTTTATTTAATGTAAAATGCAAATGTCGTATTTCACTTTGATTCCTTCGGCGCGGAATCGGCTTCGGAAGAACCGAAGCGGGTTGCAAATCTTCGGAAGGCTTTGGAAGAAGCAAAGCGAATTGTAGATATCCGATCCGCTTGCGCTCATAAGGGTGTAGCCGTCGCGCCAGAAGAAGCGGAGCGAAAATTTATAAAAACAAACGGAACCTTTCAACATCGTTCCTCGTCTAATCCGTGAAAGGAGGCTCAAGGTGGATAAAAACAAAAGGTTTGAGCAGTTGATACAAAATCGTGAGAAAGAGCTGTATCGGATCGCGTTCTCGTATATGAAAAATGAAAGCGATGCCATGGACTGTGTTCAGGACAGCCTGATCAAAGCGATCGAAGGCTTTGACTCGCTCAGGAACAAGGAGCACTTCGACACATGGATGGTTCGGATCGTCATCAATACCTGCAAGGACAATCTCAGAAAACGAAAACGATTTGTGCCGCTTGCGAACGGATCGGACACAATGGCCGATCGCCTTGAGGACAAAGACAGCCTGATCGATCTGTTTGACAGCCTGGACGCGTTGACGGACGAAGAAAGAGAGCTGGTATACCTGAGATATTTTGAAGGCAAGAAGCTTAAAGAAATATCGGCAGAGAAAAGCCTCAAGCTCGGCACGGTCAAGAGCAGACTGAACCGAACCATGGATAAGCTGAGGGAAAGAATGAGTTGAAAGGAGCGATCATGAATATCGAAAACTTGGATAAAATAAAATTACCGGAGCACTTTGACGACAACATAAAAAAAATCTACAATACAAGAAAAAAATCTCCGAAGCGCTTTGTAAGAAATATGGCGGCCGTGCTTGCGATCATTTTCGCAGCGGGGTTTGCGGTGCCGAGCTACGCACGGGATCTGCCGGTGTACTCGCAGATCTTTACCTTGCTCGGAATGGAAAAATATCAGGACGCCAGCGAGCTGCTGTCGATCACCAAAGAGGACCGGGGGATCAAAATCACCTTGATGGAAGCAATCCTTTCAAATAATGTGCTGTCCTATACTTATATTATCGAGACGGACAGAGAGCTGGGCGAGGATATCACTGTGCATTCCGATATGAGATGGGCATCGGCAATAAAATATAATGTCACGGGAATGAGCGGAAGCTCAACGGTGCGGAAGGTCGATGAGCACACTTATTTGGGCGCCGCCGAGCTGTGGTTGAGCTTTGAAAATGATGAAGCGCCGGATGAGATGGAGTTTACGCTGAGCATGAAAAGCATTCTCTCCTTCGATCAGGATGGCGATGAGTCGGCGCCGAAAGAAATAAAGGGCACATGGGATTTTCCGATCGCTATCAAGAAGCTGCCGGATGATATCGTAAAGCCGAGCTTTATTTATCAGGAGCAAGCGATTTTTGCCAAAATCAACTCGATCAGCATAGACCGCGCCGTGACGAATATCGAGGTGGATTTTTGGAACAGCATCGGTCTCTTGAGCCATAGCTATGAGATCGACAGTCACACATTGACGCTGAGGGATGAAGACGGCAATCCGTATGCGCTCGTAGACGGCGGAGGAACCTCGGACGGAATGATCTGCAGAAACTATCTCCAGACAGAGATGCTCGAGAAAGGCAAAAAATATACGCTCGAGATGGATATCGTCAAAAACGGAGTGCTCGGATACAACGGAGCCGGCGAGCTTGAAAAGGTGGAAGGCTACGACAGTGAGGAATTCGTCAATGCACCGGACAGAATAAGAGCGGTGATCTCCTTCGAGCTGTAACGGATGCGCAAAATCGGTAGGTATCTCAGCAGGCGTCAGAGTGCCGGCAGGAACACGGAGCGGGCTGAGCGAGCACGAAACGGCGAGAGAGGATCAAAAAAAGATGCAAAAACCTCAACAACAAAACGGAGCAAAAGCAGAAGCAGAGGTAGAAGAAAAAGCAGAAGCAGAAACAGAAATAGAAACAAAAACAAAAGCAGAGCCGGCAACACGAGAGCTTGCCTAAACCGAGCATTCGATCGAGAGAAGTACGGAAATCGGAATCCGTGCTTCTCTTTTTTGCGAAATTTTGCGATCCGAGATTTTTCTTCGATCATATAGAAATACAAAATAAGTGGTATAATAAAAAGCAATGAAAGAAAATTCGTCATCCCGCTACGAAAAACGGGATTATTTTATTTGCGAGAGGAATGAAAAAATGGAAATCAAAAAGGGACTTAATGCGAATCATATCAAATTGATCGCCATCGTCGCCATGACGATCGATCATCTGACATGGCTCTTCTTTCCCGGATTGCAGGCGGTGTGGTATGTGTATCTTCTGCATGTGATCGGAAGATTGACGGCTCCGATCATGTGGTTTTTTATCGCGGAGGGATGCCATTATACGAAGGATATCAAAAAATACGCGGGCAGGCTGTTTCTTTTTGCGATCATATCCCATTTCGCGTACAATTTTGCGTTCGGGATCCCCTTTATGCCGTTATCGACAGGAATCATCAATCAGACGAGCGTGATGTGGCCTTTGGCGTGGGCGGTCGTTCTGATCGCCGTCTGCAACAATGACGAAATTCCGAAATGGGGACAAATCTCGGCGATCGTTGTGATCTGCCTGATCGCATTCCCGGGGGACTGGTCAAGCATTGCGGTTATGTGCCCGTTCTTTTTGTATATGCACCGCGGAGAATTCAAGAAGCAGGCACTGGATATTTTTGTGTGGGCTTTGATCTATGCGACCGTCTACTTTTTTATGATCGACAGGCTGTACGGCTTGCTTCAGCTGTTCACGGTTCTTTCGATCCCCGTATTGGTAACCTATAATGGCGAACGGGGAAGTTGGAAGGGAATGAAATGGCTGTTTTATATCTATTATCCGGCAAATCTCATCGTGGTCGGGATCCTTCGGCTCATGCTGTACGGCGATGTCCCGCTGCTATTCTGACGACTCGCCGATTGAAGGAACGGACCGGGAAAGCTTTACGAGAGAGCACCGGCTCGGATTGCGGAGAAGCTGAAGCGAAAGCGGACGCTTCTTTTTTTGTGTACAAAAGGCGTCGTATTGACAACTCAGATATTTTTTTGTATACTGCAAAAAAATGAATTTACTGACAATTCGTGCGAGAGTGGTCGGGATTCAATGAATGGTAGAATAAACGGGCAGGAGGAACGGAGGTAGTTATGGAATTTGATGAATTGCTGTTGAAAATGAAGGAAACGGAGCAAGCATCGGGCAAGGAGTTTGAGGAGATCAATCATTTTATCTGTGAGCATCCGGAACTCGGGCTGGAGGAGTACATCTCTTCAAAGTATTTGGTGGATTATCTCAAACGCAAAGGCTTTCGTGTCGAGTATCCGTATGCGGGGATGAAAACGGCGTTTCGTGCGGAGTATGGCGATCGCGGGCCGAAGATTGCGCTGCTCGCGGAGTATGACGCGCTGCCGGGCTACGGCGAGGAAAAGAAAAATGCGCATGCCTGCGGGCACAACTGGATCGCTTCGACAACGGTCGGCACGGCTGTCGTACTGAAAGAGATGACGAAGCATCGCGATTTTCGAGTGATATTGATCGGTACGCCGGCGGAGGAAACCTATTGCACCAAAGTGGATATGGTGGAACAAGGGATCTTTGACGACATTGATGTAGTGCTCCAATCGCATTTGGGGCCGAAAAGCAGCGTGGTGTCCTGTGCGCTGGCGATGAGCGCGTATCGTTTCAACTTCACCGGGAGAGCTTCGCATGCGTCGGGCGCGCCGTGGGACGGGATCAATGCGCTGGATGCGGTACAGCTGACCTTTGCCGGGATCAACGCGCTTCGTCAGCATGTGCGGCCGGACACCAGGATCCACGGAATCGTGACGGATGGCGGACAGGCGCCGAATATCGTGCCCGACAAAGCGAGCTGTCTGTTTTATGTTCGCGCATCGACCAGAGGCTATGTGGATACGGTGATCGAAAAGGTGATCCATGTGGCGAAGGGCGCGGCGATGATGACCGGTGCGAGCCTTGAGATCGAATCGCCGGAGCGTCCGCTGGACAATCTCGTCCATGTACCGATCCTTCAGGAGGTTGCAAGAAAACATCTGAAGGATAACGGGATCGATCCGATACAAACGCCGGAGGAAGCGCGAGAACTTGCGGGGTCCACGGACATCGGGAATGTCAGTCACGCATGCCCGACGATGTATATGGACATCGGGCTTGGTTCGCCGACGCCGATGCTGCCGCACGAAGTAAGCGCGCTGGCACTTGTGGACAGTCCGTATGCGTATGAAAGATTGCATCAATGTGTTCGCACAATGGCGGGCATCGGGCTTGAGATGGTCGAATATCCGGAGAAGCTCGCACTTGCAAAGGAACAATGGAGAGAACGGATCAATGCACAGATTCGGTAACGCTCCGACAGGGTCAGGATAGGAGAAATTTACGAGGGGGACCTTTGTCCTCATCGGACATGGGTGTCCTCGGACAGGGTTATGCTAAGGAGGGATACCATGGCTGCAAATAACGGAACCGAAAAAAAGAAACGAATGTTTACTTCACCCAACGCCTTTGTCATATTGCTCAGCATCACCGTGCTTTGCACGGTCATGACATGGGTCGTGCCGGCGGGGCAATTTCAATACACCTATGACGAAGCGCTCGGGCGTGATATCATCGTGCCCGGAAGCTATGCGCAGATCGAGTCCGATCCGGTGGGGCCTTGGGAAATGATCCGGGCGATCTATGACGGCTTTGTCGAAGCGTCGGACATTATGTTTTTCGTTTTGATGGCTGCCGCCTATGTGTATGTATTAATGGAAACCGGAGCGCTCAATGCGCTGGCGGGGTGGATCCTGAGAAAGCTCGGGAGCAAGGATTTTTTGATCATCCCGGTATTTATGCTGTTGTTCGGCTTTGCCGGCACGAGCTTCGGGATGTATGAAGAAGCCTACGGATTGATCCCGGCATTCATCATTATTTCGATCACGCTGGGCTATGATCGGGTCGTCGGAGGAGCGATCGTGTTCCTCGGCGTCGCCACGGGATTTGCCGCAGCGATCCTCAATCCGTTCACGATCGGGATCGCAAGCGCCATCGCGGGGATCCCGCTGATGGGAAAGCAGATCACGATCGTTCGGATCATCTCATTTATATTATTTGAGATGCTCTCCATCGGATATGTGATGTACTATGCAAATAAAGTGCGCAAGGATCCGACCAAAAGCGTCGTGTACGGCGATGAGGCGGCAACAAAAAATATCGACAATCTGAAAAGCCGGGAGGAGGTTATCTCGATGCCTTTTACAAAACCGCAGGTGCTCAGCATTTTGGGATTTCTTATCCTGCTGATCTGCATCAGCATCGGGATCACGATGTACGGATTTTATTTGCGCGAGCTGGCGGCGATGTTTTTGATTTTTATGGTCGCGACCTGTCTGATCAACAAGCTGACATTGAACCAGACGGCGGATATGTTCGTCAACGGCTGCAAAAATGCACTGTACGGTGTGCTCTTGATCGGCGTTGCACGCTCGATCTCCGTCGTGATGACGCAGGGGAATATCATCGACACGGTGGTATACTTTATGGCGAATGTGATCGGCGGCTTGCCGCAGAATATCGCCGGATTCGGAATGCTGGTGGTACAAAATCTTTTGAACTTCTTTATCCCATCCGGCTCGGGGCAGGCAGTCGTCATTATGCCGATCATGGCGCCGCTCGCCGATCTGGTGGGCCTGTCAAGAGAAACCGCCGTGCTGGCGTTCCAATTCGGTGACGGTTTTTCCAATATGTTTTGGCCGACCGGCGTTGCGATCGAATGCGGTATCATGGGGATCGGGATGAATCACTGGTACAAATTCATCACGCCGCTGTTCATCATGATGTTTGCATTGCAGGCGATCATTCTGATCGCGGCGATCGCGATGGGCGTATAGCGGTCGGGAAAGATGGTCTTGTGACTTTGCGCTCCGCAGAGAGCCTGCTGCCGGAGCGCTCTTACCGAAGAAAAGCTTCTGCTGTATAGTTACAACGGATAAGCTCGGGCTCGGTCGCGCCCTATGGTGAGCTTTGCACCTTTGCGCTTCGTAGAGAGCCTGCCGATTGAGCGGAGCTATTAAGGAAAAGCTTCCTTATTATATAACGGCATAACGGCGGCAAGTCATAAAGCGAGGAGAAACAAAAACAGCGGAAATAACGATCGGTCGTAAACAAAGAGAGCCTTCGGAGAGCAAAATTCAGCTTATCCGCAGGCTCTCCTTTATATTGGGGATATTCGACCGGTAATCTTCGGGTCGTGCTCCATCGAGCGGATACCCGTGCCCGGCGACAGCGACAAAAAGATCGGCAAGTTGTTGTGTCGATCGGGGGGCGACCGTGCCCGGCGACAGCGTTAAAAAGATCCGCGAGCTGCTGTGTCATATCGAGAGTGTATCCGTGCCTAACGAAAGCAGCGAAGAAATCTTCGATTTCGTATTGCTGCATCGGTAGGGTATTGAAGCGCCGGACGGCTTGTGATAAAATATTGTGATGAATAAAAATTCAAATTTTATATGAAAAAACGGAGGCGTTATGGCGAAGAGAGGCGGATTTCCGGGCGGCATGCCGGGAAATATGAATAATATGTTGAAGCAGGCGCAGAAGATGCAGCGCGAGATGCAAAAGGCACAGGAGGAGCTTGCGGGAAAGGAATTTGAAGCGTCGGTCGGCGGTGGCGGCGTGACGGTTCGCGCAAACGGCGCAAAAACCATTTTGTCCGTGAAGATCAATCCCGATGTGATCGATCCGGAGGAAGCGGAAATGTTGGAGGATCTTGTTCTGACAGCGGTCAATCAGGTGCTTGCCTCCGTGGACGCGTACGCGAATGAATCGATGGGCAAGATTACCGGCGGCGGGATCCCGGGGCTGTTCTGATGCAACATTTTTCCAATTATATCGACAATCTGATCGAGCATCTGGCTCATTTGCCGGGCGTCGGCAAAAAAACGGCGCAGCGCCTGGCGTTTCATATCATCAATATGCCCGATCAGGAAGTGAGCGACTTGGCGGATTCGATCCTGAAGGCGAAGAACAATATCATCTATTGCGAGGAATGCTGCAATATTTCGGACGCCAGTCCCTGTGCGATCTGCAAAAATCTGTCGCGCGACAATTCGATGATCTGCGTCGTGGAGGATCCGCGCGATGTGGCGGCGATGGAGCGCATTCGGGAATACAACGGCAAATATCATGTGCTGCACGGCACGATTTCGCCGATGGATTCGATCACGCCGCAGATGCTCAAAATCCGTGAGCTGATGAGCCGAATGTCGAGCAAGGAGCTGAAGGAAGTGATTCTGGCGACCAATCCGACGATCGACGGCGAGGCGACCGCCATGTATATTGCGCGTTTGATCAAGCCGCTGGGGATCAAGGTGACGCGCCTTGCACACGGGCTTCCGGTCGGCGGCGATATCGAGTATGCGGATGATGTGACGATTACCAAGGCGCTGGAAGGCAGGCGGGAGCTTTGAGGATAAATGGAGAAGAACGATGAAGGATATCAGTCTTTTTGATGTGATCGGGCCGAATATGATCGGGCCGTCCAGCTCGCATACGGCGGGCGCGCTTCGCATTGCGGCGCTGGCTTACAAAATGATGCACGAGGATGTTGTGGCGGCGGAGTTTGTGCTCTACGGCTCTTTTGCAAAAACCTACCGCGGCCACGGGACCGATCGCGCGCTGCTGGCGGGCGTGATGGGCTTTTCGACGGAGGATGAACGGATCGCCGATGCCTTTGCGATCGCGGAGGAAAAGGGACTGGAGTACAGTTTTTCGGTCGACGAAACGCAAAAGGGCGTGCATCCCAACACCGTCGCGATTACCCTGCGGGATCACAGCGGCAATACGATGAAGGTGGTCGGTGAATCGATCGGCGGCGGCAATGTACAGATCACGCAGATTGATGATGTGAACATTCTTTTTACCGGCGAATATCACACCTTGATCATCGGGCATATCGATCATGCCGGGGTGATCGGGCATATCACCGGAGCGCTCGGACGCTCGGACATCAACATTGCGTTTATGCGAAGCTACCGGGAGGAGCGCGGGAAAAAAGCATACACGATCCTGGAGGCGGATGAGCCGATCACGCAGGAGGCGGCGGATCGCATCCGGGAGAATCCGCATATTATCGATGTAAGGATGATAGGATAGAGCGATGGATAACAGAAAATATGATTTTTCGACCGGCGAGGAGCTGATCCGAAAAGCGGAAAAATTGAATTTGACGATTGCCGAGCTGATGCTCCGGCGCGAGGAGGAAATCTTTCAGAAAAGCGAGGAGGAGATCCGCAGGGCGCTGGCGCACAGCTACCGCATCATGAAAAAGGCGACACAAAAGCCGCTGGCGAAAAAGCTGCAAACGATGGGTGGACTGATCGGCGGCGAAGCCAAGCTGATGATGGAAAATCCTTCGCCGATCAGCGGAGATTTTTTTCAACGGGTGATCGCCTACTCGATGGCGGTTCTGGAGCAGAATTGCTCGATGGGTCTGATCGTCGCGGCACCGACTGCCGGATCCTCCGGGGTACTCCCGGGCGTGCTTGTGGCGGTACAGGAAAAGCATGGCCTCGGCGATGAAAAAATGATCGACGCGCTGCTGACTGCCGGCGCGATCGGCTATATCATCACGCGAAATGCGACGGTTTCCGGCGCGGAGGGCGGCTGTCAGGCAGAGGTCGGATCGGCATCGGCGATGGCGGCCGGAGCGCTTGTTGAACTGTTCGGCGGCACGCCGACGCAGGCGCTGGATGCGGCATCTACGGCGATCGCGAATATCTTGGGGCTTGTTTGCGACCCGATCGCCGGATTGGTGGAGGCGCCGTGTCAAAAAAGAAATGCCATGGGCGCGACCAATGCGATCATCTCGGCGGACATCACGCTGTCCGGCGCGAAGAGCCCGATCCCTTTTGACGAAACGATCGCCGCGATGTATTCAGTCGGACGATCGCTGCCGTTCGAGCTTCGCGAAAGTGCGCTCGGCGGCTTGGCGGGAACGCCGACGGGCTGCCGTATGAATTGTAAAATTTTCGGTTAAAAGGATCTGCAAATGGGAACAAAATAATAAAATTAATTTATATAATTTCCACAAAGCTACTTTATAATTGGACATACGAAGGAGAATTATGAATTACATTTCGCTATCCTCAGGAAGCTGCGGCAACAGTCATTACATTGAGGATAAGGATACCAAGGTCCTTGTGGATGCGGGGCTCAGCGGAAAACGGATCATCGACCATTTGGGACTGCACGGCAAAGGTCTGCAGGGACTGAATGCGATCCTCGTAACGCATGAGCATATCGATCATATACAGGGCGTCGGGATCATCAGCAGAAAATTCGATGCACCGATCTATGCGACGGAAAAAACCTGGCAGGCGATGGAGACGCAGATCGGCAGCATCGCAGAAAAAAATATCCGTGTGATCAAAAGCGACGAGCGATTTGCGATCGACTCGGTCGAGGTAGAAAGCTTTTCGGTCTCGCATGACGCGGAGGATCCGGTGGGCTATACCATCCGAAACGGACGACAGCGGATCGCGATCGCGACCGATCTGGGCGTTGTGACGGAGGATGTCTTTCAAAAGATCCAAGGCTCCGATCTCGCCGTGATCGAATCCAATTATGACGAGCATTTGTTGGCGATGTGCAGCTACACTCCGCAGCTGAAGCGGCGGATCCGATCGGAATTCGGGCATTTGAGCAATGCGGAGGCGGGCTATTTGGCGCTTGCGCTTGTAAAATCGGGAACTCAAAAGCTTTTGCTCGCGCATTTGAGCAAAGAAAGCAATTTGCCGCAGGTTGCGTTTCAGACGGTGGGCTCCATATTGACGGAGCACGGCTACGGGCCGGAAAATGTGGGTCTGGATGTGATCCTTCGAGGGAAGGTATCCAGAATGTACTCCATAAAGTAGGAGGTTATGATGAAAGCAAAAAAATTTTTGGCATTAACATTGATCGGCGCGTTGATGGGCAGCATGATGACTTTTATGTTGATGCCTTTTTTTTCAAACGGAATAAAAAGTCTCGGCATCAATTTGAACACTACGGTGCCGACACAGACGACCATCAGCATATCGGGACAGGACAACAACTTGTACAAGGCGATCGTCGCCAAGGCGGATCCGTCCGTCGTCGGCGTCACCACCACCGGCGGAACGCTCATGTCGGAATCGGGGCTCGGAACGGGTGTGATCGTGGATTCGCGCGGCTATATCCTGACAAACTCGCATGTGGTCAGCGACGGATCGGCACGCTCGGTCAATGTCGCATTCAATGACGGAACGACCGCGGAAGCGGAGATCCTGTGGACGGACAAGATCCTGGATCTGGCAGTCATCAAGGTGGATGTGCCGAATTTGCAGGCGGCGGAGCTTGGCGATTCCGATGAAGTGGAGGTCGGCGACATCGTCGTTGCCATCGGTAATCCGCTTGATCTTGAATTCCAAAGCACGGCAACCGAGGGCATCATATCGGGACTCGGACGAACCATCCAGGTCGAGAACATCGACGGCACCGTATCGACGATGAAGAATCTGATCCAAACCTCGGCGGCAATCAATCCGGGCAACAGCGGCGGGCCGCTTCTCAACAGCAAGGGTCAGGTGATCGGGATCAACTCCGCAAAAACCGGCGAAGGCGAGGGGCTCGGATTTGCCATTCCGATCAATGAGGCAAAACCGATCGTGGAGGAATTTATCCGCGAAGGCAGCTTTGAGCGCGCGAAGCTCGGTATCATGGTGATCAATGCGGCGGTCTACCAGGAGATGAACAACATCGATCTGGGGATGGAGGACGGGATCGTCATCGTGCAGGTGGACAAGGAATCCATTGCCGAAAAAAACGGATTGAAGGTACACGATATTCTGTTGAGGATCGAGGATTCGGAGCTCACGGACACCGCCGATCTTTTGCGCTATCTCTACAAGGTCAAGACAGGCGATACGATCAAGATCGTCGTTTGGCGCGACGGCGAGGAGCAGACGGTCGATGTGACCTTTTAGGCATCCGCTCGGCAGGCTCGCAAAGAGCGAACCGTCTTTTGGACGAACGCGGAGCCGACAATAAACGAGCTGTGATCAGCAAATACAAAAGACGACAACAGCGGAACCGGCAAAGACAAAAAATGAAAACAGCAACGAGAACAACAAGAACAATAAGAACAACAAGAATAACGGAACACAAGCCGGCTGAGCGATCAGTCGGCTTTTTATGTAGCTTAAGCGCAATAATCCCCCGGTTCTACTGGGGGAATAAAAATCTTTAGATAAAAGGGAACCTCCTTTTGATTACACAGAAACGCCGCTTGCGCGGTTCGCCTGCGCCCCCGCTTGTCGCGATTGCCACGCACACAACTGCGCCGCACGGTGAGCTCGCCCTCGACTCTGTGCTTGTCCGCAGCTTGGCACGCCCTCGACGCTTCACGCTCGTCGAGCTTGCTGTGCAATGCTTTTGCCGAGCTTGCCCGCATTTCCGTGCCTGTCGCGATCGCCACGCACACAACTGCGCCGCACGGTGAGCTCGCCCTCGACTCTGCACTCGTCCGCAGCTTGGCGCGCCTTCGCCCCGCGCTTGCCGATGAAAAATTTCCCGTAACCGCAAAAATTTGTTATAATAAGAGAAGTAACAAAAATCAGCGAGCAAAATGCAATTCAGAATATGGAGCGAATATGTTTTTTATAGAGGATCGACTACTACACAACAAGGATACGGTAATCCCGAACAGCTTTTTCGAATTGGTGCTGCCGATCTTGGCGCCCGAGCCGCACGCCGCGGCGATCTATCTGTACGGCTACTATTTGAGCCTGAACGACGAAAATCCTTCCGTCGTCAGCAATCAGGCATTGGCGGATCGCTTGGGCATCCACATCGACGAGGTGTACAGCGCATGGCGATTATGCGAAAATCTGGGTTTGATCAAAAAGCACATCATCGATGAAGAAGTGGTTGGCTCGTATTCCATCGAGTTTCGGGATCTGCGCACGGTCATCGGCAAGACGAAAAAAAATGTCAGCACCGATGAGATTTTGGTCGCCTACCAAAATGAAGAATACAAAAAAATGTACGACAAGATCGAGCAGACGATCAAATATCCGCTCTCCAGCACGGACATAAAAAAAATCCACCAGACGATCTCGGACTTCAACATATCCAAAGACCTTGTCATCGAGGCGGTGCTGTACTGTATGTACAAGAAAAACAACCGCTCGATCTCGATGGCGATGGGGATTTTGAGAAACTGGCACTTGGACGGCATCCGAACGGTCGAGGATCTGGAGCAGGTGATGCAGGGCAAGGAAAAGCGGTATCTCGAATACAAAAAGATCCTCTATGCGATGGGCGAATATCGTGCGCCGACCGCGCCGGAGAAAAATCTGATCGACACCTGGTTGGACGATTACAAATTCGATCTCGAAACGATCTTGGATTCCGTCGAAAAAACGCTCTCCATCAAATCGCCGAATCTCAAATATGTGGACGGCGTATTGCAAAACCGTTTGAGAAGCATCGAAAAAATGGATGAGCAGCCAAGCACAGCCGGCATAGAGATCCCGCAAAAAAGCATCAGCACCTTTGAAACAAGAACGCGGATCCTGGAATTGGTTCAGTTTCCGCGCAAGAGCATGCGCAAGGACGAGCTCGCCGCGCTCGACGAGCTGAGCCGCGATTTTTCCATCGCCGATGTGGAGGTGGCATATCGCTATTTGCAGATGGACAACAGACCCGTCACCATCGAGAACCTTCTTCGGCTGCTCAAGGGAGAATCGCCGAAGCTTGAGCGCAGAAAGCGGATCACGATGGAGCAGGTCAGGAAGGCGGAGGATCTCTATCCGTACCGGGCAGAAAAAAGCGAAAGCAAAGCGGTGAGCAAAAAGCAGCTCAACGCGGAGGAAGCGGGCGAAATGGGGCCGATCGCCAAAAGGATGCTCGAAAAAAGGATCTTGGCGGAGCTTGAGGAAGAAAAGAATCCTCAAAAAAGAGCCGGCCTGGAGGAGAATTTGAAAAAGCTGAGAGAATAATTTTCGGATAACGAATGCGCACAAAAAGGAATAGGTGAGAACAATATGACGATCGAGGAAATATATCAATCAAGGCGGGATCGGCAGGCAAAGCTACTCGAATTGCGGCGGGATGCGATCGAACAGGAGCATCCGGAGCTGGCGGAGCTGATACGGCAGATCAATCTGGCAAATGTGAGGATCGCCAAAGCGCAGGTCTTCGACAATGTCGATACGCAGACCTCGGAGCTGGAGCGGATCGAGCTGCAAGCCAAAAAACGGGAGTATATGCGGGCAAACGGCATCGACGAAAGCGCGCTGAAGCTTCAATATGATTGTGCACTGTGCAAGGATCGCGGCGTCATCGACGAAGGCGGGCAGATCAAAAACTGTCCCTGCATGCTCAAGATCCAAGAGACGCTTCGCAAAGGGCAGCCGCATCTGAACAGGCGGCTCGATAAAGAAAATTTCGACAGCTTCGACCTTACGATCTTTGACGACAAAACGAAATATGATATTACGGGCGGCATCTACAAGACCGAGCTCGAAAATATTTTGGAGATCAAAAACGCGAGCTTGCGATTCGTTCACAATTTGGGAAACGAAAATACGAAGAGCTTGTATTTTTACGGAGGGGTCGGCTTGGGAAAAAGCTTTATGTGCTCCTGCATCGCCAAGGCGGCGATCGAGCGCGGCAACTCCGTGCTCTACTTCACGATGCACGAATTTGTCGATATGATGCAGCTCTACAGCTTTGATCGAAGCATATTCTTTGAGCGCTTTTCGATGGAGGATTACTACGCGCTCGAGAATGCGGATCTCCTGATACTCGACGATCTGGGCTCGGAGCTGACCAACAGCTTCGTCAGGACAAGCTTCTTCAACATCCTCAACTCGCGCATGATCAACGGCAAAAAAATGGTGATCTCCACCAATCTGAGCCCGGACAGGATCGCCGAGGTCTACGATGAGCGGATCTCCTCGCGCGTGATGGAATACATGGAGAACTATCGCTTTGTCGGGAAGAACAAGCGCTGGTAACAAAACGCCTCTCGAATTTTTCGGGAGGCATTTTTGCGTTTGTCGAAAACCTGTACGAGAGAAAAATGCAGGCAAGCGCGGTGCAAGCTCGTGCGTGATGAGCGTGTCGGCGCGTCGGAGCAGCCTGCGCGATTTCACAAGAGTGCTTCATTGGTTGGCGTATGAGCAGCCGAGCACAGCTTGCGCGCAGGCTCCTGCGCCACGAACCGGCTCGCCGGCGTGTGGAGCCACGAACGATCATTGTTGCTTGTCGTCATAGCTCACGGAATCGCGAGGATGATCCTGCGCGTTGATCGCGCAGCGGCATCGATGATGATCGTAGCTTGTCAGTTTGCACGGTGGAGAACGGTTTGTTTTTTGGTTTTATACGAAAAAAGTTTGAATGAATCAGAAGTTTTTACGGATCGGAAGTAAAAACTATTGAATATCTCGTAGTTTTTGGCTATACTGTTGGTATGGACAAGGAGGTGAGCGATATGATCATTCGCGAACAATATATGAATGTGCTGAAAACCTACCGCGATGTTCCTCTCGTCAAAATACTGGCGGGAATTCGGCGCTGCGGAAAATCAACGATCCTGGAAATGCTCCGGGAGGATCTGCTGCAAAGCGGGATCGCCGCGGATCACATCATCAACATGCGCTATACATCGGAGGAGCTTGAGGACGGAATGACCGACAAGGATATGTATAACGGCATCAAAAATCAGATGATCGATGACGGGCGCTATTATCTTTTGCTCGACGAGGTTCAGGAGATCGACGGATGGGAAAAAGCCGTCAATAGCCTGCTCGAAAATGCCGATACCGATATCTATGTGACAGGCTCCAACTCCAAGCTGATGTCGAGCGAGATCTCCACATATTTGACGGGACGCTATATCTCTATTGAGGTCTTTACCCTGTCCTTTGCGGAATATCTGGAGTTCAAAAAGTCGGAGTCTCGCTCTGCAAAGGAACTCTTAAACGAGTACCTGCGGTTAGGCGGATTCCCGATCGTGGCACTCGGCAATTTTGATGAGCGCTCCGCGTATCAGATCGTCGAGGGAATCTACAGCTCGGTCATTACGAACGATATAACGCGGCGGCACAATATTATGAACTACGATCTCTTCAACCGCGTTGTCAAATACATCGTTGAAAATGTGGGGAAGACCTTTTCGGCCAATGCCGTTGCAAAGTTTTTGAAAAACGAAGGACGCGCTCTGTCCGTCGAAGCGGTGTACAACTATTTGACTTGGCTGGAGGAGGCGTTTGTCATCTATCGTTGTCGGCGATATGACCTGCAAGGGAAAGCCGTACTGAAAACGCAGGAAAAATTTTATCTGGCGGATGCTTCTCTAAAATATTGTATGCTGGGATTCGATCCGAAATCCGTTGCGGCCATGCTGGAAAATGTTGTGTATTTTGAACTGCGGCGGCGAGGCTACGAGGTCTATATCGGGAAAATCGAAACGAAAGAAATTGATTTTGTGGCGGTGCAACGCGACGAGCGGATCTATGTTCAAGTATGCCGCAGGCTACCGGAAGGATCTGATCGGGAGATCGCCAATCTTCTTGCGATCAAAGATCATTACCCCAAATACGTGGTGACACTGGACGAATTGGCAACCGGAAATGTCAGCGGTGTAAAAATCGTACATCTTTCGGACTTTCTGCTGAGTCGGGAGTATTGAAAAAATGCGATGTGAAACGGCAAAACGCAAAATACGCCGGTAGGGACAAAAATTTTACAAGAAAAAAATCGTTCTTATTATATAGCTCGTTTTTGTGACGAGCTGTTTTTTTGCGCATCGTCCTAAAAAAGAGGAGAGATCGTGGAAGTTTTTACGGATCGGAAGTAAAAACTTTGAATATCCTATTGTGATGATCACGGCGGCGCGGTGATGATTGTCGCGCGCCTGTGTGTGACAACTCCGTGCGTGAAAGAAATGCAGGCGAGCGTGCGGTGCAAGCTCGTGCGTGATGAGCGTGTCGGCGCGTCGGAGCAGCCTGCGCGATTTCACAAGAGTGCTTCATTGGTTGGCGTATGAGCGGCCGAGCTCAGGCTCGCGCGGTCTTCGCCTTTTGCCAACGAGAAGATTCGTGTGCGATAAATGCAGGCGAGCGCGCGGTGCACGCTCATGCGTGATGAGCGTGTCGGCGCGTCGGTGCAGCCTGCGCGATTTGACAAGAGCGCTTCATTGATTTGAGTATATGAACAGCCAAGCACAGCTCACGCGACCTTCGCCTTTTGCCAACGAGAAGATTCGTGTGCGATAAATGCAGGCGAGCGCGCGGTCTTCGCCTTTTGCTTCGCTGCGGTTGCTTGATGCGGATTTTGTCCGCATGGCTATTTGAAGCAAGCGCTGCCTTGCAGCTTTGCGGTGCTTTTATTCCACCGGATTGGTCAGACTGCCGATCCCTTCGATCGTGCAGGTAACGCGGTCGCCCTTTTTCAAGAATTTCGGCGGGTCAAAGCCTGCACCGACGCCGGATGGAGTCCCCGTCGCGATGATGTCGCCCGGCTCCAGAGTCATTCCGGCGGACAGCTCGACGAGGATCTGCTCGATGCCGGTGATCAGCTCGGCGGTGTTGCCCTTTTGGCGCGGCTCGTCCGAAACCGTGCTGCTCAATTCGAGCGCAAGCGGAAAATCGAATTCGTCCGCCGTTACGATGCACGGTCCCATCGCCGTCAAGCCGTCCAAGCTTTTGCCGCGATACCACTGGTTGTGCTTGACCTGGATATTTCGGGAGGACAGATCGTTTACGATCGTAAAGCCGAAGATCGCGGCTCTTGCGTTTTCGATCGTCAGATCGATTGCCGTCTCTCCGATAATGATGCCCAGCTCCACCTCGTAATCCAGTGCCTCGTCCAGATCAAAGCGCGCTCGGATCGGCTCGCCGTCGCCGAGGATCTCGCTTGCGCGCTTGCCGAAGTAGATCGTATTTCGGTCTTGGAGCTGTCGGTCGTCGATGAATTTGCCGACGGTTTCCTCGCGATGCGCATAATAATTTTCGCCGACGCAGATCACATCATGGATCGGTCGCAGAATCGGGGATAACAAGTCGACCCTTTCGATCGAAATGCCCTCGAGAACATCCTCCTCGACGGCTGCGCGGAGCTTGGGCATCGTCACGGTGCGATCGGAGCGGATCAGATCGATCATCGTCGCCTTTGCGAACTCCTCGCCGAGAATTTTTGCAATATCGAATACCTTGGTCTCGTTCTTGGACAGCACGCCGACATGCGGCGTGGAATGCTTTTTGTAGCGATAGGTTACCAGCTTCATAGATTCTCCTTTTGATTATCGTCAGATTATTTTATCGAGTTTTCGCGCGCATAATAAAAAAGATACTGCTGCGCGATGCCCGCCTGAGCTCCGAAAAGCTCGACGCCGGCAGCCTTGATCCTCTTCACATTTTTTTCGTCGCCCAAATAAAATCGATTCATCAGCTTTATTACCCAAGTATCGACAGGAAATGCACACGCCGTCGAATTGCCGAAGAGCAAAATACAGTCGGCGACCTTTGCGCCGACGCCGGGTAGACCGACCAGCGCATGGTGTGCATCGTGATAGCTCATTGAGCGAGTCCGGTCGAGAAGCTCCGGATCATCCGCAAGGATCTCGGCAGTCTGCCGGATGTATGACGCACGATAGCCCGCGCCCGTTTTGCGAAGCTGTTCCTCGGAAAGCGCGGCAATTCTTTTCGCCGTAGGAAAACGGTAATGGACGATGCCGTCGCGCTCAAGAAGCGGTTCGCCGGCAAGCTCCGAAAGTCTTGCGACCGTATTTTTGATCCGAGGGATATTATTGTTTGCGGAGAGGATAAATGAAATAATCATTTCAAACAGATCCTGCCGGAGCAGTCGAAAGCCCTTGCCGAACGCGACCGCCTTTTTCAGATGTCGGTCGATTTTGGAAAAGTCTCGGCGCAGCGCGGCATAATCCCGATCCATATCAAAGTAATTGCGCCAAAAATTTTCGTAATCCTCCATCGAGCCGGCATGCTCGAGCACGACCGCGGGCTTCGGGCTTTGCGTAATCGGATGATCGGGAAGATGAAGCGCAAGCTCCGTTGCCGAAAGCTTTTTGATCCGTATCACATACTTATCCGCAACAACGGTATAAGCGCCGTCCGACACGGTCCAGCGAAACGCCTGACCGTTTTCAAAAATATGCTTCGGCTCAAAATCCGTTTCGCCGATAATATAAATATGATCATTCCGTGCGATGATCGCTCTCTTGTTTGCCATATACACTCCTTTTGTCCATACTAACATGTTGCAAAAAACTTTTCAACCGTCGGAATGCGTGAGCGCGATCGGAGGCGGCGGCAGTTCATTCGATCCGTTGTTTTTTCTGCCGGGCGAAGCGCGGCGCAAGGGTTTCGTATCGCCTGTATCGGCGCGGCGGATCGTCGATAGGCGGAGCGATCTGAAACGGCAGATATTTTGAGCGCCTCGGTAGTGCGATCCCCGATCCGAGCCGGCAGTTCATTCGATCCGTTGCTTTTTCTGCCGGGCAAAGTGCGGCGGAGCTGCAAGTGCTTTTTTGCGGCATTCGTTTTGTTGGCAAAGACGACGAAAAAGAGTATAATAATGCCGAGCGACGGAGCAGGCGCGCGCTTCACCCCGTCAGCGGACGAATGCGGCGGGCAAAGCGCGGCGCGGCGTATCCGGCGCAGAGTAGGAACAAGACGGCATTGCCGAAAAAATAAGGAGCGACTATGAGTTTGACAGACCAATTATCGAATCGGGAGTTCAGAGAAAACAATGAAAAAATCTTGCAGGAGACGCTTTCAAAAATCACGCCCGCCGACCCGCAGTACCGTGTGCTTGCACAAATTCGCCAAAATTCACTGGTGAAGCCGCCGGGCTCGCTCGGGATGCTTGAGGAGATCAGCATTCGCCTTGCCGGCATTTACGGCAGCGAGTTTTACAAAACGCAGCCGAAGGTGGTGATCGCATTCGGCGCGGATCACGGGATCTACGAGGAAGGGATCAGCACACAGCCGCAGGAGGTGACGGCGCTTGCCTTTGCCAACTACGCGCGCGGCATCTGCTCGATCGGCGTGCTGAGCAAATTCGCGGGCAGCCGCGTGATCCCCTATGATGTGGGGATCAATCGCGATGAACCGATCGAGGGCGTGATCGACTACAAGATCCGAAAGGGCACGAGCAATTTTGCCAGGCAGGAGGCGATGACGAGGGACGAGGCGATCCTGTCCGTCCGCATCGGCATCGAGATTGCCAAGGAGCAGATCGCGGAGGGCAATCGCGTCATCGGACTGGGCGAAATGGGCATCTGCAACACCTCGCCGAGCTCGGCGATCATTTCGGTGCTGACCGGTGAATCGGTCGAGCGCGTGACGGGGCTGGGCGCGGGAACGACCAAGGCACTGCTGTGTCACAAGATCGACTGTATCAAGCGCGGGCTTGCGCTCAATCGTCCCGACGCATCGGATCCGATCGACATTCTTGCGAAGGTCGGCGGCTTTGAGATCGGCGCACTGACCGGCGCGATCTTAGCCTGTGCAAGCGAGCGGATTCCGGTCGTGCTGGACGGCTTCATCTCGTATGCCGCGGCATTGCTCGCCAAACAGCTCAATTCTCATACGGTCGACTATATGTTTGCATCGCACAAATCGGCAGAGCCGGCGTCGGAACTTGCACTCCATGCGCTCGGGCTCGAAGCGCCGCTTTGCATGAATATGCGATTGGGCGAGGGCTCGGGCGCGGCGCTGTTTTTCCACCTGATCGAAGCCGCCAACGAGGTGTATTGCAAGGTGGCGACCTTTGACGGTGCGGGCGTACCGATCGAGGGCTGCGAAGTTTCGCGCGGCGAGAATACGCAGAAATAATTCGGGTATATATAAGGGAAAGCTTTCTTAGGAGGAAAATATGAATCATCTTGAAAGATACCGACACTGGCTGTCTTGCGATGTGATCGATGAGCATACGAAAAACGAATTGAGAGGTCTGGACGACAAAGAGATCGAGGAGCGTTTTTACAAGGAGCTGGAATTCGGCACGGCAGGCTTGCGCGGAAAGCTCGGCGCGGGCGCGAACCGAATGAACGAATACATCGTTGCACGGGCAACCGATGCCTTTGCGCGCGTGATCCTGTCCGAGGGCGAGCGATTTGCCGCACGCGGCGTAGTCATCGCACACGATCCGCGGCGCTTCAGCAGAGAGTTTGCGCTGACGGCGGCGCTGGTTTTCGCATCGCGCGGGATCAAAGCATATCTCTTTGAAGATCTGCGCCCGACACCCGAGCTGAGCTTTGCCGTGCGCCATCTTAATTGCGCGGCGGGACTCAACATCACCGCCAGCCACAATCCCAAAGACTACAACGGCTACAAGGTCTATTGGCAGGAGGGCTCGCAGATCAAGGACGACATCGCGAACCGCATTTTGAAGGAAATTGAAAAAACCGCCGACTTTGCAGAGATCGCGCTGCTGAGCGAGCGGGAGAAATATACGAAGGAATGGGCGATCGAAAACGGTCTGCTCACGATCATCGGCAAAGAGGTCGATGACGCCTACATCGCAGCAGTCCGCTCACTGTCGCTCAACGACGAGGAGCTGGACAAGAGCCTGCGCATCGTCTACACGCCGCTCAACGGCGCCGGTAATATTCCGGTGCGGCGCGTACTGCATGAGCGCGGTTTTGAGCAGGTGTTTGTCGTCGCGGAGCAGGAACAGCCGGACGGCACCTTTCCGACGATCGAATATCCCAATCCCGAGGATCTGCGCGCCTTTGAATATGCACTGGCGCTGGCGAAAAAGGTTGGCGGCGAGCTGCTGATCGCGACCGATCCCGACTGTGACCGCATCGCGCTGATGGCATACCACCGCGGCGAATATGTGGTGATCAACGGCAATCAGGCAGGCTACATCCTCGTACACTATATTCTGTCACAGCTTGCGGCAAAAAATGCGATCGCAAAGGACGCACTGATCGTCAAATCCATCGTGACCTCCGAGCTGGGCGCAAAAATCGCGCAAAAATACGGTGTCGAGACCAAAAGCGTGCTCACCGGCTTCAAAAACATCTGCGGCGTGCAGAACGAGCTGGACAAAACCGGCAGCCGCAAAATGATCATGGGCTGGGAGGAATCCATCGGCTATGCGGTCGGCACCTTCGTCCGAGACAAGGACGGCGTATCGGCGAGCATGCTCTTTGCCGAAGCCGCCGCCTACTACAAGCAAAAAGGGATGACGCTGATCGATCTGCTTGAGGAGCTGTTTCTCGAATACGGCTATCACCTGGACGACACCGTATCCATCGTGCTCGACTCGATCGAAGGCCAGCGGCGCATCGGACGGATGATGGAAGAATACCGCAGGATCTACCCGTCCGCGATCGGCGAGATGAAGCTCGTGCGCTTCTTGGATTACAAGAGCGGCGAGGAGCTCGAGCTTGAGAGCCGAGCGAAAACACCGATCGAGGTCGAACGGCAGAACGCGCTCAAATTCGTGATGGACGACACCGGCTGGTACGCGCTGCGACCGTCCGGCACCGAACCGAAGATCAAGATCTATATGAACTCGGTCGGCAAAACGCGCCAAGAAGCGGAGCAAAAGCTCGACCAAATGAAAGAACGCGTGCTTTCGGCGCTCCACGCCATCGAGTAAGCCGAAGAAAAACATTTACGATCAAAAGGAAATGCTATGAAAAAACAACATATTGTGATCCTCGTCCTCGGCGTGCTGATCTTTGTGCTCGGGATCGGATGGTATTTGAACCGAAAGGTCGAGACCGCGGTTGAAGAAATTCAGGAAACGCAGCAGGAACAGATAGCCGAGCCCGAGATCGAGCCGCAGGATGAGCTGATCATCAGCGACACGATCCTGCCGAAATTTG
>JBGZCE010000040.1:0-29932 GCA_041845175.1 Filifactoraceae bacterium
GGACGAATAGTTGTTTTCCATAAAATCCTCCTCAAAAATTAAGTATTTTTATTGAAATATGGACTTTTCAGCCCCATATATCGGTGAATAAGCCTGAGCTATGAACATTCCGGCATATCCGGTACGCCCGGTGCAATCATAATAGGCTTTTGAACTGTCATCGGTTTGATATTCTTCGCGGAATCGCTTGTTTCAAATCGAAATGCTTGCTTTGGATACTCCGTATTCTTCAGTAAGTCCTTTGAGGGTTCTTCCATCTTCAAGAGGAAGAAGAGATATCCTCTTCCCGGGTTCCGATGAACAGTATGGACTCATTTGTCATATACCTCGTTTCCTCCTGAAACTATTTTCCGTTAGTTGAGCTGTTGCAGCTATATTGCGTCACAGCATTCCGCGCTCAACCGATATAGTTCGAGCAATCTCTCCTTTGTCGATTATTGCGGATTTTTATAGGTATAGCGCAGCCGTCCGACGGTATTATTTCCATAGTCGATGGCTTCGACCGGACAATGATGCAGACATCGCAAGCAATTATCGCAGATCTTTTTCTCCCATACAGGCTTTCCTTCTTTCATACGTATTGCCGAAACCGGGCAGTTCTTCGCACATATTCCGCAGGAAATACATGTTTCCGAAACGCGGAAGCATGAGGTATCTCGATATTTTTGATACATCTTACGCACCATAGGCGAGAAAAGTCGTATTAAAAAATTGCTTCTGTATGTATGCGCGGCTCCCGGGATAATTCGGTTCAGATTCTCTTCCGCGCTTTTCAGCTTGGCCTTTTGCGCGCTCGTATCCGGAATGGAGTGTAAGATCGAATAATTTGTAACCATGACCAGTTGATAAATGTCGGGTCTCGGCAGGGATTTTTTTGCGAATATATCTTCCAATTGTTTGTCGGCCGCCCCCAAAAAACCTCCGCAGGTTAGGATAAATGTGATTTTCGCGGCATGAAGGAATTTGGTTTTCATCAGAAATTGCTCAACGACATCAGATACACCCCAGAAACAATTAAAGGTGACAAAGAAAAGCTCTTCGTTTTGTAAATCAAGCGTTTTTTCCCGAATTGACAGAATATCCGCCAATTTCATATGAAAAGCCTCACTAAGTCGTTTTGCGACATGTTCTGAGTTTCCGGTTGAACTATAGTATAAAACCATTTCCTTCCCCCTTCCGTTTTTTACAGCCGTTCCCTGCCGTTGCTGATGGCAGTGTGGAAACTCAATCATAAGGCATGAACCGCTTGTATGCGAACAGTATAGCACAAAGCCGAGGAAAAAGTGTAAAAATCGACAGCTTTTCGCAAAAAAAAGCCGTATGCTCATGCACACGGCTTGGATACGGCTAAGATAAACGCACAAGCCACAACGGTCCGCCGCTCGATGCGCCGAATTTCAGCTCGCGCAGCAGCAGCTCAAGAGGCCAGGTTTTTTGTGTGTTTTGAGTGGAGTTGGAATCGGCGATGATGATGTCGCCGTGCTCGTCGGTGCCCAGCAGCAGCAGAAAGTGTCCGCTGCCGTAGCTGAAGGTTCCTTTTTTCATCAGCGCGACAAAGATGTTTCCTTTTTCCAATTCCGCACGCACGGAATCGGGATCGTAGGAGAAAAAAGGCGAGGAATCGAGCCCGAAGCTCTGTGCGCCGTCCGAGACGATGCTGTGATAGGAGCCGCCGCCCGGTGCATGATGTCCGCTCATGCTCGCCCAATCCGCCGCCGCATCCGGCAGCATCGACTGCTTGGAGGTGTTTGCCAAAAGCATTGCCAGCACGGTCGGGCCGCAGCCATAGGTGTCCAGCGGGTCGCGTTCGCCGTAGAGATGATCCTTCCAGCGTGGATCATGCTGATTGTAATAGATGAAATTCGGGATATTGCCCTGCAAGAGGAGATTGCCGGAGCTCTGCCGAGCCGCCTGCGTTTCGAGAATGCCGGCGCGCGGTGCTGCGGAGCCTTGTCCCTCTTTCGACAATACGGCGGAGCGCTCCGCAGGAGAGCTTCCATTGCCTTCCGCCGAAGCGGAAAAAATCAGCGTTCTGGTAACTGCAGGTTCGGCGAAGGAGCCGATCGTATGTGAGACGGCACCGAGCTTTTCGATGCCAAGCTCGGTCGCGGCACTCTGCACGCGATGGAGCTTTTCCGCCAGATGACCCCAGTTCAGCGTTGTGCCCGTCAAGTCCTCAAGCGACAAGCTGAGTGTTACGAAAGCGATGCCGAAGCTGGTCGTAAAGGTCAGCAGCAGCTTGAACAAAGTCGATAGTGCGGATGACATACCGTTCCTCCTTTCCCGATATCCTTAAAAGTCATTGAAATTGATCTCGAATGATAATATAATGCTTTTAGACGAACACTTCAATCGAACGGAAAGGAGCCCCGCCTATGATCCACTTTGACAATGTGAGCAAGACCTACCCGTTTTCATCGGGCGGTATCAAAAATGTAAGCTTTGACATTGAACAAGGCGAATTTGTCTATATCATCGGAGAGTCCGGCGCGGGCAAAAGCACCCTGCTGAACCTTCTCATAAAAAATATCGACCCGGACAGCGGAAAAATAAGACTTTCGCATATCGATTTGTCGAAGCTCGATGAGGAGGATCTGCCGATCTATCGCCGAAACTTCGGGATCATCACGCCGTCCGTCGGAATGATGATGACGCAGAGCGTGTACGACAATGTCGCTCTGCCGCTGGTCGTCCGCGGACACAAAGCGCGCAAGATAAGGCAGATCGTCGACGCGGTGCTCGGCTCGGTCGGGATTCGGCAGATCGCGGGCAAGCAGGTGGGGCACATCTCCGGCGGCGAGCGGGCGAGAGTCGCGATCGCCAGAGCGCTCAGCACCAATCCGCCGATCATTTTGGCGGATGAGCCGACAGCGGGGCTGGATGCCGATATGTCATGGGACATCATCCAGCTGCTTGAGCACTTCAATCACAGCGGCACGACGATCCTGATGGCGACGCACCAAAAATCGCTGGTAAATCTGACGCGAAAAAGGGTAATGGTGCTACAAGAAGGAAGCTTGATTTCCGACCGAAGCAAGGGAAGATATTCTTCCTTAGTATAAAAAAGAATGAGGAAGGAGCGACGGCGAGAGCCGAACGATCATTATGGTAAGACTGATATCATGGAATGTAAACGGACTGCGGGCAAATTTGAAAAAAGGCTTTATGGACTATTTCAACCGAATCGACGCGGATATGTTTTGCATGCAGGAAACAAAAATGGAGCAGGGACAGGCGGAGATCGACATCCCGACCTATCACGAATATTGGAACAGCGCGCAGAAGAAGGGCTATTCCGGCACGGCGATCTTTACGAAGCGCGAGCCGATCTCGGTAAGCTACGGGATCGGGATCGAGGAGCATGACAAGGAAGGGCGCGTGATCACGGCGGAGTATGAAGAATTTTATCTGATCACCTGTTATACGCCGAACTCGAAATCGGAGCTGGAGCGCCTGGAGTATCGACAGCTTTGGGAGGATGAATTCAGAGCCTATTTGAAAAGACTGGACGAAAAAAAGCCGATCGTGCTTTGCGGCGATCTCAATGTGGCGCATCGGGAGATCGACCTCAAAAACCCGAAGACCAATCGACGCTCCGCCGGCTTTACCGACGAGGAGAGAGGAAAGATGACCGAGCTGCTCGAGGCGGGCTTTGTCGATACCTTCCGCCATCTGTATCCGGAGCTGGAGGGGGCATACACCTGGTGGTCCTATTTCGGGAAGGCGCGCGAGCGGAACACGGGCTGGAGGATCGACTATTTTGTCGTGTCCGATCGAATTAAGGATAAGATACTGAAAGCGGAGATCCATGCCGAGGTGATGGGCTCCGATCATTGTCCGGTTTTGCTGGAGCTGGATTTTTAGAAAGCAAAATCCTCACCGCAAAAAATGACCCGCTCATGCAGCGGGTATAAACAAAGAGAGTATTCATTTTTATATATCGGGGCTGTTGCAAAAAGAGATTTTTCGTTTGCGGCAGCCTCCTTTTTGTCCGCTCCGATCGGGATATCAAAAGTCAAGCCGGACTGTTCAAGAAGGATTTTGCCGTTTCAGACCGGTTCGACATATAAAGCTGATTTTCAAGCGCATACGGCGGAAGAAATGCCGATGCAAAATGAAAAGGAGCGCAAAAATCACCTAAAGGCCGTCTTATATTTATTCGGGGCTCGATAGCTTCATGCTCCGTGAAATGATGAAACAACGGCTTACTTCCCGGGAGTCCGCCGTTTTTTCGGAGATTGTTTTGCAGCAGGGCTCTTTGCCGCCAATTCCTCCTTGAAGCGGAAAAGCTCACCGTTCCCTTGAACACGGGACAGCATGCTTTTCAAGCTCCTCCATGAGCATGGCGATCGTTTGATCTATCTCCTCCTGTGTGTAGCCGTAATATCTCGGCTTTTTGAAGTAAACATCCCCTCTGAACTGAAACAGGCGGCTGCGATTACCGTTTTTCAGCAAAACCTGCAGCGTTCCGTAATAGCCTAAGCTCCGCGGCGCTGTCCTGTTTGAAAAAATAATTTTCTCGATGGTATCGATTGAAAAAGTCTTTGGAACACCTGCCAAGATCAGTATTTTATCCCCGTCGATTCGGAAGGCCTCATATTTTTCATGCTTGCGATACCTTCTGCCGTGAAGAAGTAAAAAAACGCAAGCGCAAAGGGCGATCGCAAGAATCGCTGTTATAATGAGAAACAACAGTATAGTGGCATCCATGATTCTCCTCCTCATAAGCTGATTTTTGTACGGTCGTTTACCCTGCGGCCTCATTGTCGCCGAATGTGGTCGTCTCTTGCGTGATTTGAATCGATCGCAGAGACAAGGAGCCTTCGGGCATCCTCGTCAATCGCCGTCCTTGTAAACGGATCGGTTATTTTCTCGCCATGCCCCGGCGCGAGCGTTTGGAAGCGCAGGAGACAAGAGTATTTCTTAATCGAAATTCCCGTTCTTTTTTTGTTTGCGAACCAAAAGATAATTCAGACCCCAATAAATCATGCCGTAGACCGCAAACACGATCCCGTCGATGATAAACAGCGGGAGCAATTGTGCATTCAACGCGCCTCGGAAGGCGGCGAAAAGAAATGTGAGGACTCCTCCGAGCAAGGCGAACATTCCGACCGTAGGGAAAAAAGTTCTTGTTCGAGCGAGGCGGGTCAGCAGCCAAGCGCTGTGAAACCATTGAATCACCGTGACGACGGTTATCGACAGAGTAATCCACAAAAAGCCCGCCGGGGGAAGGCAGCTCGTAATAAGACAGGTTTATAGCGTTTAGTAAGAACAGCGTGGCGTGAAGTCACGCTGTTCTGCTTTTTACTGCGTGATTGACCATTTCTGTAATAATGCTTTCGGGCAGGAATCCGATACAGGCGAGGCTGATCCGTACATCCTGCACCCTATGTCCGCTGCTTTTGTCGGGAGCACAAACATATACCTTATTCACAAGATCATGCAGGACTGCCGGTGTCAGTTCCGTCAGTTCTGGGTATTTCTTTGCTCTGCGGATGAACTGCTCGATGCTGTCCGCTTCTTCTTCCTGCTTGGTAATCTCTTGTTCCCAAAGCTGCATCTTTTCCGTCAGTTCTGCTTGCTCCTTCTCGTAATCAGCAGACAACTTTTGAAAGCGGCTGTCATTGATCTTGCCCGAAATATTGTCCTCATAAATCCGCTTGAACAGTCGGTCAAGTTCCTCGATCCTGCGCTGTGCCTGTGTGAGCTGTCTGCGTTTTGCAGCCAGCTCTTTTTTGAATTCTTCTTTACGCTTGGCGCCGAGTTTTTCACGGAACAAGTCCTCGCAATCGGATATGCACCAAAGAAGGATTTGCAAGAATTTCAGTACACCCTTTTCCAATACCATTGCACGGATAAAGTGTGTTCCACACACATCTTTGCCTTTCTTCCGAGAGGTAGAACAAACAAAGTGATCTTGCCGCTCCTCAAAGTTTTGCGTGGTGCAGTAGTACAGCTTTTCTCCGCAATCGGCACAGTAGGCAACACCGGAAAATAAATTGCTCTTGCCCGTCTTAGCCGGTCTGCGCTTGTTTCGGCGAAGCTCCTGCACCCGATCAAAGGTTTCCTCATCCACAATGGCTTCGTGCGTGTTGCGGAAGATCTTCCATTGATCCGGCGGATTCTCGAGGGTCTTTTTGATCTTGTAAGACTGTCGGTGCGTTTTGAAGTTTACGGTATGTCCGCAATACTCCATCCGTTCCAGAATGCCCGATACTGTGCTGTCGTTCCATCCATAGGGATTGTCGGGCAAAGCACAGCGCACTTTCCGTTTCTGCTTGTCCTGATAGACAGTAGGTGTCAGCACTTGTTCCTCTTTGAGTATACGGGCGATTTGTGTCGGACCATTACCATCCATGCATAAAGCAAAGATGCGTTTGACAACCTGTGCGGCTTCATCATCGACAATCCACTGCTCGGAGTTTTCTGCGTCTTTCACATAGCCGTAGGGCGGTAGGGCGGTATGGTGGTCAGATGCTCACCGGACTCGCCTTTCAGCTTTAAGGATGCCCGTACCTTTTTGCTGCCGTCCTTAACATAGAACTCGTTTATGATATTCAAAAAGGGAGCAAACTCGTTGTCGCTCTGATTGGCACTATCCACACCACTGTTGACTGCAATGAAGCGGACATTGTTCTGCGGAAATGTAATCTCGGTGTACATTCCTACTTCCAGATAGTTACGCCCGATCCGACTCATGTCTTTGGCTATGACGATACCGATCTTACCTTCGTCAACCATGGCCATCATGCGCTGCCAATCTGGTCTTTGAAAGTTTGCTCCGGAGTACCCGTCATCCACAAAATACTCAAGGTTCCGAAAGCCTTTTTCCTTAGCAAACTTCGTCAGAAATGCCCTTTGATTAACGATGGAATTGCTGTCACCCTGTTGGTCATCGTCACGGGAGAGGCGGCAATACAATGCTGTAATTTTATCAGACTGCTTCATAATATTTTCCTTCATATTCGGTGGGCAGTCTGCCAATACAAGGTTGCTGTGGGTCATAAAATCACACACCCTTTTGCTCATCTGCCAGCTTCACCGCTTTTTCGGGAAGTGTGTGTTTCCCGTCAAAGCTGCCGGTAAAGCGGTAGGTGGTATGCCCTTCTTCAAGGCGTACCGTAATCTGCGGCAACTCCTGCCACATAGGAACAGGAGCATGGCGAGTGCCGTCTTGGTCGATGCGGATGTTGCGTTTCTTTTCTTCCATTTCCACCTTCCTTTTCGCTTGAAAGACTAAGGGTTTGGGATATCCCAATGAGGAAAAATCTTCGAGTGTGGCAACACCGGATGTGCTTGCTATATAGCAAGCCATTCGGAATGCCGGCACGAGGATTTTTGCAAGTGTACATACACTGGCTGTGCTTGCTATTCTGCTAATTTCCCAAGACCCGTTGACAAAAGGCTCAAAACTGCCTATAATATAGGTAAGATATTTGCCTAATTATATTATAAGCAAGTAATATTCCTCTGTCAATAGAATTGGGCAAATGATAGGCAAATTATTTTCCGGGTGAGGTTTTCAATATGAAGTTTGGAGAAAAGGTAAGACTGCTGCGAAATGAAAAGAAGCTGTCCCAGACGGAACTGGGTAAAATGTGTGGTCTGTCCTTGCGGACGATCCGCAATTATGAGGTGGACGGACGCTATCCCAAACAACGCGAGGTTTACGCCAAACTTGCCACTGCACTTGGATGCGAGATAAAATTCCTGCTTTCCGAAGACGAAGAATTTGTTCTTCAGGCACAACAGAGCTACGGCTACAAAGGTGCAAAAGATGCCGAAGAATTGGTTGCCGATGTGTCTGCGCTCTTTGCCGGTGGTGAATTGTCCGAGAATGATAAGGATGCCGTAATGCGCGCTTTGCAGGATGCCTACTGGATGGCAAAAGAACGAAACAAAGAAAAGTACACACCGAAGAAATATCGGAATCCAATAGAAGTTGAGGAATGATTTTTGTACAGGATGATTTCTGCATCAACTTTTAAAGCAGTTTATGTAGCAAGGAAGTGAAAGACATGATGTATGCTCAAGATAAGCAACATGTTCCTGACCGAGTGGAATTAAAAGGAATTCTATCAGAGTTCCGGGATGCGCTTGAAGAAGAAATTGATAAGATCAAAAAAAGCGGTCAGTCTTCCACGCTACTCTTTGGTGGGCGCCAAATCGAAAGCCATGGTGCCGACCTCTGGTATCGCTTTAATGTTGAATATGTCCCCTCTCTTCCGGCAGATACGCCCTGTAAGCTGGTAATCGGGAAGGATCAATTTGATGTTACCGTTATAAGCTACGAAGAGAACTCCATTGTCATCTCTACAAAAACGACTCTGCCTGACACAATCGGCAAGGCCAGACTTGAAAATGGCGCTACAGTTCTGATGGAGCGGCTGATCAAGTGTATCGAAGAGAATGCCGAAAAAGAAAATCCTGCAGGAAAACGTATGCTGTCTTCTGACTGCGGCGTTTATCCTGTAAAGAAGATATTCGAGTATGACGACTTGGCACTGAATACCGGCAACACCCAAAGCCAAAACTATGCTATCGTATCTGCGCTTTCAAGCGACATTACATACATCTGGGGACCTCCTGGTACTGGTAAAACCACCGTAATTGGGCAGATTATCGATGAATTATATAAGCATGATAGATCCGTATTGGTTGTGTCTCATACCAATACGGCAGTTGACGGTGCCATCGAAAAAGCCGACAAAACATACTCCAAATCCAATCAGGATAATGACACCAATTACCCGATTTTGAGAATTGGTACTCCTGCAAGGCCCTTGCCGGATCGGGTTTTGTTTGCACAGCATGTTGCCGCCTTAGGGAAAGAGCTTTACGAGCAAAAGGCGGCTCTTGAAAAACAGCAGGCTGAGTTACAGCACCATATCAACGAGATCCGTCTCTTGCTCGCCAAAGATGTTTGGTTGAAAGAAAGCAATCTGGATGTCATTCGGAAAGCACTTCAGAGTATTGCTGCACATGAGAAGGAAATCACCGAGATTCAGCGCAGGAGCGACGCCATCAATGTCTCCGTAGAGAGGGAAAAGGTGGCTCATCCTGAATACGCGAACTATCTGATCCTATCGAAAACGCTTAAAGCAAAAAAGAGCGATTACGATACCGTATGCGGTCAATTTTATAGAATTGAACAGGCTATTTCTGTGCTTCCGGATCAGATCCAAAGGGCGCAGGATGAGGTCAGAAAACACGCTCGATATACGGAGCTTCGCGCTCAAGAAGCAAAGTATATGTCCGTTTCCTTCCTTAGAGGTGAAATCAGCAAAATTGATGCGCAGATCAACCGCCTCCAAAGCTCAATCAGTGATTTGACTCGGCAGCAAACTGCGGCACAGCAAACAATCTCGGATTATGAGAAAAAGAGCTCTGTCGCAAAACTTTTTGCCGGCAAGAGTGCTGTTACTCAGGCACAGACTACTTTGGAGCGCGTCCGCCGAGAGATTCCAATCGCTAATGGCGACTTGCGCCGTCAACAAGACCTGAAACAAGAGTATTCTCAGCAACTGGAAAGCCTGTTGCTTTTACAGGAGCAGATCCGTGCAGTCACTCCCTCGAAAACTCCGGAATACTGGAATGCTGAGGTAAATAAGCTGCAGGCCGAACTTTCTGCCGCACAAAAGGCTCTTCCGGAGCTGACCACCAGAAAAAACGCACTGCATGAAGAAGTTCGCGAACTGGAACGACAACAGAGCCAGGCGAAGTCTTCGTTTGATGTTCTTAGCGAGTTGGGTAGAAAAGTCCGCTTGGAGCAGGACAAACTGGCTGAGGTTACGAAGCTGCGGGATAAGGAGAATAACGCTTGTTCTGAGCAACTTGAAAAAGAGATCTCTTTTTGTATTACCTTCCTGTACAAGCCGACTTCTGAAGAAATCTCTCCCCTCTTTAATGAGCTTTCCAAGCTGTTTGCATCTGTAAAAGCTGAGATGGCTTCTGTTGATATAGATGCCATCATAAAAGAAAAAAAAGATGCGGATCAGCAGTTGGTCGAAATCTTCCGGCAGCTCAATGAGCTGAAAGAGAAAATGCAGGAGCTCGAAAAGCAGGCAATTATGAGCGCCAAGATTGTTGGTGCCACACTTGCGAAGTCTTATTTGAGCGAAACTCTGCGAGAGAGAAAGTTTGACACAGTAATCTTGGACGAGGCCTCCATGGCTTCTATTCCTGCACTTTGGTGTGCCAGCTACCTCGCTGAAAGCAGCATTGTAATTGTCGGTGACTTCCTGCAGTTACCGCCTATTGTTATGGCAGATACCCCTATGGCTCAAAAATGGTTGGGTAAGGATATCTTCTACCATAGCGGGATGCAGGAGCGGGCTCGGAACAAGGAAACCTGTCCTGAAAATTTCGTTATGCTCAATAATCAGTTCCGCATGGAGTCTGATATTGCAGACATCGCAAACATGTATTACGGAGCATACGGTGGCCTTCTTTCGGATGATAACAACGATTTCAGAGTCAAGGATCGCGAGAAATTCTATAGTTGGTATTCTGGCAAAAGAACCAAGAGAAATGTTCACCTGATAGACACAGAGAGTCTCCATGCTTGGGTTACCGGTGTGCCTCAAGGAAAGAGCCATAGCCGGCTGAATTGTTTCTCAGCAGCCGTTTCTGTGGATCTTGCATTCAAGTTCTTGGAAAACAAACTCAAGGAACTCGATCCTGCTACTGCCGAACCGGAAAAAGAGGCTTCTGTGCTGATCGTCGCTCCGTATAAACCCCATGTTGCAAGGATCAATCAACTTGTAGAACTGGAGTATCACAATCGAGGTTTTAAAGAAAACCTCAATTTCATTAGAGCCGGAACGATTCACAGTTTCCAAGGCAGCGAGGCCGATATCGTAATATTTGACCTAGTGATCGATGAACCGCATTGGAAGGCAAATCTGTTTATGACGGATAAGGAAGTCAATGAAGATCTGCGCAAGATGTTCAATGTGGCTGTCACGAGAGCTAAGTTCAAGCTGTATATCGTCGGCAATTTTGCATATTGCCGAAAACGAGCCAAGAATAACGCTCTGTCGGAGCTGCTGGACAAGCTCATCAAAAAGGATAGGCTTGTCAAAGTGGATGCCAAGACTTTGCTTCCTGAAATTGTGTTCGCACGGCAATCCGATTTTGCTTTTGATGGAAACCTTACAGGGAAACACATCGTTTGCCGAGAAGATGTCTTCAATGACTACTTCATGGCTGATATCCATTCCTTCAAAAAGCGCCTGATTGTGTACTCAGCTTTTATGACGGAAGCACGCCTAAGCACACTTCTGCCGGCCTTCTCTGATGCCGTCCGCGCCGGAAAGCAGATCATTGTCGTTACAAAGGCTCTATCTGATCGTGGCAAATCCGAACTTGCGCAGTACCAAAAGTGTGAGAAAGAATTACGCGATATCGGCGTGAGTGTTCTTCATAAGAAGGGCATGCACGAAAAACTGATTTTTGTTGACAGCAATGCGGTTTGGATCGGCTCGTTGAATGCACTAAGTTTTACCGGTTTGACCGGCGAGGTTATGCAGCGGCATGCTGATCGTGAGCTGACTGCCGAATATGAAAAGCTTTTCGATATCGAGCACATCTGCAACGCAATAGAAAACACATACGAACAGAAGTGCCCCATCTGCGGCGATGAAATGATCGTGAAAGAAAGCGATGAAGGCGGTATCTACTGGCAGTGCGTTGCCGGCGATTATTCCAGAAATGTTGCTCAGCAATATCCGCTGGATGGCATTCTTCGTTGCAAGTGTGGAGCACCCTATGTGTTCGCAATGAAAAACGAGCCTCGTTGGGTGTGTTCCGAGGATTCACGGCATTATCAGAAGATGCGCGAGAGCGATCTTAGGCTGGAAAAGATGGCTGCTCTAATTCCTACAAAGGCCGCTCGTAGCCAAGTAAATAAGTATTTCTTTGCAAAAAAGAAAGAAATTGAGGCCAAAAAGAAAGCTACAGCACCTAAGAAGACATCCGCTACGAAGAAATCACCCAGTGCATCTGAAGACGAGGACGATTCTAAGCAGATGAAAATGTTCTAATGCATTACCTCTCTGAAGGCGAATGTCCTCAGAGGGGTAATATATAATCTGCAGTCCGTTTTATGGTACAATAACGGCGATATAATTCTATCATGAGGAGGTGCTCGTATGATCTCAAACACAATTTACAGCAAAGGCAGGGACAACTTTAAGGATTACACCTTTTCTGCAAGAGAGTGGTCTGCTCCTACCATGGTGTCACCAAAAGAAATCCGTGAACGGATCGACAGCTTTGCTCTGTGCGGCCGTAAAATTAAGCGCATGCGTTTGATTGGCTGAGCTATTTCCATACCCGTGACTGGGTTGAAGAAGCAGCTTATCGACAGGTCGAGCACCTGCCAGAAGAAGAGCGCCAGCGCAAATCCAATTATTCAACGATTGATCCCACCATGCAGTTTAGCCGATATGCTCAAATTGACGAACCCTTTCTGATTGAGTTCGAGGATGGAGATATCTTTGAAGTCGATACTCCGCAGGATCCGGAATTCCGGATGAGCATGAACTGTATTCCTTGGTGGATCAAGGCCGGAACAAATCAACCTAATGTGGAAGCAGATATTCTTTTCTCCACTTGTGTCGGCCAGGAGATTGTTTCAGTCGAAGTCAACACACGGATAACAGACAAGGATCCGATGTTTTTCTGCGCTTTTAATGAGCCTCCTTATCAGAGAGAGCTTGTTTCAAATGTAACACTTCGTTTGAGAAATGGATTGGGTCTGCAGATCAGCCCGGACATTGATTACTGCGAGGTTGCGTGTGTTGATGTAAGCAACGAGTGGGTTAAAATCAGCTTTTCTGAACTAAAAGACGCTTTGTTCAACTGGGAGGACCTTCACGCTGATGAGGTTACCGGGGTTGAGGCGGAAAGTCATATGTTGTTCTTCGGGAGAAAAGGAGCCGCATATACCGATACCCCATATATGACACTATCTTCAAGCGGCAAAGGCGATTCTTGTCTTCATGTCTATGTTGAAGATTTTCTTATACTTGATTGGAGCATTTCGCTTGCCATTGGGAGCTGGTTCGATGAGTACGGCGAGTATCATTTCAGCCATAAAGAGTGGAATGATCTCCTTGATGAGGCATGGCGAATCCTTGCTGCGGATAGTTTTGATGAATTGTTTGATGAGCTAATCGATCGGCAAGGAAAGGGCAATTACATGATGTGGAAGCTCAATAGCCGAGGTGCATCTTTCTGGAAAGAGCGGGATAAATACAGAACACAGATCAAAGATATCCGAGAGTGGTCTGATTTGGTGCTTGGCCCCAACGACATGATGGATATCTACGGATTTTAGGAGGTGTAAGTATGGATCAGTATACTATGATGGACATACTGGGAAAAGCATTCGCTGATGGCGAAATCGATGCACTGCGTCCTTTGATGGCAGCGGACTGTGACTATGCTTCCCAGTATGCAAACAAGTCCTTTTCGGGGGCATCTGAAATCCTGTCAAATATGGAGTCCGTCCATAAGAACATTGATGAAACCTGTGCTTATACTTACAAGGTCATAGAACTGGAATCTGTCCTGGCAAATGGCCTAACCCTTGCTGATTTGGACAATCAAGCCGGAATGCATCCCTGCCGGTACGGCCTGCTCTTGTATCAGTATGGCTCTGATTATCCTGTTGCTGTTGTTGCCTGTATGATAGACCGCTACGAGAAGTTCAGAAGCATATGGCTGTCTCGAGACACAAGCAAGTTCAATGAAACCTTTTATGGCGAAGAATTGGGACCCGATTCTCCCGATGACCTTCCTTCTACAGTAGTGCCACTGACCACACATGATCGGCATGTCAACGAAATGAGAAGCTCATTTGCAGGTCAAAAGTGGGATAAGACTGTAGATACGGCTGATGGGATTTATATTTGGCGCAAAGCAGATGAATATGCCAAACAGTGGCTGCCCGAGCAGGGCTATAGCGTACTGGAGTCGCAGATCTTTGATGATTGCATCGGTTACCGGTGCAATAGAAAAGGCTATATTTACACGATTTTCATGTATGCCTACGGCCAAAAGAAAACTTCTCAGCTGGACGGTGATTTCTGCAGCAAGCTTGCCAAAGAACCCTTCGCCGAAAACAGCATCATCCTTATCCTCTACCTCAATGTCGATCGCTACATGGCCGGAGCTGAGATCAAATATCGTGTAAGAAACTACTGCGGAAGTGATACTCACAGCCCGGAGTTTTGGCATCTTAAAGAAGTCAACGGCTCGTATCTGTTTGAATACTATCCTCGCAAAGAGATGATGGATCAAACCTGGCAGTTCATGTACGCCTTCAACCGTGAAGATACGGACATCTATGACTGCATTATCACAGATGATAATCCGTCCATTGAAGGAGATCCCAAATACTCCGGTGCATTTATGAACAGCGCCTTCTATGGGACGCTGCGGACGATGCATCGGGAATACGGTGATATGAAGTTGGGCTATGTCCGTTATAACGATGTAGTTTACAGCTCTGTCCCCTACATTGAAGGTCTTGGCTTCTTCAGTTGGAGCTCCTTCCATGCCACCGACCGCATGCATAGCATGGTCCGTCACCCCTTTGACGGTGGTGATCGGAAGGTGGCAGAGTTTATTAAAACCGAGCAACGAGAACCAGATGATCTGTTCGCATATATTCCCAAACTCATAAACGCCGTCCCGCTTGCCCCCGTTCCCACAGAACGATTCGCCGTAAAGCTCTTTTTCGACAACGGCGAGTGCAAAAAGTATGTACTTCCTATTCCGACGGAGTCTGAGCACGAGGAGGTTCTTTCCTATCGCGGTCATGTGTTTACCGATAACATCTGGGCATCCGTCTCTGTAATTCCTCGGCACGAAAGCAGATATAAAGGCTATCCCGAATGTGGCCCGGCAATTGTGTTCAAAAATGAGTTTCTAATCGCGGGAACTCGATGCTACATGGAGAGTGTGCCGTACTCCGAGCCGGAGTTGACAGATGAGATCGTGTATGCCGATGAAAAGCACCAGATCCGGAAAATATGGAAGTGGAATGTAAACTCTCTGTACGAAGACGGAGAAACCGGTCTATTGAAGGTCTTAATCAGCGGCCAGGCATTCAACTGGTACGGCAAGTCCGTGTTTGCTTCTATTGAGGGAAAACGACTGACCAGCCTGACCTTCGATATCATCGACAGTTTCCAAGAAGATCTTGCTCGCGTTGCTATCAACGGCCATGGATATGGCTTTGTTGACAAGGACATGAAGTTTGTCGTTCCTATGAAGTATGATCAAGCAGATGATTTCAGAGAAGGCAAAGCAAAAGTACAGCTTGGAGATAAGTGGCTTTGTGTTGATCCAAATGGCTGTGAGCTTGAGATTGGTGGCAGAATTCGACAGGATAATTATCAAGAAGTCGGCGATTATTCCGAAGGAATGTGCCGCGTATCTACGCTCAAGCTGCGCTTCATGGATTTGGCTTATCATTCGGATTATGATCAAATTGCGGGTACTTGGGGTTTTGTAAATGAATCTGGCGAGGAGGTTATTCCGCCCCAGTATATCTATGCTACTGACTTTGAAAATGGTATTGCTATCGTTGCAAAGGGCAAATGGACTATCGACCCTAAATGGGACAACAAGTATAATCAGGGCCATTACTGGACGGAAGAGGAGCTCTGGGGTGCCATCGACAAGGACGGTAACGAGGTTATCCCCTTCATCTTCGATGAAATCAAGCACTTCTTCGATCGCTCCGATATGTTCATGGTCCATTATGGTGGCTGGAAAGACGGTCACTGGGGTGTCATTGATTGCAAGGGTAACTGGCTCGCAGAACCAACCTTTGAAGGCTTCTCTTATGAAACCTGGAAGGACAGAATCCTGTTTTACGCTGAAGATCCGGATGCAACGGGCGATGGTCTCCCCATGGGCATCTATGATCTGGTACAAAAGAAAGTCCTGTTTGAGCCCCAATTCCTTGATGTCACCTTCCGCGACAACGGCGATATGGAAGTCGAGGTCTTCGATGAAGAACTCGGCCGGACGATTGAAAAGATCATTGACCCATCTGGCAAAGAGCGTTTCAAATCCATATATTCCTCGATCTATACCTGGCATGATCTGTATGAAGTGGTTATACGCGATAAGGATGGCGCCAGACATGGTTTGATTGATAAGGAGGGCAACGAGATCCTCCCCTGCATCTATGATGTCCCTTGGAATGGCTTCTACCATGAACAGCAGAGAATTTGCTTCGTAGAAAACGGCAAACAAGGCATGAAAGACTACGATGGCAACATCATCATTCCTGCTATCTACCATGAAATCCATGGGCGCAAGGATCCATATCTCACTGTCAGAGTTGGTGAAAAGGACAGCTACAAAGAAGGTCTTATCACTTATGATGGTAAGACTGTTATCGAAGCAAATCACAGTCGCATCGGATGGTGCAGCGACCATAAGCATTTCTTCTGTTGTGCAGATGGACGCTGTGAGATGTATGTCGTAGAAGATTGCGCGGCTATGCCTTAAGTTTATGTCGCGATAAAGATCGAAAACGGCAGCTTTTCTGCGTTCTAAGCAAGAATCAGAGTATAGGTAATACGCAACCCCTATTTCTTTCGATTTTGCCCTTAATTAGTCTACACGCAAGAAGAAACCCGCAACTCTCCCATAAACGGCAAAAGGGTATGCACTTTGATGTGCATACCCTTTTTGTCAGCAACCCTTGCATGGCAACTGCCATAATTCTTATTTCGTAAAACCTGTTTTATGAACAGTTACCCGAGGAAAATCGGCTCCCGCCAGCATGATCGCATGAGCGATCATGAAAAACAGAACGGCCTCAAGCCATCGGTACTTTCCGATATTCATGACAGTTTTGCAAAATGAAATCCTTTCCGTAGGGTTGAGCAACATTATACTCCTGTTAAGGGCATTTTTGCAACCATGCTTAAAGAGGCTCCCGTTACCCTCATATCCTCAACCGATGCCGTGATACCTTTTGTATTTTTGTCGCTCTCAGGATTTTTTGCATTCGTCTGCTTCTTTGCTCGCAAATATGTGTGCAGCGCGGTACAAGCAAGCCCGCTGTGCTTACTCCTGTCGATCGGCGGGACGGTAGCGAGCTGTATGAACGGTAAATCAAAAAAGATGCTCCGAGCGACGATCCGATGCGCAAGGGCAAAGACTTTAGAGGAAGGACACTTGCAATGAAGCGTTCTTCAGCCAAAGCGAGAATACCCTTCGAGATAAGCCGTGAAGGACATTGTTCCGCGAGGAGGAAAAACAGACTGCTTTTTTCATTCTTCCGTATTTTCGAGAGAACAGCAGACAAATCCGATGCTGGAAAATGCATCTTCAAAATGGTATAATGTTGCCGGATATTTTGGGAAGTAAATCGAAAACTGTCCGACAAAGGAGCCGATATAGCCGTATTGTTATGGAGAACGGATCATGAGAAGGAAGAACCGGCCCGAAAACGGTTTTGAAATATACTCAATGCCGCATCTCGGCTTGTGGGCTTGAACGGCTATAAACGATATTGAACTGAAGAGGAGAAAAATGAAAACCTACGAATTTACATCGGGAACATCGAAGGGGGACATGATTATGGGATTGTTGTTTCCTGTCGTCCTTGTGATTCCTACACTGACAATCTGGTTGATTCTGTTTTATTCACGAATATGGGATGCTCTCAAAAGCAGTCCGTTGATGCTGTGGATCGTGCCTTTGCCCGGTCTGCTTCTTACATATCTCATTCTTAATAAAAATCGCAACGGCTGCCGCAAAAAATTTTCGGTTTATCTGGACAAGCTCAACATAGTCGTCACGGAAAACGGGAACGAGGTTATGAGAGGCAAGGTATTATTTTGTAATTTGAAGGTGACGGAAAATAAATTTGTTATGCTGGATATAGCGACAGGAGGAGAAAAAATCGCATTCAGATCCAGGCCGAGGGAATACAGAACTCTCACGGGAAGCATTTCGTTCAATCCGTTCGGCACAAGTGACATGAAGGATATGGAACAATTAACGGCCTTGGGACGGGAAATCAAAGGCAGCCTGGATACGGAAGGCTCCGGCGGCATTTGACCATATCGACATAAGGCAGGATCGAGTCATTTATACTCGAATCAAACGACGCCCAAGGCGATTTCTCATTACACATCGTAGTAGGATTTATTTCTCAAAATCATGAGTTAGTTATCGTTCTATCGGCATAAGGCCTCGCGCTTTAGCTATGGAAGGAGAGAATGTATAAAGGCGGCAAGGCAAGGATGATTTCCTGAGATGGAATCGGTTTGTTCCTTTTGCGCATATTCTGCATATTGCACATATTATATCGACCTCCGTTTGTCGGATTTTTTCTGACTTTTGGGGGTCGATGCACTGTTCGCGGGACACGGAGGATTTTTGCCGAACCGGTCCTGATCAAGGGTGTCAAACGATAAAAAAATGCGCCTCAAAAAACGCTTTATATACGGCGGTGCACGCCGTGTTTTCTTCGGAGGCTTTCCCTCCGTGCGTTTCTCCGGCATGCTTATCAGGGATTTATTTGCCTGCTTTATGGATCGGTCGTCGACTAAACTTTATATTGATTCCTCCGGCTCAAACCGATATAATGGTAAGGAACGGGTTATTTTTTCGGCAGCTTCCGCGCGGGACATGCTGTGGGGATCTTTGGAGGAGGGTTTGTGAACAAGTCGGTATCAAAATTCGTATATGCCTGCATCACCTATGCGCTTGTGCTGGCATTTTTGTTATATCATATCGCGGAGGTGGTTCTTTCGCTGCAAACGCTGTGGAAGGTTATTTTTCCGCTCGTGCTGGGCGGGGGCATCGCTTTTATCGTCAGCCTGCCGATGGGCGCCATCGAAAAGCTGTATGTGCGATTTGTCAAAAATCCGAGGCTGCTTGGCTTCAAACGGGCGGTCAGCCTGCTGCTGTCGTTGGTTCTGTTCGTCGTTGTGATCGTCGTCGTGCTGTTCTCGGTAATCCCCGAGATCGGAAATACCTTCAACACGATTGCGCAGCAGATTCCGACCGCGATCGATCAGCTCAATCAATATGTGTCCGGACTCAATATCGAATGGGCAAATCTGGAAACCTACATCAAAGAGCTTCAGGTGGATTGGAACAGCTTGAGAAATACGGGGCTGACCTATGCGAAGGGTCTGGGTGAAAAGGTGTTTTCGTCGACGGTTTCGATCGTGCAGGTCGTGCTGTCGAGCTTGACGACCTTCGTGCTGGGCTTTATCTTCTCGATCTATATTCTGATATCCAAGGAAAAGCTCTCGGCGCAGCTTACGCGTCTGCTCTATGCCGTGCTGCCCGAGCAGGTCGTGGAGGATATGCTGTATGTGGCATCGCTGACGCACAGAACCTTTGCCGGATTTTTTTCGAGTCAGTGCCTTGAGGCGGTGATTCTGGGAAGTATATTTTTTGTGCTGATGACGCTTTTCAAGATGCCGTATGCGCTGCTGATCAGTATGGTGATCTCCGTTACGGCGCTGGTGCCGATCATCGGCTCGTTTATCGGCTGTGTGATCGGAGCGTTTTTGATCCTGATCGTCAGTCCGATCCAGGCGTTTTGGTTTATCGTGATGTTTTTGGTCCTGCAACAGATCGAGGGCAATTTGATCTACCCGTTCGTCGTGGGCAGCTCGGTCGGACTGCCATCGCTGTGGGTATTGCTTGCCGTGCTTGTCGGCAACGGTCTGATGGGAGTGCTCGGTATGCTGCTCTTTATTCCGATCTTTTCGGTGATATACACATTGGTCGGAGAATTAGTCGAAAGACGGCTGAAGGATCGTAAAATCCCGAAAAAAAAGCTTCGGACGGAAAAATGACACATGGACACGAAGAATAAATTGGAGGAGAAATGATGTTTTACGGAAAAAAATTCAACTTTCTGCAGGAGCGCTATCAGCTTGAGATAAAGCAGGCTCCGTTCATTCATGGGAAGGTCAACGGCTTTTACACCACGCTTGCCTTTGATGACCGCGTGAATTATGTCACCATCAGGATCGGTGCGTGGAAAAGCCAAGAGGACGAAGGGCTTTTGCAAAAGCTGAAAGAGATGAAAAAGGAATGGGGGATCAAGCACATCAAGATCGATCCGTTTATGTTTTCGGTCGACATCGCTTACTCCGTGTTCCGAAAAAATCTTGAAAAGCGCGTATCGTCTTTTTTTGATCAGATCACGGCGTATTTGACACAGAACGGCTACTCGACTGGCTGTTTTTTGACGGGCAATGCGGATGCGAAGTTCACAAAGGTCAATGACCGGTTCCTCTACTTATCCGATGAAGCGATGGAAGAAATGGTCGCTTCGCTCGAGGAGCACAAGGAGAATATCCTGGAAAAGGATGAGAATATTCTTTTGGGCCTGATCGGTGCAACGATCGGGGCGCTGATCGGCGCGGCGCTGTGGGTGGTGATCGGGCTGTTGAGATACTATGCGTGGTTTGCGGGGATCGTTGCGATCACATTGGCGTTCTGGGGATATAAATGGCTCGGCGGCAAGGTCAGCAAGCTCGGCGCGGTTCTTGTATTTGTCATCAGCATCACGGCGCTTTTTGCCGGTAGTGTGGTGGAATGGACCTGGTATTTCTATGATTATTTGGTGCAAAGCTACGATATCACCTTCTTTGATGTGCTTCCTGAAACGCTTCCGATGATCTTGGGAGACTCACAGCTCCTGGGCGATTTTGCCCTGGACTTCGGGATCGGGATCGCCGTCGTATTGATCGCCGGCATTCCGATGCTGATCAAAATGTATTCGGAAGGCGCGGGCAATTACGAAGTAAAACGATTTGAATAATAAAACCAAGGTCGATGCCCGGTCTGCGATCCTGTACCGCGATCAAAAGGTCGACTGTGCGAAGCGCGGGGAGAACCGTGCTGTTGCCGGAGTTTTCGGATCGACAAGAAAAACGGAAACAACAAATTTATGCGGGAGAGTCATCGGTTGAGGATTTTCCCGCTTCATTTTGGCGGAGAAAAATAAAAATGGCTTTTGGCAGTGGCGGAATAGACATATCGATGCGCTCATAAAGCGTCTCCGAAATTTCGCCCTAACGCTCCGGCTCATATGGATCGCCGATTCCGAAGAACAATATTATTCCGAAATGCCGACGGGATGTGCCGTAAGAGCTATTCAAAGGAGATATTATTTAATGTCCGGCAGCCTTACGCGCCGATGAAGGTCGAATATGCTGAAAAGAGGAGCGGAGTGTCCCTCTGCGGATGGAAAGGCCGATCTGAACATCAAAGCAGGCTTTATGGTGCGCACGCAGTAAGCCGAGCCGTGCGTTCGGGTGCAAAGAGCAAAAAAAATTGGGCAGAGCGCAGGAAAGGGGTGGTAACGATGATAGCAACGGTAATTGTGGACAATACGGCGTCCGGCGGCCTGGCAGGGGAATGGGGATTATGCATTTTGGTGGAGCAGGCGGGCAAAAAAATCCTCCTTGACACGGGGGCGTCGGATTTGTTCGTAAAGAATATGCGGCAGCTCGGATTCGATATTTCGGATATTGATTATGCGGTCTTGAGCCATGCACATTACGATCATGCGAATGGGATTCCGACCTTTTTCCGATTAAATCAAAAGGCGAAGTTTTATTTTCGGGAAAGCGCGCAGGAAGACTGCTACGGCAAACGGTTTATTTTTCGGAAGTACATCGGGATACCGAAAGGACTGATGACAAGGTATGCGGATAGGATAGAGGCTGTTTCGGGCGATTATGAGCTGATGAAGGGAGCATATCTGATCCCTCATAAGACGGCAGACCTTGAAGCGATCGGCAAGCGCGAAGGGATGCTTCGGCGCACATCGGCCGGATGGAAGCCGGACGATTTTTCTCATGAACAGAGCCTCGTGCTGGATACGGAAAAAGGACTCGTGATTCTGAATTCCTGTTCCCACGGCGGGGTCGTCAATATTATCCGTGAAGTCGGCCGAACATTTCCGGATAAGCATGTGTATGGGATCATAGGAGGCTTTCATCTTTTTAACAAGTCGGCTGCCGAGGTGCGGGATGAGGCGCGAAGGATCAGGGAAACCGGCATTGATTTTGTCTGCACCGGGCATTGCACAAAGGAAAGAGCATACGCCATCCTCAAGGAGGAGTTGGGCGATAGGCTGTCGCAGCTCAGTGTAGGGTTGCAAATGAAATTTTAAGGCTGGCGGATTCCCTTCGCCGAATCGAAAATCAAACAGAGGCATGCCCGGCAAGGAGAAGCGAGCGAACATGACGGTGGAATCTTCATCGAAAATCGACGGTCGAATGCGCCGTAAGGGAACCGAAACGGAAATATACAATTCCTCCTTGTTGAATTAAATGCATAATGCTAAAATAGTAGTGGACAAAGCTGTGGCACCGCGCCGCGATAAGAATTATAAAAATGAAGGAGATAAAAATGGCTAAAGTATTAATGGCAGAGGTCAATATCAGCGAAGGAACGGATCTGGCATTGGTCGAGGAGGTAAAAAAAGCGTTTACGACGGTCGAGGGGATCGACCTGATGGATGTCGATTCGAATGCGGATCACAACCGAACGGTATTCACATACAAGGGAGAGCCGAGCAGGGTGCTGGAGGCGACCAAAAAATTGGCGCAAAAAGCGGTGGAGCTGATCGATATGACCAAGCACAAGGGCTCCCATCCGAGAATGGGTGCGGTCGATGTCGTTCCGTTTATTCCGGTAAGGGAGATTACTACGCAGGAAGCGGTCGAGATCGCAAAGGAATTCGGTAAATTTCTCGGCTCACTCGGAGTGCCTGTATATTACTACGAGGACGCGCAGGAAAGGGAATACCGCAAAACCCTGCCGAGCATCCGAAAAGGACAATATGAGGCGCTTGAGGAAAAGATGAAGCTGGAGGAATGGACGCCTGATGAAGGACCGAAGGAATTCAATCCGAAATCCGGCGCGACGGTAACCGGCTCCAGATTTCCGCTGATCGCATTCAATATCAATCTGGATACGCAGAATTTGGAGATCGGCAAGAAAATCGTATCTGCAGTTCGCGCCGCAGCCGGAGGATACACCTATGTCCGGGCGATCGCGCTTGAGCTGGAGGAAAAAAAGCAGATCCAGGTTTCGATGAACTTGATCAACTATGAAAAAACGCCGATCCATCGCGTGTTTGAAACGATCAAATCCGAAGCGGGGCGCTACAATGTCCATGTGGTGGACACCGAGCTGGTCGGACCGGTGCCGGTCTATGCGCTCAGAGATATTTTGGATTTCTACCTGAGAATCTCCGAAGAATTCTCGGTCGACCAGATCTATTTCTAAACGCAACGGCAAATTTCAACAACGCAAAGCGACTGAGAATGCTTGGTCGCTTTCTTAAATTCAGGGAGTATTATGAATAAAAAATTGGAAGAAATGAGCTTGGCGGAGCTGTGGGAGCTGTTTCCGATTTTTCTTGTCGAGCACAATGAGCAATGGAAGGATTGGTATCGGGAGGAAGAAAGCGGGATCCTGGCGATGATCCCGAGCGGAGCGATCAAGCGCATCGCCCATGTCGGCAGCACCGCCGTTGAAACCATTTGGGCAAAAAATATCGTCGACATTCTGGTGGAGGTCCATGCGCCGGAGGATCTGACTGCGGTTGAAAAAATCCTTTCCGAAAACGGCTGGCGGTGTATGTACCAAGGCGACGATCGGATCTCGATGAACAAGGGCTATACTCCGAGCGGATTTGCGGACAGGGTCTTTCATCTTCATATTCGCTTGGCGGGTGACAACGACGAGCTGTATTTTCGGGATTACCTGCAGGAGCATCCGGAGGTCGCGGAGAAGTATGAGGGGTTGAAGCGATCGCTTTGGAAAAAATTCGAGCATGATCGAGACAGCTACACCGAATCCAAGACCGAATTTATCAAGGCCGTTACCGAAAGAGCGAAGAGCGAATATAAAGAGCGGTATGAGTGATCTTTGCCGAGCGCCGGAAGGGGAACGGGCTTTGCTCGCCGGTTTCTTTGTCGTATGCGCCGGTGCGATTTGAAAAGAGACAATATGGCATGACGGATAATTTCGTCGGCAAAACAAAAAGATAAGAGAGTCTCTCCGAGAAGAGCCGGAACAAGTGATCATGCGATTTGCCGCTCGCCGGCTTCTTCGCCGTGTGCGCGGCGCGCTTCGGAAAGAGCGGCGCGATCTTATGCGGGATCGCACAAGAAGCTTCGGAGGCTCCGCGGTAAAATGTGTTGATCCTTACAAGCGAGGTTGTTATGCAAAAGGTTAGGGATTTGTTTTTTGTTGGCGGGCAAGGGTCTTTTTGGTATAAGAATTTCTGTGCGTATTGATCGAAAAAATCGATACTGACGCGCGATGTTATGTGGTAGAATAGAACTGTTCAAAATAAATTGTCGGAGGTCGATTTGAATACGGGGACTGAGAAAAAAACGATGAATATGAAGCGCATTGCGGCACTGTTATTTGTTATCGTTACGATCGGTGCTTATTTTTTTGTGCCGAGCTTTAATGCGTTGATCAAAAATATTACGGCGATGTTTGCGACGGGGGATTTTGCGATCGTGCGCGAGTTTGTGGCGTCTTACGGACCGTATGCGATGGCGGTGTCCTTTTTGCTGATGGTGCTGCAATCGGTGATGGCACCCTTGCCGGCTTTTTTGATTACCTTTGCGAATGCCAATCTGTTCGGCTGGTGGCAGGGCGCACTCCTTTCGTGGAGCAGTGCGATGGCGGGAGCGGCGCTTTGCTTTGTGCTGGCGCGCTGGCTGGGTCGCGATGCGGTGGAGAAGCTGGCGAGCAAGGGTGCTCTCAAGCAGATCGACGATTTTTTTGCAAAGCATGGGAAACAAAGCGTTCTGATCGCGCGGCTGTTGCCGTTCATTTCCTTTGATATCGTGAGCTATGCGGCGGGACTGACCTCGATGAGCTTCGGCAGCTTTTTTATTGCAACGGGGCTCGGACAGCTTCCGGCAACGATCATCTATTCTTATGTCGGGGGAATGCTGACAGGCGGCGCGCGTTTGCTGGTAACCGGCTTGCTGCTGCTGTTTGCATTGTCGGCGGCGGGCTTTTTGGCAAAAGCGGTGTACGACGAGAAGCTCAAGGCGAAGCAAAAGGCATAGCGCCGGAAAAATGAGAGGCATAGCGATCCGAGGGCATGAGGGCGATTCTCGGCGAGCTTAGAATCAAATGAAAATACGATTTCGGCCGCGATAACTCATTCAAGAGGCGGCGAAGAAGAGGAAGGATTACGAATGAAAAAATGGTTATCATTATTTGCGGCGGCAATGCTGATGATTTCGGCAAGCGGCTGTGCAAGCGATACGGCGCAGCAGGAGCCTGTCGTGACCGAGGCGGAAACGGTTCAGGTATCCTATTATGATCTGCAGGGCGAGGTGAGCCGAGAGGATTATCTCACGGCATCTGACGGGCGGATCATAGTGGAGAATGTGGCGGGAGATACAAGCGGCAAGACCTATGAAATCCTATTCAATCCGCTGTTGTCCAAGGACTTTGATACGATCGTCGAGGAGGCGAGGGGAACGACGGTTCGCTTTTACGGCTGGGGCGGCGATGAGGATCTGAACAACTGGCTCGATGAATATTATGCGCCGCTGATGAAGGAAAAATACGATATTACGGTCGAGCGCGTTCCGATGGGAATCGACGAGATATTGAGCCTTCTCGCCGGCGAGCTTCAGGCCAATCCGGCGGGACCGAACAATGTGGACAATTCGACCGGAACGATCGACATGATCTGGATCAACGGCGAAAATTTTGCAACGGCAAGCACGAACAATATGCTGCTGGACGATTATGCATGGAAGCTGCCGAATCTGAACGAGTATGTCGGCATCGATTCGCCGAAAGCGAATTTTGACTTCGGCTTCCCGATCCGCGGAAAGGAAGCGCCTTACGGCGAGGCGCAGCTTGTGATGTACAAGGATTCCGCCTTGATACCGGAAACGCCGAAGAACACGCAGGAGCTTCTGGAGCTTGCCAAAAAATATCCGGGCAAGCTGACTTATCCGGCACTGCCTGATTTTACCGGCTCGGCATTTGTACGAAATGTGATTTATGATATTGTAGGCTACGAGCAGTTCCAAACGATGGAGGCGGATAAGGAAACCGTGCGCGCGGCGATCGAGCCGGCGCTTGAGTACTTGAGAGAGCTCAATTTGTATCTGTGGAATCAGGGCAAGACCTTTCCGAGCAGCTCGACCCTGATGGAGAATATGTTTGCGGACGGCGAGCTGTATTTCGGGATGAGCTATTCGGCGTATGGCGTGGCGGTGAATATTGAAAACCAAAAATTCAAGCCGACGACCGAAACCTTTGTGTTTGACAGCGGCGCGATCGGCAATACGAACTATATCGCGATCGCGATCAATGCACCGAACAAAGCGGGGGCTTTGGTAGCGATCAACGAGATGATGTCGCCCGAGGTTCAGGCGGAGCGCTTCAAGACGCTCAGAACGCTTCCGGTCGTGGAATATGATCTTTTGAGTGAGGAGCAAAAAGCGGCATTTGACAGTGTTGAGCTCGGACAGGGCGTGCTGCCGCAGGACGAGCTGCTCTCCAAAAAGCTGCCGGAGATGCCGGCGAAGCTGGTGCCGATCATTGAGGAAATCTGGTTGGAAGAGGTTGTCGGAAAATAGGCCGGCTTCAAAACGATGAAAGAGAAAAAGAATCCTTATTGGCTGATCCTGCCGCAGCTCGCGCTCAGTATGATTTTTCTGTACGGGATCGCGAACGGCTTGGCTCAGAGCTTCGGGATCATGCCGTCGCTCGGGCTGGATAAAATGACATTGAAATATTATCGGGAGCTTTTTGCAAGGGAGGATTTTGTATCCTCCCTGCTTTTTAGCGTCCATATCGCTTTTCTGTCGGCTTTTTTATCGGTGCTGATCGGGGTCTTTGCGTGCGCGCTGCTCGTTCGGGCAAAAAAGACCGGCGGCAGGACTCTTCGCATCATCCAGCTTCCGATCATCATTCCGCATATCGTCGTCGCCTTCTTTATCATCCACTTTTTTTCTCAAAACGGAATTTTGGCACGCCTTCTCTATCATGCGGGGCTGATCGCGGCGCAGGAGGAGTTTGCGCTGCTCGTGTTCGACAGAGGCGGAATCGGGATTATTTTGGGCTACCTGTGGAAGGAGGTTCCGTTTATAATTTATTTCGTGATGTCGCTGATGCAGGCGGTCGACGAGCGCTTGGGCGAGGCGGCGGTCAATCTCGGCGCAAGCAAAGCACAGAGCTTCTTCCGCATTACACTGCCGCTGTGCATGCCGACGATCGTGGGCGGCTTTATGATATTGTTCACCTATGCGCTCGGAGCGTATGAGCTGCCGTTCATTCTCGGCGCAACGAGGCCGAAGGCGCTGCCGATCCTGGCATATATGGAATATACGCATCCGGATCTGCACAATCGCCCGTATGCGATGGCGGTCAACGGCGTAATCATCGCTTTGACGCTGCTGCCAATCGGACTGTGGAGCCTGTACGGGAGGAAAAATGAAGACTCATAGAATTTTTATCACCCTGCTGCTGTTGTGCATTCTCATTCCGGTACTGAGCCTGGTTCCGTGGCTGTTTACTCAGCGCTGGGAGTGGCCGCAGCTTCTGCCGACGGCGGTATCCTTGCGCGGAGTGCTTGCGATCGCCTTGAAGGACGAGCGCTTTTTGCCGCTCGTTTTTTCGAGTATAGCCATGTCCACGGTGGTCGCGCTGCTATCGGTCGCGATCGGCTTGATGACGGCGCGTGCGCTGGCATTTTATGAATTTGCCGGCAAAAAATGGCTGTATCTTCTGGCATTGCTGCCGTTTTTAGTTCCCGGAACGGTATTCGGAATGGGCATTCAGGTACCTTTTTTGAAAATTCGTCTGGCACAGAGCTTTTGGGGTGTCGTGATCGCGCATCTGATGTATTCGCTTCCTTATGCGACCAAGCTGCTCTACGATGCGAGCGCTGCGACGGGCCGAACGCTCGAGGAGCAGGCGGCCGTGCTTGGAGCAAGCGATTTTCAGAGCTTTTGGAGGGTCAGCCTTCCGCTGCTGTCGCCTGCACTGCTGTCCGCACTCAGCATGAGCTTTATCGTATCGTTCAGCCAGTATTTTCTGACGCTGATCATCGGCGGGGGGAGAGTCGGCAGCTTCAGCGTTGTGATGGTGCCGTATCTGAACAGCGGAGAGCGAAGCATTGCGGCGGGATACAGCCTGGTGTTTCTCTGTATATGTGTGGGGGTGTTTACGATTTTTGAGTGGCTGGTCAACCGATCGCTGCGGAGGGGAGGCTATGATGGAGCTCAGAATTGAAAAGCTCTTTGTCGAGCTGGGGAAAAACGAGATACTGCATGATATCTGCCTGAGCGTTGCGCATGGCGAGCTGGCAACGATTCTGGGGAGCTCGGGCTGCGGCAAAACGACTCTGCTGCGAACGATCGCCGGCTTGACCGTGCAAAAATCCGGCGATATTTTTATTGCGGATCGCTGCGTCAACAAGCTGCCACCGCAGAGCCGCAATGCGGTCATCGTGTTTCAGGATCTGCGATTGTTTCCGCATCTGTCGGTGGAAAAAAATATCGCCTTTGCGCCGGAGCTTCGAAAAAAAACGAAAGAATGGCAGCGAATGAAGGTTCAGGAGCTTCTTGAGCTGGTGCAGCTTGCCGGGTTTGAAAAGCGGAGGATACAGGAGCTTTCGGGCGGGCAGCTGCAGCGGGTGGCGTTGGCGAGGGCACTGGCGTGCGAGCCGAGCCTTCTGCTGCTCGACGAGCCGTTTTCCGGATTGGATGAAAATTTGCGCGAGGAGATGGCGCTCCTGCTTCGCCGGCTTCAAAAAAATTGCCGGATCACGACGCTGCTCGTTACGCATGACCCGTCGGAGGCGCTGCGCCTGTCGGACAAGCTCGTACTGATGGATGGCGGCAGGATCTTGCAGACGGGCAGTCCCTATGATCTTTTTTATCGGCCAAGCTCGGCATTTGTGGCGAGCCGCTTCGGAAAGATCAACGATTTTGACGGCAGGCTGTTGCGTCCGACACAGCTTCGACCGGTGCGGGGAAATGGCTGCCGGATCGAGGACATCGCCTTTTTGGGGGAGCAGGTCGAGATCACTTTGCACAAATGCCTTGAGCCGGAGAAAAAATACTATTGCAAAATGCTCGCTGCGGAATTTTTTCAAAAGGAATTTCGGGTCGGCGACACGGCGGATTTGGCGGAGATAGCGTATGAAAATATCGATCATCATCCCATTCTTTAATGAAGAGGGGAACCTCGAAAAGCTGTTCGAGCATCTGATAAAGCTCGAGGAGGCGGCGGAGATCCTCTTTGTCGACGGCGGAAGCACCGATGGCGGCGTACGCCTGCTCAGCTCCATGATCGCGAATTTTGGAAAAGGAGACGGGTCGATGCGGCTGCTTCGATCGCCCGTTCGATCCAGAGCAATGCAGATGAATTTCGGTGCAGAGCATGCGAGCGGAGAGGTGCTGCTCTTTCTGCATGCGGACAGCATTTTGCCATGTACGGCGGCCGAAGACATCGAGAGGGCACTGCGGCGCAGTCCGGCGGGGTGCTTCAAGCTGCGCTTCGATTCGCGCAACCCTCTGATGCTTTGCTGCGGCCTATTGTCAGGATTTCGCGTGATCAGCCGGGGGATCATGTTCGGAGATCAAGGCATTTTTATCACCAAGGAGCTGTTTGAAAAAATGGGCGGCTTTGCAAAGCTCCCTCTGATGGAGGATTATGATTTTTCCATTCGCCTGAAGCGCCGGGGGATCAAGCCGGCAATGGCTGAAAGCGCCATCATCACTTCGGCAAGACGCTTCGAGCAAAACGGAATACTCCGCACGATGTTCAAGATGCAAAAGCTTCAGCATGCCTTTCGCCGCGGAGAGGATATTGACAAAATCGCTGCGGCGTATCGCGGCAGGGATCGTTGAAA
>JBGZCE010000041.1:0-20533 GCA_041845175.1 Filifactoraceae bacterium
ATTTCATTTCTTCGGTTATACTATTCATATGAGAGATACTCCTTTTATGATACTTTTGTTTTTTCGTCGAAACTATTGTATCATGAGTTCTCTCTTTTTTTGTTTATTTCTGTAACATATGTCTTATCACATTACAAATGACGGGAAAGTATGCAATCCGAATTTGAAAAGCCGGAAGATCAAGTCGGGAAAAACAGACAAAAGTGGAGCGAAACGAAAAAATCGTTCAACCATGCCGTAAATGCTTTATGATACATAGAACGACACGGATATATTGTCAATCTCCAAAAGTCGGATTGAAAATGTAACGATTTGGGATCGATACAAACTACGAGTGGATCCATCCTTTTTTATTATCAAGGGAAAACCTCGGAAGAAACATACCGGTTACTTTCTTGTATTGTTCGTAAGAATCTCCGAATTGGCGGAGCATATCTTCTTCCTCTTTGCGCGCCAAGCGATAATAAACGACTACGAGGATCGGCCACATGAGCAATAATGGAATGGTAGCCCATTCGAAAATCATTCCTGAAGTGATTAGCAGAAAACCTGTGTATTGCGGATGCCGAATGTATTTATATATTCCTCTTGTTACAAGTGAGCCGTCACCGTCATTATACCTCCAATAATTTTTGTAGATGCTTTTCCAGCCGAATACAACCAATAATCCGCCGATGATATTCAAGAGGATACAAATATACATCCCCCAGTGACCGATGAATTGGTTGAGAGTATGTTCCCACAATACTCCGTCCGGGAGTTGCCTTCCGAATACATACGCGACGAAATACATGCTCATGGGAACCCCAAACATCTCAAGCGCATAGGCAATGATAAAGGCAAGATATGCCGTGGTCGGCTTTCGTTGGCTTTTTTTGTAGAACGGAAGAAAAACCAGGAAAACTCCATAGATGAGGATCCAGAGGATAACGGCATGCCATTGTCCATAGTGATTTGACGCTAAATCTTTCATAATATACCTCCTGAAAAACATTTGACTACTGTTCAAAAACAGTATAACATCATTTTGACCGACGGTCAACAAAAAATTGAATGGTGGTCAAAAAAATAAAATTATGGTACACTAAAGAAAATAAAATGGAAATCGGAGGAAAAGGATGGATAAACGGACAAAGATTATTGATGCATTGGAAGAACTTTTTATTGAAGGCAAAGGAGGGACGGCCAGTGTAAGCGAAATTGCGAATAAAGCGGGAATTGCAAAAGGAGGTTTATATTATTATTTCAAATCCAAGGAAGAAGTGCTGGAGGCTTTAGTTTCCAGGCAATACTCCGGCTTGATTGAAAATGTTGCGGCCACAAGTAAAGCTGTCCGGGGAAATGCGATCGAGCGACTTGAAAGCCTTTTTCGAATGTACTATTCGGCGACCTCCGATTCAAAATTGGATGAATACCTCCATCTTCAACAAAATGCGTCAATACACCAAAAATCATTAACTACGATTGTCATTGCACTATCGGACATTGTAACCGAAATTATTGAACAAGGGATAACGGAAGGTGTTTTCGTTTGCGAAAATCCGAGAGAATTCAGTGAGATCATACTCTCTGCGATGAGCTTTTTGTTAGATCGCGGCTTGTTCTCATGGTCGGAGGAGCAAAGATATACAAAAATCGTCACTCTGTCAAGCTTGATGGATCAGTATCTGAGCTGTCCGAAAGGAACCTTTTCCTTTCTCTATGAGTGACTATCGAAATCTTTTCCGTTGAATTATACAATAGCCTCAATTAAAATAATGAAAAGACGGTTCGTCAAATAAGCAGCGGCAAGAAAATAATATTCCGACTTCAGATTTGAAGCGGCAGAAAATTAAATACGAAATTTCAGGCAGACATTTTGAAGAGATGCAGATGGCAAAAAATAGGACAGAAGGCGCGTGAGAATAAAAACGCTTAAACAGAATATCTGAGCCGAGCGGCGGTTAGTCAAGCTTGAGCCTTTTGCGATTGACTGAGATTGAAAAATCCAAAGACAATTTCCGGATCTATCGAAGCGGCTCGATCAATAAAATTGAATAGAGGAAAACAAGAGGAGATGAAACGACGATCTCAAAATCACATTGCGAGGATCGGGTCGCCTCTTTTTTTTTCGCAAACAAAAAAAACAGTGTGCTCTGTTTCGGACGGTCAAGGAATTTTGATCTGATCAAGATCCTTCGATACGGGCTGCGGAAATTTCAAGTCCTGATCTTAAAAAAATTTTGACAGTTTCAAACAGAAGCGCTCTGTCTTTTATGCTCAAAAACTTCATTGTGATCGCCTATAAGACGAGCTTCAGCGGCTCCGCGCTCTCCGAGGTGTCCAATCGGATCTTTCCGACGGATGCCATTACGATGAGTGTTGCAACGATCGAGGAAACGGTAATTGCATAGGTTGCATCCGTATGAAAGGACGGAGTTTCCGACATATAATCCTTATGGAACTCCTCGATCATCAAAAGAAGGTTGAAGCCTTCCTGCGCACCCTGCAAGAGAATCTCCTTCAAATAATATTGAGGGAGATAGTCCGAACTCCTGAATTTTTTTATCGTTTTATGCAAATCTCTTTCATAAATCATATGCTCGGTCAATTTATCGTGAAAGTAGCGCCTGTTATGGTGCGGATAGCAAAAATAATCGCAGAGGTAATGACAGATGACACCAAGGCGATAAGAATAATTTTTCAGAGCTCCGACATTGCTTTCCGGATTGGACTGCGTAAGAAGATCGATCATATCCAAGAGATATTCGAAGTTTTGATGTTTATAATGCTTTAGATGACTGTGATAAAGCGGAAGATCGGGACTCATGTTTCCGGCGCGAAAACGCAACAGGTTCAAAGAAACGCCGGCATGTTTTTCAACATATTCGTAGATCCTGTCCGCCATCACCTTGTGTGATTGTACAAACATATAATCTCCTCCGATAAAAAGTATTGTACTTAAATTTGAAGTGAAAATCAAGGGATTTTTGAATAAAATCAGCCCCATATAAGCTTCTGCAACTTGATATACAAGTTGAAATAATGTTATAATGTAGCGTGAAGTATACTGGATAGTCGCATGGGAGACCATGAGGAAAGTCCGAGCTCCACAGGGCAAGAGCGCTAGGTAATACCTAGTGGAGGCGACTCCAAGGAAAGTGCAACAGAGAGATACCGCCAGCGATGGCAAGGGTGGAAAGGTGAGGTAAGAGCTCACCGGCAATCGGGAGATCGGTTGGCCATGTAAACCCCGCTCGGAGCAAGACCAAGTAGGATCGAGAAAGAGGGCTGCCCGTCCTTATCCGGAGGTAGGTCGCTTGAGCCCTTCGGCGACGCAGGGCCTAGATAGATGGCTATTCACGACAGAACTCGGCTTACAGGTATACTTCCTTTTTTTGAAAATGGAGAAGAAATGATTAAAGAAATTATCGTTGTGGAAGGAAAGGACGATATTTCCGCCGTGAAGCGCGCAGTCGATGCGGAGCTGATCGCGACCAACGGATACGGCTTTCCGAAATATGTGCGGGAGCGGATCAAAAGGGCGGCACAAAGCCGCGGCGTGATCGTGTTGACGGATCCGGATTATGCGGGGGAGAAGATCCGCAAGGAGGTCGCAAAGATCGCGGGACGATGCAAGCATGCGTATATCCCCAGAGATCTTGCGATGAAGGGAGAGGATATCGGCGTTGAGAATGCTTCGCCGGAGGCGATCCGCGATGCGCTGGCAAAGGCGCATTGCGTGCAGACGCGTAGGAGCGAATTGTTTTCGATGAAGGATATGCTCGCACACGGGCTGACGATCGACGATTTTGCGAGCGAAAAGCGGGATCGAATCGGGGCGATTCTGGGGATCGGATACGGAAATACGAAGCAGTTTTTGTCCAGATTGAATAATTTCGGCATTACGAGAGATGAATTTGAAGAAGCGCTGAAACAGGTGCGGGATGAAAATAGTGAAGAATAAACCGGGGACAAGGATGTGGAGCATAGCGAGCATCGGACCGGGCAGGGATGAAAATGATGAAGAGTGAATTGGCAACGCACAGGACGACGAAGGATATCCTCGCCCGGCATCAATTTCGGTTGAGCAAATCGCTGGGGCAGAATTTTCTGGTCGATACGAATATACTTACCAAAATTGTCGATGCCGCCGAATTGACGAAGGAGGACATCGTGTTTGAGGTAGGCACGGGCATCGGAACTTTGACCAGGGAGCTGGCAAAGCGAGCCGGCAGGGTGGTCGCCATTGAGATCGACAAGGATCTGATCCCGATTTTGGGCGAAACGCTGGCGGATACGGACAATGTGTCGATCATCAATCAAGATATCCTCAAAACCGATCTTGCGGCGCTTGCCGAGGAGTATGCGCAGGGGAAGAAGATCAAGGTGGTTGCCAATCTGCCGTATTACATCACGACGGCGATCATTATGAAGTTTCTGGAGAGCACGGTCGCGCCGGATCGCTTCGTGCTGATGATCCAAAAGGAGGTCGCCGATCGGATCGCTGCCGTTCCTTCGACAAAGGATTACGGGAGCCTTACGGTCGCCATTCAATATTATGCGAGCTGCGACATCGTTGCAAAAGTACCTCGATCCGCATTTATCCCGCCGCCGAAGGTGGATTCGACCGTGATCAGGCTGCGCATGAGAGAAGCCCGAGCGGTCGAAGTTCAAGACGAGCAGCTGTTTTTTAAGGTGGTGCGCGGGGCTTTTTCAAAGAGAAGAAAAACCATACAAAATGCTCTTTCTACCTATGAAAATTTTGATAAGCCAAGAGTGGAGCAGGCTCTTGAGATGTCAGGGATCGACCCGAAAAGAAGGGGCGAAACGCTGACGATTGACGAATTTGCTTTACTGACGAATTGTATGGCAAATAGTCAGAGCTAGGAGGAAAAGTTGATTAAATTTGAAAATGTATATAAGCAGTATGAGAAGAAAGACAAATATGCGTTAGAGGATGTAAATTTATTTATCAACAAAGGGGAATTTGTTTTTTTGGTAGGAAGCTCCGGTGCGGGCAAGTCGACCTTTATCCGTCTGCTCCTGAGAGAACAGCAGCTGTCGCGGGGGATCCTGACGATCAACAATATGGATATCAGCACCTTGACGCAGCGGACAATCCCCAAGTACAGACGAAGCATCGGTGTGGTCTTTCAAGATTTCAAGCTTCTTCCGAACAAGACCGTGTATGAGAATGTTGCCTATGCGCTTGAGATAACGCAGCATCACAAAAAGGATATACGAAGAAAGGTTCCTGTGGCGCTTTCGCTCGTGGGCCTGAGCCACAAGGCAAAAAGCTATCCGTCTCAGCTTTCGGGCGGAGAGCAGCAGCGAGTGGGGATCGCCCGCGCGATCATCAACAATCCGTTGATTTTGATCGCGGACGAGCCGACCGGGAATCTGGATCCGCATAATGCGGATGAGATCATGAAGCTGCTTTTGGATATCAATCGACGCGGAACGACGGTCATCGTTGCGACCCATGCAAAGGAGATCGTCGACAAGCTTCAAAAGCGCGTGATCACGATCGATGAGGGCAAGGTGCTCAGTGATGTGCAAAGGGGGAATTACACTTATGTTAAATAGCTTTATGCACAATATCAAAGAAGCGTTTCAGGGGATGATCCGCAATCGCTCCATGGCGATCGCCTCCATCGCATCGGTAACCTCCTCGCTGTTTATTTTCGGCGTGATGCTCTGTGTAGTTTTGAATTTGAACAATATTATGGTCAAGACGCAGGATCAGTTCAATGCGGTGAATGTGTATTTGAACGACGAGCTTGAGGGAGCCGCGATCCAGGAGCTCGGACTCAAGATCAAGGAGCTGGACAATGTCGCGGGCGTGGTCTATGAATCCAAGGAGGACGCGCTGCTCAAGCTGAAAGAGCGCTGGGGAGACAAGGCGTATTTGCTGGACGGGATCGAAAACCCGCTGCAAAATTCCTACATCGTCGAGATCAAAGCGCCGGAAAAGGCAAGTCAGCTGGTCAGTGCGATCGATGAGCTGGCAGGCGTTTCGGAAACAAGATATTATAAGGATGTGATCGATCGGCTGGCGGCGATGGTGAAGACCATCAATCAGTTTGGGCTGCTGTTGATGATCGTACTGGTATTCGTTTCGATCTTCATCATCTCGATGACCATTCGCTTGACGATCGACGCGCGAAAGAACGAAATTTTTATTATGAAATATATGGGCGCGACCAACTGGTTCGTACGCTGGCCGTTTATCATAGAGGGACTGATTCTGGGCTTTATCGGGGCGTTGATTGCGATCGGGCTGACTCAGATCACCTACCACTTTATGTACAATTTTTTAATATCCAATGATATCGCATTTATCAACGGATACATTCTAAGAATAGAGGATATTATCCGAAACATCGTCGCGGTTTTTCTGGCGATGGGGATCGGAATAGGAACCGTAGGCTCTGTGGCATCCGTAAGGCAGTATTTGGAGGTGTAGCATGAGTAAAAAAATGGTGGCGCTGGGGCTTGTTCTCGTTTTGCTGACCGGCACGATGCAGGCATTCGCGACGGCGGGACTGAAGGAGCAAATCAATAAGAACAAACAGGAGCAGAAAGAGCTGCGGGAGGACATCAACAAGAAAATGAGAGAGCTGAATCAATTATCCTCCGTGATCTTTGATCTGGACAGCAAGATCACATCGGCGGAAGCCCGGCTGGATAATTTGCAGCTTCAAATGAAAAATTTGAATATCAACATCAAGGCGACCAAGGCGCAGATTGAGCAGACCGAAGCCGAGATCGCGGAAAATGAGGAAATGCTCAAGGAGCGCATCCGGGTAATGTACAAAACCTCGGACCTCACCTATTTTCAGCTGCTGTTGGAGTCCTCGAATCTGTCGGATCTGATCTCCAACGCCTATAATGTCCAAAAAATCGTAAACTCCGACCGTGAAATGCTTGAGGAATTGGAGGCGAGCAGAAAAAGCCTGGAGGATTACAAGACGAGATTGCTTGCGGAAAAGGATCGGATGACGGCGGTGCAGGAGAAGATCAAAAAGGAGCAGGCGCAATATGAGCAAAATTTGGCGGCGCAGCAAAATGCGAAGAATGCATTGTCGAAGAATGTGCAATTATTGAAGCTCCAGGAGCAAGCGCTCCAGAGAGAAAACTCCGTGCTGGAGCAAAAATATCTGGCGGCGGTTCGAGCCAGCGGCAGCAACAATACGCCGTATTCGGGCGGCGCCTTCCTGTGGCCGCTCACGATCCGCGGAACGCTGACCTCGGGATACGGCTACCGATCCGATCCGTTCACGGGCGTTCGGAGCTTCCATCAGGGACAGGATATTGCCGCGCCGAAGGGAACGGCGGTGTTGGCCGCGGCAAACGGAACGGTCATCACCTCGAGATATCAGAACAGCTACGGCAATGTGATCATGATCGACCACGGCGGAGGAATCGCGACGGTGTATGCGCACAATTCGGCGCTGCTGGTCAGTGAAGGCACGAAGGTCACCAAAGGGCAGACGATCGCAAGGGTCGGCTCGACCGGGTATTCGACCGGGAACCATCTGCATTTTGAAGTGCGTGTAAACGGAAAGACCGTCAATCCGATGAGCTATTACAAATAGCGCCTCGCCAAAGAGAAGAAGCGCAAATCAAATAAAATAAAGGGGATTTTATGGATATCAGACAGTTATTTAGAAAAACGGATGAATACATCGGAAAAGAAATCGAAGTGCAGGGCTGGATCAGGACGCTGCGCGATCAGAAAAGCTTCGGCTTTATCGAGCTGAACGACGGAACCTTTTTCAAGAATCTGCAGGTGGTATTTGAGGAAAATGCCGTAGACAACTTCAAGGAGGTCGCAAAGCTTCCGATCGCAACGGCGATCCGTGTCAAGGGCCTGTTGGTGGAAACGCCGGGCGCGAAGCAGCCGTTCGAGCTGAAGGCATCGGAAATCTGCGTCGAAGCAACATCGGACGCCGCCTTTCCGCTCCAGAAAAAAAGACATACCTTTGAATTTTTGCGCACGATCGCGCATCTCAGACCGCGCGCGAATGCGTTCAATGCGGTATTTCGCGTGCGCTCGATCGCGGCCTTTGCGATTCATCGCTTCTTTCAGGAGCAAAATTTCGTCTATGTGAATACGCCGATCATCACCGGCTCGGATGCGGAGGGTGCCGGCGAGATGTTCAAAGTGACGACCCTGGATCTGCTGTCGGTCCCGATGACGGACGGTCAGGTGGATTACAGGGAGGACTTTTTCAAAAAAAATACCAACCTTACGGTGAGCGGGCAGTTGAACGGCGAAGCCTTTGCGTTGGCGTATAAAAATATTTACACCTTCGGGCCGACCTTCCGCTCCGAAAATTCCAATACCGCGCGTCATGCGGCGGAGTTTTGGATGATGGAGCCGGAGATGGCATTTGCCGATCTGACGGATTATCTGGACAATGCCGAGGCGATGCTCAAATATGTCATTCGCTATGTGCGCGAAAATGCACCGGAGGAAATGGAATTTTTCAATTCGATCGTCGATCCGCAGCTGTTTGAGAAATTGGATAATGTGACCGAATCCGAATTCGGACGCATCACCTACACGGAGGCGGTGGAGCTCTTACAAAAATCGGGTGAAAAATTCGAATATCCGGTCGCATGGGGCGCGGATCTGCAAACGGAGCATGAGCGCTATCTGGCGGAAAAGGTATTCAAACGACCGGTGTTCGTCACGGATTATCCGAAGCATATCAAGGCATTTTATATGAAGCAAAATGAGGACGGCAAAACGGTGGCGGCGGCGGATCTGCTGGTGCCGGGCGTCGGCGAATTGATCGGAGGCTCGCAGCGTGAGGATGATTATGACAAGCTGGTGCAGAGAATGCAGGAGCTCGGTATGAAGCTCGAGGATTATTGGTGGTATCTGGAGCTCCGCAAATTCGGCGGCGTAAAGCATGCCGGCTACGGACTGGGCTTTGAAAGGCTCTTGATGTATCTCACGGGAATCAGCAATATCCGCGATGTGATCCCGTTCCCGCGAACCGTGGGCTCAGCGGATTTCTAAACGATCGAGATCAATAAAACGAAAAGCCGAATGGTGCGAGAAGCCTCGTAGAATTCGGCTTTTTTTGAGTCGAAAAGCGCTGTGCGGCTCGTCGCACAAAAACGCCGACATCGATGGACAAGGAGCTTGTCCGACAGGCTGAAGCAAGCGATCCGCCGCGCTGTTGTCGGGAAGTCGATCGGTGAAAGATCGAGGATCACAAAGCGTGAAAGAGTCGGTGATGAAGGAGCGGACGAGCGCAAATGATCGGCGCGGCTCGCAGCGAGTTGAGAATATGAAGGAAGGATTTGTGTCGTATGGGATTTTTGTTTTTTCTGTTCGGCTTGATATTCGGAAGCTTTTATAATGTGCTGATCTATCGGATTCCGCGCGAGATCTCGTTTGTCCGCGGGCGATCCTTTTGCGAAGCCTGTCGGAAAACGCTCGCGCCGCTTGATCTGATCCCGGTGCTGAGCTTTTTGCGACTGAAGGGTCAGTGCCGATCCTGCGGAGCAAAAATCCCTCTTCGATATCCGCTGATCGAGCTCTTGACCGCGCTGTTGTTTTTTGCCGCATACGCCGGCTACGGACTTACGCTGCACACATTTTTGCAGATATCCTTTTGGTCGATGCTGCTGATCGTGGCGATGATCGATCACGATTTCGGGCAGATCGACGATGCGCTGCTGATCGTATTCAGCGTGATCCATTTTGTGTTGATGATTGCTATGCAAAAAGCTCCGGACGCGCTGCTTGGCGTCGCGATCGGCGAATCGTTGTATTTTCTCATCCATCGGCTCACTTATCGGATCTACGGACGGGAGGTTTTCGGGCAGGGAGATGTGCTTTTGATGGCGGCATGCGGCATGGTGCTCGGCGGACTGAACGCGCTGATGGCGGCAATGCTCGCTTTTTATATTGCGCTCATAGGGATTGCTGTGCAGAAGCTGCTCGGCAAAAAAATCCGCTTGCGGGATGAGATCGCATTCGGGCCGGCGATCGCAGTGTCCGCCTTTTTGGTGTCGATCGTCGGCGAGCAGATAGCGCGGATTTTCCGATTCTGGTAGCGAGCGATCGGACAGCTGTGCAAAATGCGGCAGCCTTGGACGATCATCGGGAGGAAAAGAAAAAGCGTTGCAGAAGCGACAAAAGGGGAATAATCGGCGTGCGACAACGCATTCCTGCAAGCGCGGAATAATGATTCGAGGAGAGTATGAAATAGAATGGAACGATCAGGCAAAAAAGAGATCGTTCAGCATCAAAAAAGACCTTCAAGCATCGGAGCGACGGATCATCTCGAAAGTCAGATCAAGGATCTGACCGGGAGGGTTCGACCGGAAGCCGATTTTTGAAGGTCTTTTATTATCGGATTATTGTAGAGCGTGCAACGGAAATATTGAACGCTCTGAAATATAAACACTTAAACGCTTAAACGCGTATCAAGCGGTCGAGCAGACATTTGTTGCTGCACTCGAATCAGCGATCCTCCTTAAGAATCGGATGATCTTATCCGGTTTATTCACCGCCGCCTTCGGTCAGCAAGCCGTCACCTTCCTCGCCCGTGCCGGGGTCGGTGGTCTCGCCGCCGCTGCCGGGGTTGGTCGGATCGGTGGTCTCGCCGTTGTCGTCGGTCACATCGTCAAGCAGCGGATTTTCCTCCGGCGGAGTTTCCTCGTGAAGCGGGCAGATCTCCTTCGGCGTGGTGCCGGCGATGAAGATCTCCTTTCGCGTATTCGGACAGAACGGAGTCGCCTGTAATCCGGTTTCGTTGCATATCGTCAGTCCGACGATATTGGAAGGCATGGTAAAGCTTTTGCCCGGCAGATCGGAATGGACCTTGTTCATGATTTTGCCCCACAATGCGGAAGGCACATCACTCGTCATATTGAGATCCTTCGGCAGATCCTCGCCGATCCATACGGCACCCGCATAGTACGGTGTGAAGCCGACAAACCAGACATCCTTTTCATCGTTGGTCGTTCCGGTCTTTCCGGCAGTCGCCTGACTGCTGACCTTTGCTCTTGCGCCCGTTCCGCGATTGACGACATCCTGGAGCATGGACTTCATAATATAGGCTTCCTGAGGCGTCGCCACCTTTCGTGTGACAGCTTTCGCTTCATAGACGAGCGAGCCGGTAGAGGTTTCAATCCTTTTTACGAAGATCGGCTTGATATAGGTTCCGTCATTGGCGATCGTCGCATAGGCGGCCGTCATATCGAGCGGCGTCACGCCAAGCGTCATTCCGCCGAGCGCCAGAGAGAGATTCTCGTCATTGTGCGCACGATCCGTATCGCTGGTTACCACGGTTGAAATGCCGAGGTTGCGAAGCGAATTGATCATAACGCTTACGCCGATCTCTTGCGCAACTCGCACGGCGCCGACATTGGATGACTTGATGATCAGATTGCGGACCGTAGTCGGACCGTCATAGGAGCTGTAATTTTTCGGCTTGTAATTACCTTCGGTGATCGGGGAATCGTCCACCGGAGAAGCCGCGGTAAAGCCGTGTGAAAGCGCCGGCAGATAGACGGCGATCGGCTTGATCGAGGATCCCGGCTGTCGCGGATTCAGCGCCCGATTGTAAATTTTGCTGCCGCTGATGCCGCGGCCGCCGATCAATCCCCGCACAAAGCCGGTGGAATGATCCATAATGACGGCTGCCACCTGCGGCTGCAGGACGCCGTCTTCGTCGGTTCGCGTGCGCGGATAGTTGGCGCTGTTGTTGATCTCGGTCTCCAAAATAGCCTGTATCTTCGGATCCATCGTCGAATAGATCCGAAGTCCGCCGTTGACCAGGATATCCTGAGCCTTTTCGGCGTCGTGACCGAGTTCCTGTAATATGGCGATCGTTTCGACCTTCACCTTGTCGGCGAAATACGAAGAAATGTTGGATTGTTTGTTTTTTCCGATCTTAACGACGATCTCTTCGGCAACGGCCGCCTGATATTCCGCCTCGTCGATGTAGCCGTTCTTCTTCATCATTTGAAGGACAAGCTCCTGACGCTCCTTGGCTGTCGGATTCAGCGTCGCCTTGCGCACATAATAATCGCCGTTTTTGAGCTGAGCATATTCGTAGCGGGAGATCAATCCTTTTGCCAGCAGGCGATCGAACAGCGGATAGTCCGCCTCGGTCGGCAACGGCACCTCGGATGCTTCGTCACGCAGGAACAATCGGATCTGGATCGTATCCAGATCATCGGCCTCCTCGATCGGCGAGGTGGTATATACGGAATATCGCGAAGGATTTTTTGAAATGCCGGCAAGCATTGCGGACTCCGCTAAGGTCAGCTCGGACACATCCTTGTCGAAATAATGGTTTGCCGCCGCCTGAACACCGTAATTTCCGCGACCGAGATTGAGATGGTTCAAATAATAGAACAGGATCTGATCCTTGCTGAGGATCTTTTCGATCTGGAGCGCATAATAGGCGTCGGTGATCTTACGGTCAAAGCTTCGTGTCGAGCTGGTGTATAAATTTTTTGCAAGCTGCATCGTCAAGGTGGACGCGCCCTGCTCCAGGCTCATCGTTTTGATGTCATGCCACAAGGCACCGAAAATACGCTTTATATCGATCCCCTTATGCTCGTAAAAACGCTCGTCCTCGATGGCAACGACGGCCTCCTTCAGGGAATCGGGCATCTGATCGAGCTTTACGACGGTTCGATTTTCGACACCGGCGACCTTTTCGAGCAGATTGCCCTGAGAGTCGTAAATAAACGAGGTGTCGTCAAGCATTTCCGAAATGCGTGTCGGATCGATCGGCTCCGCGTTGGCGATGACATAATAGGCGTAAGCACCCACGGCTGCGGTACCGACAAAAGCGACTATAAAGAAAAGCAAAAAGAACACCTTTAAGAAATTCAAAAAAGCATTCCCTTTACGCTTTTTCCGCTTCTTCTTTTTTTTCGGTTGTGCGTCTTCTTTATTTGTCATGAGAAACATAATTATCCTCCTAATTCATAGCTATTATACCACGAGTAGGAGGATAGGGATAGTTTTTTATAGATTTTTAAGCAATTTGTAACCTTTGTAATTATTTGTAGACCGGCTGTTTTGAGGCGACGACGAGCTCTCCGCTTTTGTAGACATCCGTCACATGGTTTTCGCCGAAATGGTAGTAGACATAGTCGAGGCTTGGCGCGTCAAGCAGCACGATGTCCGCTTTTTTGCCGACCTCGAGCGACCCGATCCGCTCGGCGCGATCGATCGCATACGCACCGTTGAGCGTGACGGCGGTCAATACCTCAAACGGCGTCATCCGAAGATACAGACAGCCGAGCTGCATTGCAAATTGAAGATTGCTCGACGGACAGCTGCCCGGATTGTAATCGCTGGAGATCGCAACGGCGACCTGATGCTCGATCATTTTTCGTGCAGGCGCGTAGGTGTTTTTCATCAAACTGAAGGTGGTCGCCGGCAAAAGATTGGCGATCACGCCCGCCTCCGCCATTCGAGCGATCCCCGCATCGCTTGCCGCCATCAGATGCTCGGCGGAGATGGCGCCGACCTCGGCGGATAATTCCGCGCCGCCGAGCGAAACGATCTCGTCGGCATGAATTTTGATTTTGAAGCCGAGCTCCTTTGCCTTTTGAAGGATCAAGCGTGAAGCCTCCACCTCGAAAATATCGTGCTCACAGAAAATATCGCAAAACTCCGCAAGACCGAGCGCCTTGATCTGCGGGAGCATTTCCTCCGTGATCCGATCGACATAGCCCTGCTTATTCGATTTGAACTCCGGCGCGATCGCATGGGCGCCCATAAAGGTGCCGACCACATCGATCGGATGGTGATTGTTCAGCGCGCGCGAAACCTCAAGCTGCTTGATCTCGGTCGACAGCTCCAGGCCGTAGCCGCTCTTCGCCTCGACCGTGGTCGTGCCGAGCGCGAGCATTTTGTCCAGCACCCTGCGCGCTTTTTCGAACAGCTCCTCGGCAGAAGCGCTTCGCGTGGCTTTTACGGTACTGAGGATGCCGCCGCCGGCGCTTAATATTTCCAAATAGCTGACGCCGTTGAGCTTTTGACCGAACTCGTTTTCACGCGAGCCGCCGTGCACCAGATGCGTATGCGAATCGACAAAGCCCGGCGTTGCGATCCTGCCCGCGCAATCGATCACCACGGTATCGGCATCGACAAGAGAGCGATAATCCTCACCCGAGCCGATCGCGGCGATCGTATCGCCCTCGATATGAACAAAAGCGTTCTCGATGACGCGGAGCTGATTCATCGCATTGCCGCGTACAGGCGCGCCGGGATCCACCGGCGTGTATAGAACATCAATGTTTTTGAGTATTTTTTTCTTCATGGTTGTCCTGCAACTTTCATGACAGCTTGGTATGGATCTCAGCCAACAGCTGATTGGACAGCGATTCCGCACGCTCGACGATCGTTGCGATCTTTTCACGCAGCTTTTCCGCACGCTCCGTGTCCGTCACGCTGCCGAGATTGATCTTAACATTCATAATGGCGCCGTGAAGCCCCGCCTGGAGCATCAGCGTGCCGACGCCGAGATCCGACAGTGCGTTCTGATTTCCGAGTCGGACCAGCGGTTCCAGATTTTCGAGCGCGAGCAGAGATTGCTCCGCCATCGAAAGCGGCGTAGCGATCGCATGCCAGGTGGCGTCCTGAATTTCTTTGGCGCGCGCCTTTTTTTCGTCCTCCGTCTCCTTCGGAAGCTTGAACGCCGCCATGATCTGATTGAACGCCTCGGTATCCTTGTCCACCAAGGAAGAAAGCTCCTGCGCGCAGCCCTGCAAAACCTCGAAGGCTTCATTCAATGCCTGCTTGTCCGCCTCCTCGTACTGCTGATAATTTTTTTTGCCGAAGGTCAGCTGACACATCATCATCGCCAGAGAAGCTCCGAGCGCACCGGACAATGCGGAGCAGGAGCCGCCGCCGGGAGCGGGGGATGACGAAGCGACGGTTTCGATAAAATCATTTACTTTCAATTCGATTAGCATAATTCCTCCTCGTATGCTTTGAAGCCGACGATTAAATACGGCTTTTTTGCTATGCCTATCTCTCTCAAACAATTTTGTTTTTGCTAAAAAGTGCTTGACTTTTTATCGGTAGGCTTGTGATAAAAATTAGGATCGCTTGGACAAAAAGCGCTCCGATCCTTGTAAAACGGATCGGGAGCTTGCCTCCGCCGCCTTGCAATCAATACCTTAACTGTATCATAAAACAAAAAAATAATAAAGGCTGTTCCGCCATTTCATGCAATTATTTTTCCAAGCCGTCAAGCGAGCCGGCACGAGCGGATGAGCCGGTGCGAACGGATCGATCCGCAGAAAGCGGAGAATACATCCGTGGAATCGAGATCGTCGTGTTTGATCTCAACAACATCCCGAGGGAGAGAGCGGAGAATGTATCCGAGGAGATCCGAAAGATCGAATCTTAATTGCTTCACCGCCTTCCCTGACAACTCGCCGAAATATCCGCACCGCCGTGAAAATTGAATCGAGGCAAATCGATTTCGAGCGGCGGCTTTCCGGTTCGGCGTGCGCTCCATGAAGTCGCGACAGCCTGTGCTTTCCGAGGGAAAAGAACAAAAGATCCGTATGCAAAAAGGGTAGCCGATGAGCTACCCTTTGTTTTAACCCTTTGTCTTATGGATTGATTTATATACGAAACGACACGGAAATTTTGTGTCCGGATCGGAATCAACTGGTGCACCGGGAGGGACTCGAACCCCCGACACGTGGCTTCGAAGGCCACTGCTCTATCCATCTGAGCTACCGGTGCGCTGAAAATACTATACAAATATAACATAAGGATTTTATTTTTTCAAGTAAAAAAAAAATAAAATTTAAAATTTTAGAGAGGAAGCTCCGCGATAAGTGAATGATCTTCCAGAGAGAAAATCCGGATCCGATCGTCCGAGATCAGCGCGTAGGATGCCCGGCCGTCGCGCGGAAGAGAGGTGCTTCCGGGATTGAGGATCGCCATTTCGTCATCGGAATCCAGCTCTTTGATGTGCGAGTGCCCGTAGCACAGGATATTCGCGTTCAGCTCTTTGGCGCGCATCAGCATGGACATTCGCGAATAATGATGTCCGTGGGTCGCAAAGATACGGTATTTTCCGAGCTCGACAAACAGAAAGGGATCGTGGAGCGGATGACCGAGCAGCCTTTGGTGGTGCGCGGTATCTCCGTTGCCTCGCACGAATCGAATATTTGTCATATCGCGAAGGATATCCATACGCGGATCGGCTCCGAAATCATAACGATCATAGGAATAAGTCGGCAGCACATCGCCGAGGTGAAGGATCAGATCCGCATTTTTCATTTGACTGAGCGCTTCGAAAAATGCGTCCAGGTTGCCGTGTGTGTCGCTTAAAATTCCAATTTTCATACAGTCCCTCTATAAAAATCGATTGGTCACCTTCTGCCAGAAATCGTAATTGTGCAGACGAAGCACATAGACGGTTCGCTGAGAGGAGGTGATGGTAATTTTTTTTACAAAATCCAATTGGTTGTCAAAGCCGTCGCTGATGATCTGTACCGATGAAGCGTCCGTTTGCTCCGGCGAGATCTCTATGATCGAGTCGGGCGCCGTGACGATGCTCGAAGTCAGCGAGCGGTAGGCGTTGGTATTCGACGGCGACAGCGGGGTGATCTGAAGCAGATCCAGTGATGGATCGACGATCGCGCCGCCGGCGGAATAATTGTATGCGGTCGAGCCGGTCGGTGTGGAGATCAAAAGCCCGTCTCCGCTGAATCGCTCGATCCAAGAACCGTTGATCTTGAAAGACAGATGGATCATACGGGAAAGCTTGTTGCGGATGACAAATTCGTTGAGCGCGTAGAGGGTAAAGCTCTGCTGCGCTTCGACCTCCGCCTTGGCGATCGAGATCGGCATCAGCGAATAGTGTCCCGCCTTGTAGGCTTCGATAAAACGGTCGATATCCGACGGATGGATGTCCTGAAGAAATCCGAGATGGCCGGTATTGATGCCGACGATCGGGATCTTCGGATAATGATATTGATGGACTGCCGTGATAAAGCTGCCGTCGCCGCCCACCGCGATGATCAGCGAAGGACTCTCCGAAATGGAATCGACGATCTCGAAGCCGTTCGATTCCAATTTTTCCTGAAGCTGCGCCCGAACCGATAGGGATTCATCGGACAAATTGGAGGTAATAAAAATTTTTTTTGACATAACCGACCTCATCATACGAATAGTAGAAATACCTACCACGATTGTAACAGTGCCTTTTGGAATAATCAACAATTTTTACGAAATTGCGCCGAAAAATCACGGAGAGGCTTCGCGGACAGCGGCGAACGGACCGAAGCTCCCGCTTGCCGCTTGTCTTATTCGCGGCATTGTGATTTGCAAGAAATCGGTGGGTTGCATAATATTAACTGTAAAGGAATGATATATAGACACAAAAAAGGAGGATAACGCCATGACAGAATATACCAATAAGATCACAGCGCTATACTCCCGACTTTCAGTTGGTGATGAGGACAGGGACGGGGGCGAAAGCAACAGTATTGTAAACCAAGAGTTACTATGTAAAGGGTGGTTTCTGCCGTCTAATACATATGACTGCGGCTCATTTGTGGTGAATTGAAAAGCAGTTGTAAGAAAGGAGTCAAAAAGCCTTATAACTGCTGGAAATTAATACAAAAGGAGCTGAATTTTATGAAAACTATCTTTGAAGAAATGGGTGGTACATACCGTCAAGTGGGAGATTATTTCATTCCCGACATTACTTTGCCGGATGACGGCGAATATCAGATAGGCAAACACGGGCGTATGCGCCACAGCTATCTGAAAGAGTACCGTAAAATCCTCTACAACAACTATGTGCTGGAGGGAACGCTGTTCAAGCATTTAGCTGAAATAGATCAAGCCTGCAACGAGCGCATTGAAAACATCGTTTCCGCTATGGCAAAGCAGGAAGGCATAACTGAAGCGCTCAAAGCGGCTGATCAAATAGAATGGGTGCGCCGTATGAACAGTCTCCGTAACCGTGCGGAAGAAATCGTTCTGCACGAATTGGTATATGATCTGTAAACCTGATACAAAAGCCCCACACTTCTGACAATAAAATCGGAAGCGTGGGGTTTCCTGATTTATTTTGTTTGTTTGCTGTTTTCTTCGATATTTGCCACAAGACGGTCGAAATCACTCTGATATGTTCTGTCCTGCAAAACACGGAATTTTTCAAATTCACTTTCTGCAAACGCCTTTGCGATGGCAGCGGTTACTTTGCCTTTGTCATGTAAAATATCTTCTTCGTTGAACTGGAGGAACGCATCCAAACGATTAACCCAATCCCGCATATACATGATATTTCCCCGCCGTGCCTGTCTTTCGGCATAGTCCAGATACATTGTCACGATCTCATTCAGATTTATCATTTCTTCTTCGTTCAAGTAGTTTTTAGCGATTGAAACATCCGACTTGCGAATACGCCCCTGCGGAGCATTTTTCCAAGTTGTCAAGCCCATGTTTGGTTTTGTGCTATCGGCTCGTCCATAAACAATCTCAGCCGCTGTATGATGAGTGACAGCGTAATGAAGCTTATTCTGTACTGTGGCAAAAAACTCTTTTGTAACAGGACTGTTCACATCATAGTCAGCGCTGCACTGGGAGTAAATGTCCGTGATTTTTTGATAAAAACGGCGTTCGCTGGAGCGAATATCACGAATACGCTCCAACTGTTCCTCAAAATAGTCCTTACCAAAGAGGTTTTCTGGTTCTCGCAGTCGTGCATCGTCCATCACATAGCCTTTAATAATAAATTCTTTTAATACTCGGTTTGCCCAAATGCGGAACATCGTAGCCTTTTTAGAATTAACACGGTATCCGACAGCAATAATGGCATCCAGATTGTAATAGCTTGTATTGTACCGCTTGCCGTCTGCCGCAGTTGTTTCCATTTTGGAAACAACTGCTTCTTCCAGCAATTCGCCGGATACAAAAATATTTTTCAAATGTTTTGAAATAGCCGCCTTTTGCACTTCAAATAATTCTGCCATCTTTGCCTGCGTCAGCCACAAGTTTTCCTGATATAAAAGGATCTCAACCCGAACTTCACCATTATCAGTTTTATAAAACAGGATTTCCCTTGTTTCATAAGGAGTTAGCCCATATTCTTCGTTCATATCCATTCCCTTCCTATTCTTCACTTTTGTTTTTCGCTCTGCTTTTGTAAACATTATGCTTATTCTTGCACTGAGGGCTGCAAAACACAGCACTTGGTCTGCTTGCGACAAAGGCTTTAGCACAATGCCTGCAAAGCTTAATCGGGTTCTCGCTGTCGGTCAGCATAAAGCTGAACATCATCTGAACTCCAAGCATGAGAGAGTGAAAATCCCAAATAATCGTCGGCTTATCCAAAAGAGCTATATAATAGGTTGGAGCGATGCCGCCAAAAGCTGCCATGCTCTGCTGCATCATCTGCTGCATCATCTGCCGGGTTTCATCGTTCAATGTATCATAATCCTCATAATAAAGGAAACTGTTGATATAGGTAAACGCCCAGTCGATGAACTGCTGTTTCATCCAGTCATACCGCTCCGCATATTCCTGCTGAAAGCTCATGTTGACCGCCATCGGCTTGTCTGTCATGGTCAAAGCCAGTGCCATCATAACACGGTCATTCTGGATGTTCCACATGGACTCGATACCACGCTTGATTACATCCAATTTGTCAAATGGAAAGAACAGTGCCAGATATTTTTCAGTGGACATAGTTTTTTCTTTAATGAAGTGATTTTTCGGCAGGTACACCGCCTCATATTCCATAAAGTTTGGTGTGGTAGGTAACGCAGTCATCAGTCCAAACAAGCCGTATTTCACTGCAAATTGCTGGATAGCCTTCTGAATTTCGGCATCCGGCTTTTTGCCCATACCCATGCGTCCTATGTTGATGGCATCCAGTACAATTTTCTGATACTCTGCCAGCGGATCGTAGATACTCGGCTGTGCTGTCTTGGTGGGTGTGAGATACAGAGTTCCGTCCTCTGTCGCCCTCCATTCATATTCACTATACCGCACCCAGTTAGAACTGGTGCGTTCAAAAAGGTTCTTCATTTTCTCACCCCTGTTTCCAATCACTGATACCATATTTGGATAAAAGCTCTTTTGCCTGTTCCATACCGCTTTCCGTAATATATACCGATTTGGAACGAGACGGATGATTCCCCTGCCGAATATAGTCTGCATCGTCCAATTCGTTCAGTATATCAAAATCATAGCCTTTCCACGCATAAAAATCGGTTGCTTCGTGAAACTTCTCTCCCCGTGTAAAGCGGGACAGGAATAACAGCATCAGTGTTAATTCCTTCATTGCTTCTTCTGCTTTTATTTTTTCCATATCAGTCTATTCCTCACTTCATATTGTAACCCGAATCACTTAGTTTTATATTATCAATTATACAATTTCTTTTTCCCCTGAATCAATCTTCATTCCGGATTCTTCTAAAAAATCTTGTAATGTGATAAGACATATGTTACAGAAATAAACAAAAAAAGAGAGAACCCATGATACAATAGTTTCGACGAAAAAACAAAAGTATCATAAAAGGA
>JBGZCE010000042.1:0-11943 GCA_041845175.1 Filifactoraceae bacterium
ATGTCCTTCATCGTAACCAGCCCAACCAGCTTGTGCTGCTTGTCCACGATCGCCATCGTTTTGAGCTCCTGGCGTTCCATCTCCCGATAGGCGCGCAGGATCGAATCCTCACGCGAGATCGGTTCGACCCGCTGATATGCCAGATCCCTGACCTGGATCTTTACATTCCCGATCGGCATCGGCTCCTCCACCCGGAAGGTCTCCAGTACATAGCGCGTTTCCTGCTGAAGCTCGCCGAGCCGCGCTGCGATGCTCGGCTGTCCGATCTCATTTTTGAGATGCGTATAGGCGATCGCCGCGCATATCGAATCCGTGTCCGGATTTTTGTGACCGAAAATAAGTGTTTTCAATTTTATCCTCCGTTGGGCATTCATTCATCCCTTACGCGCTATTGTAACATTTTCTCCGCGCAAATACAACAAATCGGATCGCCGCATACGCCATTTTCAGACCGGATGATTTTATTTTCGCTTTCTATCGACTTTAACAGCTGCGACGACTATAATGGTAGTAGGAAACCGATTTGTCTGTAAACAGACCGGGGATAAGGAGCGATTTATGTCAAAGCTTTTACTTGTGATCGATATGCAAAACGATTTTATTGACGGCGTGCTCGGAAACGCCGAATGTCAAGCGATCGTCCCGAAGGTGATCGCCCGAATGAAGCAGGCGCACGAGGACGGGTGGAGGATTCTGTGTACCATGGATACGCATGAGCAGGACTATCTTCAGACCGGCGAGGGCAAAAGGCTTCCCGTTGTGCACTGCATTCGCGGGACGCACGGCGCCGAATTGATCGAGGATATCAAGCTGCTCGAGCGCACATTCTCCGCGCAGACCTTTTTGCCGGAGCATCCGTATGAGAAGCCCGCCTTCGGAAGCAGCGCGCTGTCCCGTACTCTGAAGGCGTATGATTTTGACGAGATCGAAATCGTCGGCGTTTGCACGGATATATGCGTGCTTTCCAACGCAATCATTCTACGATCGGATCATCCGGACATTGCGCTCAGCGTCAACGCAAGCGCCTGCGCCGGTGTCACACCGCAAAGCCATCGGATCGCATTGGAGGCGATGAGGGGATGCCAGATCACGATCCGAGAGCAATGATTCCAAGCGTCAGCGATAAATTCAGATCATAACAAAAAATTTACGGAGGAAATACAATGAGATCCTATCATTTTGATGTTGAAAAAGCGACCGCCGACTGCATCGAGTGGATTCGCGGGTGGTTTGAGAAAAACGGACCGGATTGCAATGCAGTCATCGGCATTTCGGGCGGAAAGGATTCGTCCGTTGTCGCCGCGCTCTGCGTCGAGGCGCTCGGCAGGGATCGCGTGTTCGGGGTGCTGATGCCGCAGGATGTCCAAAACGATATCGACTCCGCCCATCTGCTCTGCCGGCACTTGGGCATCAAAAACACGATCGTGAACATCGGCGATGCCGTTGCGCTGATCAAAAAAAATGTCGCCGACTCTTTGCAGCGACCGCTTTCCGACCAAAGCGTCATCAATCTGCCGCCGCGGATAAGAATGTCCGTGCTGTATGCGGTCTCACAGTCGCTCAACGGCCGAGTGGCGAACACCTGCAATCTGAGCGAGGATTGGGTCGGCTATTCGACGCGCTACGGTGATTCGGCGGGCGACTTTGCCCCGATCGCATCCTTCACCGTGCAGGAGGTCAAACAGATCGGCGCCTATCTGAAGCTGCCGACCGAGCTGGTCGAAAAAATTCCGGCGGACGGCTTGACACAAAAATCCGACGAAGACAATCTGGGCTTTACCTATGCCGTGCTGGATCACTATCTTCGCACCGGCGAGATCGACGATCCGGCAACCAAGGCGCGCATTGATACTCTGCATGAACGCAATCTTTTCAAATTGCAGCTTCTCCCCGTTTTCCCCTATCCGAACGGGCATGAAAAATAATTTTTCATATTTTCAAAAATTGTCTTGACAAGCATTTATGCGTGAGCGTATAATTCATAAAAACAAAATACTCGTCTATGATTAGGAATAGTAATCAAATTTTTGAAGCATACAGAGAGCCTCCGGCGGTGAGAGTGAGGTTGCAGGCAGCTTTGATGAATGGCCCTATGAGATGCGAGGCGAACAACAGTAGCCGAGCCGTATCCCTGCGTTACAAGGGTGAGAATATCGGGAGCAATCCCCGTATTTGAATTGAGATGGGATTATTCCCAAGAAGGATGGCACCGCGACCGTACCCCTGTTCGCTCCTTTTCGTACTTTTGTATGAAGGAGTTGGACAGGGGTTTTTTGATCGCTTCGGGCCGTGCCCGCAATTTGAAAGGAGAATCCTATGAAAAATTATGTAATTTCCACCTTGCTACTCGCAATGGGACTGATTCTGCACTCGGCAGTGCCGAGCCTGTTCGGAATGAAATTCGATCTTCTGCTCGTCTTTATGATCCTGACGATCGTACTGTTTCCTACGCTCAAAAATGCGCTGCTCTCCGGCATTACCGGCGGGATCCTCACCGCTCTCACGACGACCTTTCCGGGCGGGCAACTCCCTAACCTTATCGACAAGGTCATAACGGCACTGCTCATACTGCTTCTCTATCAGCTTCTATCCAAGCTCCCGAACGAAAGGCTCCGGATATTGCTTCTGGGATTTGCAGGAACGATCATCAGCGGAAGTATTTTTCTCTCCTGCGCGCTACTGATCGTCGGTCTGCCGGCTCCGTTCTCCGTACTGTTCATCGGCGTCGTCCTTCCGACCGCCGTCGGCAACACCTTCATCATTTTGGTGGTGTACAAGGCCTGTCGTATCGCGCTCGGCAAAAAAACGATCCAACCGTAGCCCGAAAAAGCCGGCGCAAGCAGAGCGGGAGCGAACCGCGGATCCGTTTTGCTCCGGGCACCGCCCCCGAAAGTATCTGCTTTTTCGAGCTGAAGAATATTCGCCCTGCGCATCGAATGACAGCGGTGCGATTTTTTGCCTGACCCTGCGCAGGCTGCCTCATATAATAGGAAGCAATTCGTCTTGCGCGAAAATTTTTTACCAAAGATCATAAACGATATCCATTGACCGAATAAACATACTATTATATAATATTATTGAAGAAGTCTGCTTCTTTTTATTAAGGTCACACTTCCATACCTGCGGTTGTGTCAGCTATCAGTACTGTTGCCGCTGCGGAAAGCCTACCCTGTTTTATAAGGATTTCTGTGATATGCACATACAAATCCAAAACTGATTTTCGTATTTTGATATTATGAAGGGAGGAAACATGAAAGTTTTAAGATTGTTTATTATTCTTCTGTCTTGTATTCTTTTCGCTTCCACCTTTGGTTTGGCGGATACCGCACCTCATCTCAATAAGGATATCGAGGCTCTCAAAAGAGATATTGCGGCAGTCAAAAATAAAACCGAGCTACAAAATCAAGCCCGCTCAGAGGATATCGAAGCGATCAAAAGAGCTCTTCAGCTTGCGGCCGAAAACAAAGCCGAGCTGCAGAATCAATCCCGCTCAGAGGATATCGAAGCGGTCAAAAAGGATGCTCAGTTTTTAGCCGAAAAAGAAGCCGAGCTGCGCGCTCAGTTTCGTGCGATCGAAGATCGGATGCGGGAGTATGAAGCCAATCAAAAAAATTTCACATGGTCGAATACATCTGATTTGAATCCCAAGCATGTTCAGCACCATACCTGCGGCTACGGCGGAACCTCCTGTCGCGCTTGCGACATAAGCTTTGCCACGGAGCCTTGTGGCTGTCAGCTTTTTACTTACAGCTGTTGCTGCGGGAAAATTTTTTCCAGAGGCGTCATCTACTGCGACGAGCATCCGTAGACGAATCGTTTGCACTCGCAAGGCCTTGCAATGAATCTGATGAAAAGGGAGCTGTCTCAAAATGAGCTTTTCATTTTGCGGCGGCTCCCTTTGACATACCTTCGAGAATCAAAACTCCATCCATCTATTTCATCCCTTTTTCTACCGCTGCAAAATATTTCCGGATTCCCGGCAGCACGACGACCCCCTCCGCAAACGGAAGAACATCCCGAATGCTCTGTCCTCCAAGCAAATCAGGCTTCCGGGTAACGGTCGGCATAAAGAAAATGACCTCTATGAGCATGACCGAAATTCCTGTCGCTTTTTCATCTCCGATCGCCTGAACAAATTTCATAATCATGACCATCACGCCATAGACGATGAAAACAAAAAAATTCAGCCGCCCGCCGAGCATCGAGCCGAATATGACCATCATACCATAGACGATGAAAATTCCGTATCGCGCGGTGGATTTTCTGCAAGCCTTCCGATCTGCGACATCGCACGGGGGATTTCCCGCAAGCCTTCCGATCTGCTGACATCGCACGGGGGATTTCCCGCAAGCCTTCCGATCTGCTACCGGACGCGGCAATTTTCCCCAAAAATTCGGCGCTTCGGATTTTGTACGGCCGACCTGCTACGACGGTATGGCAGCGATCGGCATGGCGCTACGCCTTGCATGGCGTTTGCTTCCGTTTTCTGTAAGGCTCCTTTTTGCGCGCATGAATTTCGGATGTCTTTTCCTTCGATCGCATTTTATGCTAAAATACATTATCGAAGAAGCTCATGATGACTTTCTACATAAAATAACGGAGAATATATGGACAAAATCAAAAATAAATTAATTTTCAACGGCCGCCTTGCGTGGCTTTATATCAAATATCAGTTGATCACGAAGGGCTTGCTTTCCCTGATCATCTTTCCGCTTTCATCGAAAATCCTTCAGCTCCTGCTTCGATCGACCGGCCGCGTGAATATTTCAAGCGGCGATTATCTCCAATTTTTGTTGAGCTTTCAGGGCGTCGGAATGCTTTTGCTCGCGCTGACCCTGCTGACTCTTTTGATCGGCATCGATGTTAATTCCTTTATCATCATGAGCGCGCTCGTTCGTGAGGGACGCATCAAGCTGACGGCAAGGCACCTTCTTTTGGTCAGCATCAAATCGCTCCGATCCTTTTTGAAGCCATCCGGCATTCTGATCATGGTCTATATTGCGATCGTTGTGCCTCTCGTCGGGATCGGGATCAGTATTTCGCCGATGAAGGCATTTCAGATTCCGAATTTCATCACCGAGGTCATTTTCAAAAACAGCCTGTACCGCACGGTCTATGTCGGTATTCTTTTTATACTGACCTTTATCACGCTGCATTATATTTTCTTTCTGCATTATGTTTTGCTGCTGGAGTATCCGATCGGCGACGCGCTGAAAAGTGCCTCTGCGCTGATGCGCAAATGCCGAATGGCTTTTATTCGGGATTTTATGTGGTGGACAATCAAGTGGGCGGTCGCAGCGACAACGGCATTCTCTCTTTTGGTCCTGCTCCTGCTTGCTCCGATGCGGCTACTTACGATGTCGCTTGTCGAGCAGCGCGCGTGGTCGGTGTTTGCCATGCTGCTGCTTGCCGAGCTTGTGGTTTTTGCGGAGCTGATGCTGGTTCCGTTTTTCTGCAATCGCCTGACCGAGCTTTTTTATCGCTACCATGAGCGGCACAATGCCCCGGTGGTTTTGAAAATCAGGATCGATGCGCATACCTCGGACGATGAAGGCTTTCTCAAGCTCCGCCTGCGTACCAAGGCTGCATTCGGACTGTTTCTTCTGGGTACCGTGAGCGTGAATCTTATTCTTGCATTATTTTTCGCAGCGGCTTTTGACGATATTTTCAGAGTAAATCGGCAGATCGAGATCGTAGCGCATCGAGGCGGCGGCAATCTGGCGGCGGAGAATACGGTCGCAAGCCTTGAAGCCGTTATCCGAAAGGGGGTCGCGTGGAGCGAGATCGATGTGCAGCGCACGATGGACGGACATTATGTCGTCAATCACGATTCCTCCTTTTTGCGTGTGGCGGGCGAATCGCGCTCCTCTTCGGAAATGACGCTCGCAGAAATCAAACGCCTCCGGGTCAGGGATTTGTTTGACGAGCGCAGGTCTTCGCAGGAGGTGGCGACGATCGAGGAGTTTTTGGATGCTTCAAAGGGGCGGATCGGTTTGTTCGTCGAGCTGAAGGGAAGCACCGCGGATCCAAAAATGGCGGATGACATCATCGCCATGATCCGGGCGCGCAAAATGGAGTCCGAGGTCGCCGTTTTGTCGCTGGATTACAGCCTGATCACCTACATCGAGGAGCATTATCCGCAAATTCAAACGGGCTTCCTGTATTTTTTCTCCATCGGCGAGACCGCACAGATGAACGGCGATATTCTGATCATGGAGGAGCAGCTGGCAACCCCCGAAAAAATCGAGGAGATCCATTCGGCAGGCAAAAAAGCGATCGTCTGGACAGTCAACACGCAGGAGTCGATCGACCATTTTCTCAATTCGGATATCGACGGCATCATCACGGACTATGTGCCGCAGGTGCAGGAGGGCATCGACCGACGAAACCTCCGCAGCGATCTTGAGATTCTTCTCGGATACTTTTTGGATTAGACTTCCGCCGTCCCTTACAAAAGCTCTGCGTAATACCGACATCCTTGCTGCGCAACCCGATCCGTTTTTCAAATCCGTTTGAAAAGCATCCTGCGCTTTGCTTTATGCGCGCTTGGCGCTGAGCGGGCTTCATGTCGGCATCATCGCCGTTCGCCTTGCGCTCGCGGGGCATAGAAAAGGGAGCTGCCGCAAAGCGAAAAATCTCATTTTGCAACAGCTCCCTTTTTAGGGTATGAAGATGAAGTGTTATGCGACAACAAAGGACAGCCGGCATTCGCAGACGAGCCTGTCCTCGACATAGGCCTTGCCTTCTCCGTAGCCTATGTTTCTTCTTATCTGGTCGAGCGAAAGCTCAAGCCTCAGCACATCGCCGGGCACGACCTTTCCTCTGAATTTTGCTTTTTCGATTCCCGCAAAGTATGCGATCTTTCCCTTGAATTCGTCACGGGACAGCACACCTACCGCGCCGGTCTGTGCGAGCGCTTCGATGATCAGCACGCCGGGCATAACGGGCTCTTGCGGAAAATGACCCTGAAAGAAGCTCTCGTTCATCGTTACATTCTTTTGTGCGACGACATGGCTGCCGTCCTCCGAGATTTCCAGCACTCTGTCGATCAAAAGAAAGGGATGACGATGGGGCAGAATTTCCATGATTTGCGTAATATTGAGCACTAATACATTCCTCCGTTGACCGAGATCGTTTGTCCGGTAATATAGCCTGCCTCGTCGGACACCAAAAAGCTCACCAGATTTGCGACATCCTTCGGCTCGCCGATTCGGCCGAGCGGAATGCTCTTGAGCATCGCTTCTCTCGCTTCTTCAGGGATCACATCGGTCATCTGCGTTTTGATCATTCCCGGCGCCACGGCATTGACTCGAATATTGTACATCGCAAGCTCCTTTGCCGCCGTTTTGGTAAAGGCGTTGACGCCTCCCTTGGATGCCGAATAGTTGGCTTGTCCGATATTTCCGCTCAAGCTGACCACGGAGGACAGATTGATGATGACGCCTTTTTTCTGCTTCATCATAAATCGTGCCGCATTTTTGGTGCAGTGGAAGGTGCCGAGCAAATTGACATCGAGTACCCTTGCAAAATCCTCGCTGCTCATGCGAAGCAGCAATTTGTCCTTGGTGATTCCCGCATTGTTGATGAGTGCGTCGATCGTCTCAAATTGCTGAACGGCCTGCTCGACCATCGCTTTCGAGCTTTCAAAATCCGAAACATCCGCAACGATTCCGATCGACTGCACGCCGAGCGCCTCGATTTCTTTTCTGAGCGGCTCGATGTCATTTTCGGGATTCTGATAAACGAGAACGAGGTTGTGTCCGGCCTCGGCCAGCCGAAGCGCGATCGCTCTGCCGATCCCTTTGGATGCTCCCGTTACGATTACACAGCCCATTCCTTACCTCCCTGCGCCTCAAGAAATGCGCTCAGCTCCGAAGGATTTGTCAGCGAGATCACTTCCACATTTTTATCAATCTTTTTGATCAGCGACGAGACGGTCTTGCCCGGATAGACCTCGACAAAGGTCGTAATTCCGTCGGCAATCATATTTTCAACCGTCTGTACCCATTTTACCGGACTGTATACCTGATCCACGAGCAGCCGCACGATCTGCTCCTTTTCGTTCTTGATTCTCGTGATCGGACAGCTTTCGTCGATCCACGCAAGCTGCTCGCCGAGCACATTCGGATAATATGTGGCGCAAGGCTTCACAAAATCGATGCGCTCCAGGTGCGGTCGGAGCTTGTCGCCTGCGCCCTTGAGCATATCGGTATGAAACGGAGCGCTGACCTTCAGGAAGGTCGTCATTCTTGCTCCCGCCGCCTTCAGCAAAGCCTGCGCTTCCTCAAGCAAAGGAATCTCTCCGCCGATAACGATCTGATCCTGTGCATTGAAGTTTGAGCAGGAGATATGTCCCTTCGCCTTGAGCGGCGCGATCGCTTCTTCGATGCGCTCATGCGTCAGCCCGACGACCGCGAGCAGACTTCCGACTCCCTCCGGTACCTCCTGCTGCATGAGAATACCTCTGGTGCGCACAAGGCTCGCCGCCTCCTCCGCCGACAGCGCATCCGCCGCAACCAGCGCGGAGTATTCGCCCAGGCTCAGTCCCGCGATCGCATCCGGCACGATTCCGTATTCCTTCAAAATCTCCGTCAATGCAACGGAAACGGTAAGGATCGCCGGCTGTGTATTTTCAGTCAGGCTCAACTCCTCCATGCTCCCCTCGAAGCACAGCCTTGCCATGTCCTTTCCCAGCGCGTCGCTGATGCGCTCGAACACTCGCCTTGCCGACGGATAATTGTCGTAGAGCTCCTTGCCCATTCCCGGCGCTTGACAGCCCTGTCCCGGATATACAAATGCTATTTTTTTCATCTCGTCCTCCTGTTCAAAAATCTATTTGCCTTCCACGATTTGCTTGATAATCTCCTTCACGCTCGCTTCTTCTTTTATAAGCCCCGCGATCTGGCCGCTCATGATCGATCCGTTTTCGATATCCTCTCCGGTTACCGCCCTTCGATAGCTTCCGGTCGCCAGCTCCTCGATCGCCTGCAATTTTTCTTCCTTACACAGATCGCCGTTCTCAACCTCCTTGAGCTTTCGTGCGAATTTGTTTTTTATGATACGAACGGGATGTCCCGTGATCCTTCCCGTTACGATATTGTCCGTGTCGCCCGCCTTGATGATCTGATCCTTGTACTGCTGCGAGATCTCACATTCCTTTGAAACCAAAAAAGCCGTACCGACCTGCACGCCCTGCGCTCCGAGTGCAAGCGCTGCCCGATAGCCGCGATTATCCGCAATCCCGCCGGCCGCGATGACCGGAATATTCACCGCATCGACAACCTGCGGCACCAGCGCCATCGTCGTCAGCTCCCCGACATGGCCGCCCGCCTCCGTCCCTTCCGCAATGACCGCATCCGCGCCGAGCCTTTCCATTCTCTTTGCCAATGCGACGGAGGGAACGACCGGCAGGACGATCTTGCCGTGCTCTTTCCATTTTTTCATGTATTTGCCGGGATTTCCCGCACCGGTGATTACAATCGGAATATCCTCCTCAATCACCAGCTCCGCCAAATCGTCCGCATGCACATTTATCAACATGATGTTGAGTGCAAACGGCTTACTTGTCCGCTTTTTTATTTTTTCGATCTCTTCCTTCGCCATTTCCTTGGTCAGATTTCCGCCCGCCAGTACGCCCAAGCCTCCGGCCTCGGATACGGCAGCCACCAGCGAGCTGTGCGATATCCATGCCATTGCTCCCTGTATCAGCGGATATTTTATGCCGAGTAGCTTGTCTATCATCCTCTGCTCCTTTTCATCCTCACGATCCCTTATTCAAATTCAAAACCCTACCCTATGATTTGATTTGCCGAAGCGCTTGAGAAGCACCTCGGCATATCGACATGAAAAAATTATTCCTCAAATTTTTTGAATATGATGGTGGCGTTATGCCCTCCGAACCCGAGCGAGTTGGACAGCGCATAACGGATCTCTCTTTTTTCCGCTCCGTTTGTCACATAGTTCAGATCGCATTCCTCATCCGCCACCTTGTAGTTGATGGTCGGCGGTGCGATATTTTCTTTTACCGCCATGATCGACGCGATCGCTTCGATCGCTCCGGCAGCTCCGAGCAAATGCCCCGTCATCGACTTTGTCGAGCTGACGAGCAGCTTGTGTGCATGCTCCCCGAACACCTGCTTAATCGCGTGTGTTTCGCCCTTGTCATTGAACGGCGTGCTTGTCCCATGCGCGTTGATATAGTCGATCTTCTCTCCTTCGATGCCTGCGGATCGAAGGGCGCGCTCCATCGCGAGAATCGCTCCTTTGGAATCCGGATCCGGACTGGTGATATGATAAGCATCCGCGCTTTGGCCGTAGCCGACCATCTCCGCATAAATCTTCGCCCCTCTTTTCAGCGCATGCTCCAGCTCCTCCAAAACGATTACGCCGGCGCCCTCGCCCATTACAAAGCCCGATCGTTCCTTGTCAAAAGGAATGGACGCCCGATTTGCATCCTCTCCCGCATACAATGCCTTCATATTCGCAAAGCCCGCGATGCCCGCAAGCGTGATGCTCGCCTCCGCACCGCCTGCAAGCGCGATGCTCACCGTGCCGCTTCGGATCAGATTGAACGCATTGCCCACCGCATCCGTTCCCGATGCACAGGCGGTAACCGGCGTATAGCAAGGCCCCTTCAGAGCGAGCTCCATCGACACATGTGCCGCACCCATATTCGCGATGCTTGCCGGAATAAAGAACGGCGATACTCTTGACGCACCCGCCGTCGCCAGCTTCGAAATCTGCTCCTCGATCGTTTTCATTCCGCCGATCCCCGACCCGATCACAACCGCGGTATTCTCCTTATGGTCGTAAGCGTCATAGTCCCTAAGCCCTGCGTCATCGTAAGCCATTTTTGCCGATGCGATCGCATAATGCGAAAATTCATCCAAACGCTTTGCCGCCTTTGCGTCGATATACCGTCCGATATCAAAGCCCTTGAGCTCCGCCGCAACGGTTATTTTTGCCGGCGACGGATCGAATTTCGTGATAGGAGCAATACCGTTCTTCCCCGAAACCATGGCTTCCCACATCTCTCCGGCGGAGTTTCCGATCGGCGAAAGCGCTCCGATACCCGTAATAACGACTCTTTTCATACAAAACTCCTACGCTGTTTTTTCTTGAATATATTCCACGATCTCTCCGACGGTCGTGATTTTGCTTGCATCCTCATCCGGAATTTCGATCCCGAACTCGTCCTCAAGACCCATGATTACCTCCACCATGTCCAGCGAATCCGCTCCCAGATCGTCCGTGATTCTGCTTGCCGCCGTGATCTCCGACGCATCCTTGCTCAATTTGTCTGCCAATACCGCAATAACTCTTTCCAACATTTCTTCTTCTCCTTCAAATTTCATTTTTGATTTTCGGTGTTACCATTGAATTAATATTGAACCCCATGTCAGCCCCGCCCCGAAGCCCGCCAAGATGATCTTATCGCCCTTTTTGAGCATATTCCTACGATTCATCTCGTCAAGCGCCAACGGAATGCTCGCCGAAGAGGTGTTGCCGATTTTATGAATGTTGACGAAAAATTTTTCAACATCCGTTTTCAGATTCTTTGCCGCCGACTGCACGATGCGCACATTCGCCTGATGCGACACGATGTATGCAATATCGTCGATGGTCAGATCGTTGCGCTCCAGCAGGGTGCGCACGCAATCCTCCAACGCGGGAACCGCGAACTTGTAGACCTCTTTGCCGTCTATTTTGAGCAGCTCCTGCCTTCGAGCCTCCCGCTCGGGCGGAAACTTGCCCGCCGGCTCCATCGCACCCAGGGTGATCGAAAGATTTTTGTCGAAGGTTCCGTTGAGATAGACATCCGAGATCTTTTCGCTCAGCTCCCGATTGATTACGACCGCGCCGGCTCCGTCGCCGAACAAAATGCAGGATCCCCGATCCTCATAGTCCAGGCATTTGCTGAACGCCTCCGCGCCGATGACAAGC
>JBGZCE010000043.1:0-6199 GCA_041845175.1 Filifactoraceae bacterium
CAAGAAAGAGATCTCCTTCGCAAAAAATATTTGCAGGCCGTGCGCGGCTCGGCAAGATCCATGCTGCTCAGCGCAACGATCAAAGACCGCGAGGGCAACGATGTCACACCGCAAAAGCTCAAAGACGAGCAGGCGAAAATGCACCGCGCCGATTAGACGCAAAAAAGCGGAGCGCAACGAAACGGAAATGCTCCGTCCTTCGGCGCACAGTCAAAAACAAAGCGCCGACAAGCGCAGTGCAACAAACAGGCGCGACCGCAACAACGGATTATTGAACAGGTATGAAAGGGAGCAGCTGCAGAATGAGAAATGTTCGTTCTGAAGCTGCTCTTTTTGTATACAAAACAATGTACCCTTGAGCCGATCGCCGCCGAATCCGCTCCGGCTTTTGCAGGTCGCCTCATTATGCTCGGCATTTTTATGTACTGCTTTGCAGCAGCCCCGTTTTTTCATTTTCTCAACACAAAATTCTCGTCTTCTTTGCTCCGTTCAATTTGCAATCGCCATAAGCCGATCCGTAAACCGATCTCGGAATAGTGGAGCGCGAGCGAGCCTGTGAAGAGCAGCCGAAAAAAATTTGTGCCGCCGGCGCGCAAAAATAAATTTCGTATCATTTGTTACGGATTTTCGGCAACATCTATGGTAAGATAGATGTAGTTAGCGAAGAATAATTACGATCCTCGCGGCCGGCGACAGCGCGAAAAGCGAGCCGATCGCCCGAGCGGGAATGATCGGGCGGACAGCCGGCGGCAAAGCGGCAGCGATCCGATCGAAGCGATCCGCGGGATCGAATAGGCAAAGGAGCGGAAGAAGATGGCAAGATATTTTGAAACAAGCGATAAGATCGCAAGCATACTGGAGCGGTATCCGGAAACCCTGGAGGTTTTCGTGATGAACGGATTCGAGCAGCTCAAAAATCCCGTGATGCGCAAGGCGATGGCGGGCACGATAAGCTTGAAGCAGGCACTCGCGATGAAAAAAATCAACGAGGAGCTTTTTGTCGAAAAGCTCGAGGATGCGATCTCGCAAAGCCGCGAGGGCATCGACCACACACTGCGCGAGGAAGGGAGCTTTGCGGACGGCGACATCCGTATCGAGGGCGTGCTGCCTTGTCCGATCCGACTGCCGCTGATGGAGCATTTTGCAGCGAATTTGGAAAATCTCAGGGCGACGACCGACAAGACGGTCGGCTACGATCTGCGCTCCGCCTCGATGGGGCTCGACTGGCTCAAGGAGCAGGTGGCGCAGGGCGATGAGGAAAAATTGCCGGATATGATGATGTCCGCCGGCTTTGATCTGTTTTTCAACAAAAAATATATGGGGCAGTTCAAGGACAAGGGCGTGTTCAAGACCGTCAATCGCGGCTTCAACAAGGACTTTCACAACGAGCGGATCGACTTGATGGATCCGAAGGAGGAATACGCGGTCATCGGCGTCGTGCCGGCGATCATCATGGTCAACGAGCAGCTGCTCGGCGATCGTCCGATGCCGACCGGCTGGGCGGATATTCTGGAGCCCGAGTTCGAGAACACGATGGCGCTGCCGATGCAGGATCTGGATCTGTTCAACGCGGTGATCCTGCACATCTACAAAATGTTCGGCGAAGAAGGCATCCGCAAGCTTGCCCGCTCGTTCAAAAAAAGCCTGCACCCGGCACAGATGGTCAAGAGCAAAGGGCTGCTCGGCGAGCAGGTCGATCCGGTCATCAGCATTTCACCGTTCTTCTTCACGCAGATGCTTCCGGAAAACGGGCCGGTAAAGCCGATCTGGCCGAAGGAAGGCGCGATCGTAAGCCCCATCTTTTTGATGGCGAAGGAAAAAACCAAAGAGATCGAGCCGTTTCTGGATTACTTTATGTCCAAGGAGATCGGCGAGATCTTCTGCGGCGGCGGCAAATTCCCGTCCACCAATCCGCAGGTTGACAACGGCCTGCGCGCGGATCAGAATTTCGTATGGGTCGGTTGGGACTTTATCCACCAAAACGATGTCGGCGAAATTTTGGCGCGCTGCGAAAAAATCTTCAAGGATCTGGTGCTGTAACGGATAAAAAACTGCCGAGCGAGCCGTCGGAGCGCAAAAAACTGAGCAAAGCACTCGAAGCGAATCCGCAGCGCGGCAGCACCGACAGATCGGTGAACGGTTGAAAACACACTGCCGACTGCGAGCCGCTCGCGCAAGGCAAGCGCCGATCCGCAGGCAAACGCGGCACAGGAAGAAGTAAACACAGAGCTGTTAAGAATAGGAGAGAATATGAATTTTGTGGTCGTATCGGGGCCTCCGTCCTCCGGAAAGACGGGATTGATCTTAAAAACCGCCGAAGCACTCAGACAACGCAACATCTCGGTGGGCGTCGTAAAATTCGACTGCCTGTACACCGACGACGATATATTGTACGAAAAAGCCGGTATCCCGGTGCAAAAAGGGCTCTCGGGCTCGCTCTGCCCCGACCATTTTTTCGCATCCAATGTCGAGGAGGTCGTCCAATGGGGCAGAAGCAACAATCTGGATCTTTTGATTACCGAATCGGCGGGGCTCTGCAATCGCTGCTCGCCGTATCTCAAAGAGGTCAAAGGGATCTGCGTCATCGACAACCTGTCGGGCATCAACACGCCGAAAAAAATCGGCCCGATGCTCCGAGCGGCGGACATCGTCGTCATCACCAAGGGCGACATCGTATCGCAGGCGGAGCGCGAGGTATTTGCGGCAAAGGTCAGCTCCGTCAATCCGCGTGCGATCACGATGCATGTCAACGCGCTGACCGGACAGGGCGCCTTTGAGCTGAGTACGCTGCTGTACGACGAGGAGCAGGACATCAAGACCGTTCAGGGAATGGAGCTTCGATTCCCGATGCCGTCCGCGCTGTGCTCCTACTGTCTGGGCGAGCGAAGGATCGGCGAAAACTATCAGATGGGCAATGTTAGAAAAATGAGTATGGTGGAGAAAAATGAACGATAAAACGATTCAAGAGCTTCTGGCAAGCTATCCGTATATCGAAAACTATTTCGAGGACAACCGCCTTGACATTCGAGGCTTTGAGGACAAAACCTTTCGTGAATTTCTGGGAAGCTTTACCGAGGAGCAGCAAGAGGAGATGGCGCTGGACATCGCTCGGCTGGAGCAGGACTTCTTTGATTATATCCGGCAGATGCAGGATTTTCTGGGGGTCGATCGGGACAAGGGTGTACACAGCCTGACGATCCTGCCGGGACAGGACAAGTCGGGCAATCGCGAAGGCTTCGACTCACTCACGATCCGCAAATCCGAGATCGTATCCATCGTCGGGCCGACCGGCTCGGGCAAATCGCGCCTGCTCGCCGACATCGAATGGACGGCGCAAAACGATACGCCGACCGATCGGGCGATCCTGATCAATGGTGAATTGCCGGACAAGAGCCGACGCTTTTCCGCCAACAACAAGCTGGTCGCTCAGCTTTCACAAAATATGAACTTCGTAATGGATTTGACCGTACAGGAATTTCTGGAGCTGCACGCACAGAGCCGCATGGTCGACAACATCGGCGAAGTGGTGCTGCGCATCCACGAGGCGGCAAACAAGCTGGCAGGCGAGCAATTCACGCTCGACACGCAGATCACCTCGCTCAGCGGCGGACAATCCCGCGCGCTGATGATCGCGGACACCGCCATTCTCAGCAGCTCGCCGATCGTATTGATCGACGAGATCGAAAATGCCGGCATCGACCGCAAAAAAGCGCTCGAGCTGCTCGTATCGGAGGACAAGATCGTACTCATGGCAACGCATGATCCGCTGCTTGCGCTGATGGCGGATCGCCGGATCGTCATATCCAACGGCGGAATCAGCCGCGTGATCGAAACGAGCGAGGAGGAAAAAGCCCGACTGGTCGAGCTGGAAGCGCTCGATCGGCAGGTGCAGGAGATCAGACGCAAGCTGCGCTACGGAGAGCATTTGGTGTGATGCGGCGCGCTATTTGAAAAGGAAACATTGAAAAAGAGCTTTTCGTTTCAAAGCGCCCCCCGTTTTGCTCGGCCGGCGGCACATAAAAAGCTATCCTTTCAAGCTCATGCGACGAAGAAATGCCGGTGCCGAACGAAAATGAATGCAACGATCGCCTGAAAAGCTATGTTCACATGAGCTCTGCATCGGATGCGGTTTTGTTGGCATGGAACAATAAAAAATGGCTTACTCTGATGAGTTCGCCATTTTTTTGGAGCTGTTTTGCAGCAGCTTCTTTTTTTACGGGTATGCGCTTTGATTCTGCACGAATGTTATGCCAGCTCGCCTGCCCAGTTTCCGCTTCGGAAGATCGGGATCACTCTGCCGTCCTGCGTATAGCCGTCGATGTCCATATCCGCGGAGCCGATCATAAAGTCCTCGTGCACCATCGACACATTCATCTGAGCATTTTGCAGATCCTCGGTGTTCATCTTGTCGCCGCCCTTGATATTGGTCGGATAAGTCGCGCCGAATGCCAAGTGGCAGGAGGCGTTTTCATCGAACAGGGTATTGTAGAAGATGGTATTGGTATTTGAGATCGGTGAATCGTACGGCACGAGTGCGATCTCGCCGAGATAGCGCGCGCCGTCATCGGTGTTGAGCACCTTCTCAAAGACCTCTTGTCCGACCTTCGCCGTCATATCGACGATCTTGCCGTCCTTGAAGGTCAGCTTGAAGCCGTCGATCAATGTGCCGGCGTAGTTGAACGGCATCGTATTGCAGACATAGCCGTTTGCGCCGTTTTTGCGCGGCGCGGTAAAAATTTCTTCCGTCGGCATATTTGCGATAAAGGTGACATCCTTTGCGTTTTTCTCCTCTGCGGAGATCCAAATATGATCCGGCACGAGGTCGATCGTCAGATCGGTCACCGGCGATTTGAAATGCAGCGACTTCAGCTGATAGCCGTTGAGCAGCGCAACGCGCCTGTTCAGAGAGTCGATATGCGCATTCCATGCGGCGACCGGGTCGGGATTGTCCACTCTCGCCATTTTGAAAATACTGTCCCAAAGCTTTTCGACCGCATCGCTCTCCGAAAGTGCCGGATACACCTTTTTCGCCCATGCGGGACTCGGAACCGCCGCGACGCACCACGAAACGACCGACGCCATCATCAATTTTCTGAAAGGCATCATCGCCTGATTGTTCGTTTTTGTCGCAAGCGCGATTTTTTCGGGATCGATCCCCTTGAGCAGATCCGGATCGGTGCCGGTCAGGCTCAGATAAGCCGCGCCGTTCTTCGCCATATGCTCATAGCCGTCCGCTTTCCATTGCAACGGCTCGCCGAAGGATTCCAGCGTCGCCATGCGGTAGCGGATCAGCGTCAGCGCATCGTCACGATACTCCACATGCACATATTTTGCGCCGACCTCATACGCATCCTCGGCGATCATGCGCACGAACTCCGACATTTCGACCGGTGCATTGACAACGAGCGTCTGATCCTTTTGGATATTGATCCCCTTGCGGACCAGAAGCTGCGCATACTTTTTCAAATTTTCTTTTTGCATAAAACCTCCCTTACTGTAACAAGATGCTTCGTACCGACATAGTGCCCGAAAAATCGGCGCACTATTCCTCTTTAACAAATGACATAGCCGCCGTTGGGGCTGATGATCTGTCCCGTGATAAAGTCACCGCTTCGATCCGCCAAAAAATAGACCGTATCCGCGATCTGCTCGACCGTGCCCAGCTCGCCCAGCGGCGTTTCGTTTCGGACATACTCCAGCACATCCTCGCCGAGCTCCGCGATCATATCGGTGTAGACCGCGCCCGGAGCGACCGCATTGACGGTGATGCCGGACGGGCCGAGCTCTTTGGCGAGCGCTTTGGTAAAAGCATTGATCGCGCCCTTGGTCGCGGAATAATGCGTTTCCATCGCCGCGCCGACCAGTCCCCAGACCGAAGAAATGTTGATGATCCTGCCGCGCCGCTCAAAAACCATTTTCGGAACGACATAATGACAGCAGTTGAACATCCCTTTGACATTGACATCGAGGATCCGGTCAAAATAGCTCGGATCGATCTCGGTGAACAATTTCATTTCAGCGATCCCGGCATTGTTGACAAGGACATCGATCCGACCGAAGCGCTCATAAACCGCTCGGATCATCCTTTCGACCTGCACGCGGTCGGCAACATCCGCCTGAACGACGAGCGACGCCGCGCCGAGCGCATCCAGCTCTTTGGCGAGCGACTCCGCCTTGTCCCGGCTGTTCAGATAATTGA
>JBGZCE010000044.1:0-13700 GCA_041845175.1 Filifactoraceae bacterium
AAACAAAAACCACGACCGCCGAACCTCGGCGGTTTTGTGCTGTCGTGAGCGATGCGCCGTCGCGAAGGCCGGCGGCTTTTCAAAATCGAAATGTACGGCTGCCGATCAAAAAAGCGAAACAAACGAGAGATATTGAAAAAAATCGGAGACGGTGGTAAACTTTAGTTAGCATAAAAAGAAAGAAGGCTTGCGCACAATGAAAAACAGAATCGAGCAATATCGAAAACCCTTGGGATTATCTCAGTATCGTCTCGGAAAGCGGGTCGGGGTATCCAGAGTCAGTATAAACAAGATCGAAACGGGAAAAACGATACCGAGCCTCAAGCTCGCCAATGAGATTGCAAAAGCATTAGGGGTGTGCCTATACAAGGTGTTCGATTTGGACGAAACGCAATCCTTCGAGTGCGCATGCTCCGATTGCAGGAAGCGAGAAAAGCAGGGAGCATAGACATGGGTGGACGGTTCGATCAATAGATTACTCTTGACCCGTATGGCTGACCGGAAGTGTTGTAAAAATTTTTTAGAATAAGGAGGAATTTATTATGAAAAAGTTTGCAGCTCTGTTCTTGTCTGTTGTAATGCCCTTGGCTTGGAAATACATGTAGAAATTGTAATTACAAGAAGAAATAGGTAGTAAAGGAGAGAGGATTATGAAGGATACCAAAAAGAATATACTTTTGATACTGATGTCCGTTTCGCTCGTGATACTGCTCGGAATAACCGTTTGGGATTTTGCGGCGGAGGCACAGCAAAAGGAGAGCGTATTCAAAACGGCCGACGGCACGGTCGTAAAGATTTTCCGAGATGAAAACCAAATTTTTAAGGATGACTCACAAACGCAGGAGCTCGTCATCGAAGGAGAATCCGATGAAGAGATTTATTACGGAGCGATTATCCACAGAAACGGGAGCACGGAAAGAGTGTATGCCATTGCGGATGACGGGAGCTTTATAACGGAGGTTATTGAAAGCGGAAGCGGCGAATGATGAATCGGAAGATAATTTCGCAAATATGAATCGAACGGTCTACATGGAATTGAACAAAAAATGAAGGTATAAGCAAAAGAGAGCTGCGGCAAAATGAGATTTTTCGTTTTGCCGCAGCTCTCTTTTGTCCGGCAGGCGGCATATGGGTCCTTCTGACCCATACGACAAAAGATGCCGATACGGAATGAAAATGGCGCGAATTATTTATCCGTTGGCGCAGATTGTTGTTCAAAAGAGCAGATCTTTGGAATATAATACGAACAGAAACTTGAACAACAAAGGAGAAAACCAAATGTCAAAAGTAATATTGGTAACAGGCGCTTCATAAATGTCCGCTGCGGAATTGATCAAAGCGGGCCACAAAGTCTACTGCGCGGCAAGGAGCGTGGAGAAGATGAAGGACCTGGCAGAGCTTGGCGGTCATGTGATCAAAATGGATGTAACAAGCGAGGAAGATATCGAGCAGGCAGTCAAAGCGATCATTGCCGAAGCGGGGAGAATCGATGTGCTGTGGAATAACGCCGGCTACGGATTGTACGGGCCGGTGGAGGAATTGTCGATGGAAAAGGTGCAGATGCAATTTGAGGTCAATGTGTACGGCGTTGCCAGGCTGACGAAAAAAGTGCTGCCCTATATGAGAGCACAAAGAAAAGGGCTGATCATCAACACCTCCTCAATGGGCGGAAAGATCTACACGCCGCTCGGCGCATGGTACCACGCGAGCAAGCATGCGATCGAAGGATACAGCGATTGCCTGAGAATGGAAGTGAAGGAATTCGGCATTGATGTGGTCGTGCTGGAGCCGGGCGTGATCGAAACCGGCTTCAATCAAGGCGTGAGAGACAACTTCTCATTCGAATCGCAGACCGGGCCGTACAAACGACTGGTAAGCGCCTATATCAAAGCGATGGACAACCCGCCGATGAAAGGCTCGGATCCGAAGGTGATTTCCGATGCGATCTTAAAGATCATCCGAAGCGATCGTCCCAAGACAAGATATGTCGTCGGGCGTGGCGGCAAAATGCTCATCGCGCTCAGAAATCTGTTCGGCGATCGATTCTACGACAATATGATGCACAGTCAATTCAAATAGACAGCGCGGAGGATACGAAATGAAACTGACGGTCACAAAGCAATTCCGATCCTTTTTGAAAAGCATCGGGATCGAGCTGGAGGATATCCTCAGGAAGGCGAAGATTCCGAATCGGCTTTGGCAGGAGGAAATAAGCCTCAGCACGCTCGAATATTACCACCTGCTCATCGTGCTCGATCAGGAAGTACCCGAAAGCGCTGTGCGGCTGCTGTCGGACATCGAGAACATCCAAATGTTTATGCCGCCTTTTTTCGCCGCGCTTTCATCCGAAAACGGCGAAGAGGCGATCAAGCGATTTGCAAAATTCAAAAAGCTCGTCGGGCCGATCGAAGTCGAATACACTCTGTCGGAAACGGCGGTCGCCATCCGCTTTCACTACGCTCACAAACAGCAGGAGCTGCCAAAATTCGCGATCCTGAACGAGCAGCTGCTGCTCGTAAGCCTGTTGAGAAAAGGCACCGGCGAAAAAATCATACCCGTTCTGGTAGAGACGCCGTTCGATTACGACGAGGAAAGCAACGAGCTTTTCGGGATCAAACCGCAGAAGGCAAGCTACAACCAAATCGTTTTTGCCAAGGCGGACATTGAAAAAGTATTTTTGACCCAAAACAATCTGATGTTCTCCTACATCGAGCCGGAGCTGAACCGACAGCTGGTGCTGGCGGAAAATGAAAAATCGTTCGCTAATTTTGTGCAAAAGGAACTGCTGACCGCCATACCGAGCGGCCGCTTTACGCTGGAGCACATTGCCGAAAAGCTGGGCGTCAGCGCACGAACGCTGCAAAGAAACCTCTCGGCGGAAAACACCGCCTACAAGGAGCAGGTGCAAATGGTGCAAAAGTCCATGGCGTTCAGCTATTTGAAGCTGAATGTCGCAACGGACGAGATCGCGTATCTGGTGGGGTATACGGAAACAAATGCGTTTTTGCGAGCGTTCAAAAGCTGGACAGGTATGACGCTGACGGAATACAAAAAGAATGTGAGCGAGTCATAAAGCCATGCGAATACTCGCCCGCGCCATTTTCAAATGACAAATGAATCCTATGATCGAACAAAAAAGAGTCGAAGCGGAAAAAAGCGTCGACTCTTTGTCGTTGAAGGCGAGATTATTCAAAAAATGGCTTACTTTTGCGAGCTTGCTGTTTTTTGAAGCTGTTTTGCAGCAGTCGATCCGCAGAGTTTTTCGAACAGACAGCAAGGGTTCCATTTTTGAAGCATATTGCAGCAGGCTCGTGCAAGGGCTTGTGATTATGATTTCAAAAATGCCAGCGCCACATCGAGATGGAGCTGCACCGCGATCGCCAGTGCGCGCTCATCCAGATCGAACAGCTCGTGATGCGCCGGATAATGCGTGCCGGGGTTCTCCGGATCCTTGCTGCCGACATAGGCGAAGCTGCCGTCGGTCACCTCCAGAAAATCGGCAAAATCCTCCGACCACATACTCGGCTTGGCGTTTTTCAAAACATTTTGATCGCCGACGATCCGGCCGGCAACTTGTTGAACGAAATAGGTCGCTTCCTCGTGGTTGATCAGCGGATCGGCAGCGGCATAATTTGAAAATCGGATCTCGGTATTGTGCGCCTGTGCCGTCAGGGACGCGATGCTTTCGACCGATCGGAGAAGATGCTCGCGCGTCTCATTGGTCAAGGCGCGGACCGTACCCTCCAGATAGGCGTCGTTGGCAACGACATTATAGCGGGAGCCGGCGTTCAATATCCCGATGCCGACCACCGCCGGATCAAGCGGATCGACCGTTCGGGAAACGATGCGCTGGAGCGCCACGACAATGCTGCTTGCCGCAAGCAGAGCATCCCTTCCGAGGTGCGGCCGTCCGGCATGCGAAGCTTCGCCCTGCACATGGATTTTGAAAATATCACAGGACGCATTGCGCGGACCGGGCACCGCGTCGATTTTGCCCACGGCATATTCCGCGCTGAAATGAATGCCGAACACAAAATCCACATCGGCCAAATGACCCGCCTGCACGAATTGCCTTGCGCCGGCGCCGATCTCCTCCGCCTGCTGAAAGGCGAGCTTGATCGTGCCGCCGAACGCATGCTCCTGCTGCTTCAAAAGCTTTGCGGCGATCAGAAGCGAAGCCGTATGCCCGTCATGCCCGCAGGCGTGATGAAGCCCGTCGACCTCGGACGCATAGCAGACCGACTTGCGATCCTTCATCTCGAGCGCATCCATATCCGCTCGAAGCAGAACGGTTTTGCCGCTCGGCGCGCCCTTTCCGCGAATGACGCCGAGCACGCCGGTTTCGCCGACCGGAATATGCTCGATGTCATGAAGCGTCAAAAACTCCTTGATCTTTGCCGAGGTGTTGTACTCCTTCAGGCTCGGCTCGGGGTGACGGTGAAAATATCGCCGGAGCTCGACCAGCTCCTCAAAATCCTTTTCGGAAATGGAAATCTTAACATCTGATTCGAATAATTTGTTCATGCTGTTCTCCTTTATTGAGTAGATCATCCTGCCGCGCGGCTGTCGTTGCCGCTTGAAATGTAGTCGATTATATCACGACCGACGATAAAGTCAATACCTTTTGCGAAAATTCACACGGACGGAGCGTGGATTTGTCAAACATATGTTACACCCGGCAATAAAAAATTGAATAGCGTTTTCTTTGCTGGAAGCCAATCCGGAGGGCGCATCGGAAAAGCACTTCGTAAACTCAAAGCCGTTGTCCGTCTGAACACATTCCACCTTAAAACGAAAAGCTTTCAGCATATTTTCCAAGAAGATGGCAGAGGTATCGGCTTCCGAAAAAGCTTCCACATAGCGAAAACGGGCAAATTCATCAAGCGCAGTGTATCGGTAAAACTTCTGATCTTGTGTTATATTGTTCATGCGGAGAACTCCTTTCGGTTGTGTTTTTGTTGAGTAGCTGAAAGATAACACAAAAGTGGGTTTTCCGCATTTTATTTTTTTCGATGTAACCTATCTATTGTAATACTCAAGTACATATCGTCTGATTTTCCGAAACGCTTGAAAATAATTCCGAAATGGTGTTTAATGAAGGTAGCTCTTGATACGGCAAAACGAAATTGAAGATTTTTGTGCCGTGATCGACGGGCGCGCATTGAGATTTTACAGTCGGACAAAGGAGAAGAAAAATGGAGAAAAAGGATTCCGTACAGCATTTACAAAACACGATCCGCGAGTTTATGCAGGAAAGGGATTGGGAATGGGCGCATAATCCGAAAAGCTTGTCCATGAGCATTGCGATCGAAGCGGCGGAGTTGATGGAAATTTTTCAGTGGCGGAGCAGCGAGGACAGAGCGGACGCATTTGATCCGGCGGTAAAGGAGCATATCGGCGAAGAGATCGCCGATGTGGTGATCTATTGTATATCGATGGCAAATCATTTCGGGATGAGCCTGGAGGAGATTATCCTCAACAAAATGAAGAAGAATGCGGCAAAATATCCCGCCGAGCCGAACGCATCGAGTCGAAAATAAATCGCTTGAAGGATAGGAGGAATTATGAAAATCGAACTGAAACAATGGAGCTTTGAGGACAAGGAAAGCCTGATGGCGATTTGCAATGCGGTGGATCGCAGCTATCTGTCGGATCGGCTACCGAATCCATACACCGAGGACAGCGCCGAATGGTGGCTCGGACAGGTCGAGATCCACGAGGGCAAGGACGGGATCTATCGAGCGATCTGCGTGAATGATCGGATCGTCGGCAATATTTCGATCGAACAGAAGGACGATGTATTCGTCCGCGACGCGGAGCTCGGCTATTTGCTGCTGCGCGAATATTCATCGCAGGGAGTCATGACCGAAGCGGTGCGACAAATCTGTGCGATCGCCTTCGACAAGCTTTCGATCACACGCATCACCGCACATGTTTATCATCCGAACATCGCCTCCGCCCGAGTGCTGATCAAAAACGGATTCGTGCAGGAGGGTCTGATCCGTCGAGGCGTATTCAAAAACGGGAATGTGTACGATATGCAGATCTTCGGTCTGTTGAAATAAAGCGAAAATAAGCCGGAATTAATAGAAAGAACTTCAACGCTGTAAGCGAAGGGGCCTTGATCCCGATCAAGGGACACCGCTTCGTTTCGCGCAGAAGGTTCTTTTTTTGTTTTCGGAGGGCAAGCATTTTCATTTTGTCAAAACGGATCTTGCGTGCGGAGCGTAGGGGAGATGATTTTTTAAGAACAAGTATTCCTGATTTCGATGCGGAGATTTTTTGCAAGCGGAGATCCGCTCGCGAAAAATGATGCGCAAGCCGTCATTCGGAAGAATTCGCTGCCGCAAGCGCATCGGCGCTGAAAATTTTTGTCGAACGAATGACACGGCGATTTCAAAATAAAAAAGTGTTGCAAAAAATTTTTTTAGCGGTATAATAGCATTAGTTAGTTATAACTAACTAATGCGCGCAAAAAAAATTCTACGAATAAAAAATTGAACTTGGCGGCTCATCCGTAATGAGCGCACGGAAGAAGAGGAGGCATTATGAAGAAGAAAATTTTTGTTCAGATAAGCAGTCTGATGCTTGCGCTGCTGCTGATGGTCGGATGCACAGGCTCGGATCAAGGAGCGCAGGCTTCATCATCGGAGGGAAAGATCCGCATCGTCGCAACAACGACGATGCTTGCAGATCTTGTGAAGCAAATCGGTGGCGATCGTGTGTCTGTAAGCGGTCTTATGGCAGCGGGTGTCGATCCGCATTTGTATCAGGCAAGCGCCGGAGATGTGCAGCTGATGCAGGATGCCGATGCGGTCGTGTATAACGGACTGCACTTGGAAGGAAAGCTGGGGGAGATATTTGAGAGTTTGGAGGAGCAGGATAAATTCGTGGTGTGCATTGAATATGCGTTGCAATCCTCCGAGCTGATCCTTACGGAAGAGGGTGTGCATGATCCGCATATTTGGTTTGATGTCGATTTGTGGAAGAAGGCGGCTGCTTATGTGGCGGCGCAGCTTTCGGAATATGACAAGGAGGGTGAACCGTATTATCTTGAGAGGCTCAACGCGTATTTGGACGAGCTGAATGGAGCCGATGTGTACATTCGCAGCCGCATCGCGGAGATCCCGGAGGAGAGCAGGGTACTGGTGACGGCGCATGATGCGTTCAGCTATTTCGGGCGAGCGTACGGTGTGGAGGTAAGAGGATTGCAAGGAATCAGTACGGAAGCGGAAGCCGGAACGGCAGACATGAGCGCGCTGGCGGAATTTATCGCCGAGCGTCGTATCAAGGCGATCTTTGTGGAGTCTTCAGTTCCGACCAAGACGATCGAGGCTCTGCAAGCGGCTGTCCAAGCGCAGGGCTTTGATGTCGGGATCGGCGGCGAGCTGTACTCGGATTCGCTGGGCGATGAAGCCTCCGGAACGGAAACCTATATCAAAACGGTCAAGGCGAATGCCGATACGATCGCAAATGCGCTGAAATAGAAAGAACTATGACTGAATAGCTATAAAGACCTTGGAGAGGGTCTCTAAAAACTGCTACTATTATAATACGAGGGAAGAAATGAACACGATTGTGGAAGTGGAAGATATCACGGTCGCATACGATACCAAGCCGGTGCTTTGGGATATCGACTTGAATATCCCGGAGGGGAAATTGGTGGCGATCGTCGGGCCCAACGGCGCAGGAAAGACGACGCTTCTGAAAACGCTGCTTCATTTGATTAAGCCGATCAGCGGAGAGGTTCGCTTTCCGCTGAAGGCTTCCGGTGCACGAGGATATGTCGGATATGTTCCTCAGAGCAATTCGGTCGATTGGGATTTTCCGACGACGGCGCTGGATGTCGCGTTGATGGGGAGCTACGGAAGGCTCGGCTGGTTTCGCAGACCCAAAAAGGAGGATATTGCGTTTGCGAAAAAAATGCTGGATAAGGTCGGGATGGGCGAATACTGCGATCGACAGATCAGTCGGCTTTCGGGCGGACAGCAGCAAAGAGTTTTTTTGGCAAGAGCGTTGGTTCAGGATGCACAGCTTTATTTTATGGATGAGCCGTTCAAGGGAGTGGACGCAAAGACGGAGCGCGTGATCGTGGACTTGATGAAGGAACTGCAAGCGCAGGGCAAGACGATCGTCGTTGTTCATCACGATCTGGAAACGGTTTGCGAATATTTCGATCATCTGGTGCTCATCAATGTACGATTGATTGCACAGGGGGAAGTGTCGGAGGTCTTTACCGATGAAAATATCAAAAAAACTTATCAGGTGCAGGCGCCTTTGTTGAAAAAAGAGGAGGACTATGAGTGAGCTGCTGAAGGACTATACTTTTCAGGTGGTGGCGCTCGGAGTAACGACGCTCGGGGCGCTCAGCGGGATCCTCGGCGTGTTTGCCGTATTGCGAAAGCAAAGCCTGATGGGGGACGGGATTTCTCACGCGGCATTGCCGGGCATTGCAGCGGTCTTTCTTTTGACCGGCATCAAGGATGCGGGCGCTCTGATCATAGGGGCGTTGCTCTTCGGGATTGCGGCGGCGCTTCTGATACAGAGCATCACCGAATACAGCCGGATCAAATTCGATACGGCGCTGGCGCTGATCATGTCGACTTTTTTCGGCTTCGGACTGGTGTTGCTCACCTGCATCCAAAAAATGCCCAACTCCGAGCAGGCGGGGTTGAGCCGATTTATTTTCGGGCAGGCCTCGACGCTGCTGCCGAAGGATGTTCGGCTGATCGTCGCTTGCAGTATCGTGATGCTGTTGCCGGTAGTACTCTTTTGGAAGGAATTCAAGATTATTTCCTTTGACAGTGACTTTGCGGCTGTGATCGGGATCGCTCCCGGACCCGTCGGGCTCGGGCTTTCGCTGATGATCGTCTTTTCGATCGTTATCGCTCTCCAAGCCGTCGGCGTTGTTTTGATGAGTGCGCTCTTGATCGCTCCGGCCGTCGCGGCGAGACAGTGGACCGATCGTTTGGGAGCGATGGTGCCGCTGTCAGCCGTTTTCGGAGCGACCGCCGGATTTTTCGGAACGATGGTGAGCTCGCTGATCGCAAGGGTGCCGACGGGACCTGCGATCGTAATGATCGCAAGCGCCTTTGTCATGATAAGTCTGCTGCTTTCACCTCGGCGCGGGATCGCTGCCAAGATGATCAAACGAAAAGCGCTGCAAAAAAAGATCTCGATGATAAAAAACGAAGGAGCGGAGCATGAGTCCTCAAATTGAAATACAGATCATTGCGCTTTTTGTCGCTGTCAGCTGTGTTTTGCCGGGCATTTTTCTGGTGCTCGGGAACAAGGCGATGATTTCGGATGCGATCACACATACGATCTTGCTCGGAATCGTGTCGGCTTTTTTCGTGACAAAGGATTTGTCATCGCCTTTCCTGCTTGTCGGTGCGGCGACGATGGGCGTAATAACGGTGTGGCTCACGGAATGGATCGGGCAATCGCGATTGGTTTCGGAGGATGCGTCGATCGGGATCATTTTTCCTTTTTTATTTTCGATCGCGATCATTTTGATCACCCGCTATGCGGGCTCGGTGCATCTCGATACCGATTCGGTACTGCTTGGTGAGCTGGCATTCGCGCCGTTTGAAAGGCTGATCGTCGGAAATTCGGACATCGGAGCCAAAGCGATCTATGTCAACGGCGTGTTGCTGCTCCTTGATCTGCTGTTTGTATCGATCTTTTTCAAAGAGCTGAAGCTGTCGACCTTTGATGCTGTATTCTGCGCCGTCGCGGGATTTTCTCCGGTGCCGATACATTATATGCTGATGAGCCTGGTGTCGATCACGGCGGTCGGAGCGTTTCAAGCGGTCGGCTCCGTCTTGACGGTCGCTCTGATGGTAGGGCCGCCTGCAACGGCATATCTTCTTTTTGACGATTTGAAAAAAATTCTGGTCGCTTCCGCCGGCATCGCGATAGCGAATGTTTTGGTCGGTTATCGCATCGCGATGCGGCTGGATGTGTCGATCGCGGGGAGCATCGCGACGATGGTGGGGATCAGCTTTTTGATCGTTTTTGTGTTCGGCGGAGAGAGGGGGCTTTTGAGCGTGCTGCGAAAAAATCGGATCCGCCGGATCCGATTTGCAAAATTTGCAATGCTGCTGCACCTGATGAACCACGAAGGCAAACCGGACGAATTGTGCGAATTGCAATTATCCACGATCAAGGAGCATATGAACTGGAGTCGCCGCTTCACGGATCGGATCATCAGATTGCTGCTGAAGGAAAACCATATTGAAATCCGAGGAGATATACTTTGTCTGACTGAAAAAGGAAGGCGGGACGGATTGTTGGAATATCAAAGCATCTTCGGACTAACGCCGTAAATTTGAAAATAAAATGAAATAAAATTAAAAAGCTCCTCGTTGCAGAAAAGTGATCGAGGAGCTTTGCTTGTGGTCAGCTGTATGTGAGAAGCAAGCGGATCGTGGAGGGAAACGGATGCTTCGAGAGAAAGCTTGTTGATGATCGGCGGATAGATGAACGATCGAGCAGCGGGGATCGGTGGTATCGGACGGCGCACCACAGGCTTGGCGAAGGCTTTCGGCGCAAGGCTGTCGATTTGTCGCGCTGACGAAGGTGCAGCGTCTGCTTATTGAAAATCGTTTTTAGCCGATAAATTATTAGCCGATAAAAATTTTTTAATAACGGGGGAGTTATGATAAGAAAGAGAAAAACGGACAAGACAACACGACGCGCGGGCAGACGGCATTTGCGTGTGCTCGCCGTATCGCTCAGCGTGTGGATGCTGTGCGCGATGCTGCCGCAGATAGGCTATGCGGAGTCGGTGAACGCCGGGTATGTGCAGGACGACAGTGAGCGGGTGACCGAAGCAACGCCGATATCGGCCCAGACGGAGTGGACGGAAGGCTGGTATGTGGCACAGCCGAATGAACACGGCACGCTGTCCATCACCGGGCGTGTGCGGACCTCGGGCGATGTGAAGCTGATTCTGGCGGACGGCGTGACATTGACCGTGCAGGGCGGCATTGAGGTTTCGGGCGCAAACTCACTGACAATCTACGGACAGACGAGCGGGAGCGGCAAGCTGATCGCGCGAGCGACGGCAGATGAACATGCCGGTATCGGCGGCGGTTCGGATGCGGAAAAGAACGGCGGGCACATCGCCATCCACGGAGGCAGCGTGACGGCAGACGGCGGAAAATACGGCGCCGGCATTGGAGGCGGCAACAACGGAAGCGGCGGCACGATCGAGATATTCGGCGGCGAGGTAACGGCAAGCGGCGACGAAAGCGGCGCGGCCATCGGCGGCGGCAACAACGGAAGTGGCGGAACGATCGCCATCCACGGAGGCAGTGTGACGGCAAATGGCGGACAATTTGCCGCGGGAATCGGCGGCGGAAATCACGGCGACGGCGGCAACATCACACTGACGGGCGGAACGCTCCGAGCGGAATCGAAGGGTACGGGAGCCGGCATCGGCGGCGGTGACAGCGGAAACGGAGGAGAGATCACGATCTCGGGCGGCGAGGTAGCGGCGAGCGGCGACGAAAGCGGTGCGGGAATCGGCGGCGGTAAGAATGGAAACGGTGGCAGGATTCTTGTTTCAGGAGGGAGAGTGACATCGAGAGCCGGCACAAATACAGCCGGTACGGGAGCCGGCATCGGCGGCGGTGACAGCGGAAATGGAGGAGAGATCACGATCTCGGGCGGCGAGGTAACGGCGAGCGGACATGATCGCGGAGCCGGCATCGGCGGCGGCAACAATGGAAGCGGCGGTACGATCACCATCTCCGGCGGTAGCGTGACATCGAGCGGCGGAACGAATGCAGCCGGCATCGGCGGAGGAAGCGGCGAGAACGGCGGCAGTATCACGCTGTCGGGCGGAACGATCCGATCGACCGGAGGCGATAACGGTGCGGGAGTCGGAGGTGGCAGCAATCATAACGGCGGAGAGATCACGATCTTAGGCGGACAGCTGCAAGCAGTCGGCGGCCGTTCTGCGGCAGGCATCGGAAACGGGTTTACGGGAAGAAACGGCAAGATATCCGTATCGGGCGGACAGGTAACGGCGATCGGCGGCGAAGGCGGTGCGGGCATCGGCAGCGGCAGCACCGGCAGCAACGGAACGATCGAAATCACAAACGGCAGCATCGACGCGGTCGGCGGAAAATACGGCGCAGGCATCGGTGGCGGATTCGGTGAGAACAACAGCGGAGGAGACATCACGATCTCCGGCGGACTGATAACGGCAGGCGGCGGACAGGACGCGGACGGGATCGGGCAAGGCAAAAACGGGAGTGCCGGCAGCTTTTCGACACAAAGGGATGCTGCGCCGAGCGGGAGAGCCATCCTTTTTACAAGCGGCATCTCCGATCGGAGCAAAGAGAGCGAGTGGCGCGGACTGATTTTTCGAGGCGATCAGGGCATCGTCTACGGCAATGTGGTGGTTGATGAGAATCTGGGCATTCCCGCCCACAGAGCGTGGAACATCGAAGGACGAAGCATCGAGCGCTCATTCGGAAAGAGTCTGCGCGTTCCTGCCGGAGCGAGCCTGACGATCCGCAGCGGGAAAACGCTGACAATCCGTGAAGGACTGTATGTGAGCGGCACGCTGATCGCGGAGGGAGCGGTCGACGGCGCGGTGACGGTGGAAGACGGCGGAAAAATTTTGCGACCGGGCGCAAACGAGCCGCAGAGCGCGGCGACGGATCGCAATGGGCGGATATACGAGGCAGTGCGGGATCGAGACGAAAAAAATCTGCCGGTGAAAAAAACCGGCAAGGAGCTTTTTTTGAAAAAGCTGTCGGAGTTTAAAGTCGCCGAGCCGAAACAAAGGATGATCTTTTCGGACATCAGGGAGCATTGGGCGAAAAACAGCGTGGAATATGTCGCATCCAAAGGAATCCTGTCCGGAACGGGCGGCGGAAAATTCTCGCCGAATGCGCGGACGACCAAGGCAATGGTCGTTACGGCGCTCGGACGGATTTCGGGCGATGAGCCGGAGCGATACAAAAGCGCCGGCTTTGCCGATGTCGGGCAACACACCTACTACTATCACTCGGTCAACTGGGCAGCGCACCACAGGCTCGCCGAAGGCGCGAACGGCGGAAGCTTTGTGCCGGGCAAAGCGATCACGCGCGAGCAGATGGCGGTGATGCTCAAGCGCTTTGTCGAAATGCTCGGTGTCGAGCTTGAGATGAGATACGAACAAAAAGACTTTGTCGATGACAGCCTGATCGCTTCGGATGCCAAAGAGGCGGTTCGGCAGATGCAGCGCGCCGGCATTATGAGCGGGCGGGTCGGAGAGCATTTCGATCCGCAGGGCGCGATGAGCCGCGCGGAATTTGCCGCCGTGCTGGAGCGATTGATCGGCGCGGTCGATGCACCGTAAGAGCCGCAGCGATCCGATCGAGCAGCGGGTCAAATGAGGACGGCAAGATAACGGCTCGTCCGTGGAAAAGAACGGCGGCGCATCGCCATCCACGGCGATCTGATAACGGCAAGCACATAGAACGACCTTCAAAAGATAAAGCGGGCGATCACCGGCGATCGGCTTGCGATCGGGGCAAGAATAAGCTTTTCGGATATGAAAAAGGGGCTGACGCAGAATGAAAATCCCATTCTGCAGCAGCCCTTTTGCGCGCTACGGCTATTTTGAGTAGTACTCGATGATCAGCGAGTCGGTCACCTCGATCGGCACCTCGTCTCTTTTCGGGAGCGATACCAGTCTGCCC
>JBGZCE010000045.1:0-20597 GCA_041845175.1 Filifactoraceae bacterium
ATCTTCTTCAACTTCCGACCGGATCGTGCGCGCGAGCTGACTCGCGCCATCGTTGACGATCCCTTTGCCGGCTTTGAAAGGACCAAAAAGGATACCCTGTTTGTGACGATGACTCAATACGATGTCACGATCCGCAATGTGCTCATCGCATACAAGCCGCAGGTGCTCGAAAATACTTTCGGAGAAGTGCTGTCAAAAAATCATCTGACGCAGCTTCGGATCGCCGAAACGGAAAAATATCCTCATGTCACCTTCTTCTTCAACGGGGGAAGAGAGGAAAAATATGTCGGGGAATCACGCATACTCATCAACTCGCCGAAGGTCGCGACCTACGACCTGCAGCCGGAGATGTCGGCATATGAGGTGACGGAAAGCTTGATGAAGGATCTGCAGGAGGATCCGAAGGATGTGATCATATTGAATTTTGCAAATTGCGATATGGTGGGGCACACTGGCGTTTTTGAAGCGGCGGTAAAAGCGGTCGAGGCGGTGGATCGATGTATCGGCAAAATCATCCCGAAGATACTGGAGATGGGCGGTGTCGTGTTGTTGACCGCGGATCACGGCAATGCGGAGCAGATGCTAGCCGATGACGGAACGCCGTTTACGGCACACACGACAAACAGAGTCCCGCTGCTGTATATTTCCGATGACAGGAGCGTTGAATTGCGATCGGACGGAATACTCAGCGATCTGGCACCGACCATGCTGCAAATTTTAGGGATCGACAAGCCGTCTGAAATGTTGGGAAAGAGCTTGCTCAAAGAAAAGAATTAGGAGGAAATATGTATATTTCGGAAATTTATGCAAGAGAAATTTTAGATTCAAGAGGAAATCCGACCGTAGAGGTGGAAGTCAGCCTGGAGAGCGGGGTGGTCGGCAGAGCAGCCGTACCGTCGGGAGCCTCGACCGGAGAATACGAAGCAGTGGAGCTGAGAGACGGCGACAAATCCCGTTATCTTGGGAAAGGAGTTCTTAAAGCCGTAGAGAATGTAAACGAAGTGATCGCGCCGGAGCTGGAGGGATGGAATGTCTTCGATCAGGTCGGCATCGATGAATTCCTTTTGGAGCTGGATTCGACGGATAACAAGGCAAAGCTCGGAGCGAATGCGATCTTAGGCGTTTCCATGGCGGTGGCAAGAGCCGCTGCCGAAGAGCTCGGTATGCCGCTTTATCGATATATCGGCGGAGTGAATGCCAAAACGCTTCCGGTCCCGATGATGAACATTGTAAACGGAGGACAGCATGCAGATAATAATGTAGACTTCCAGGAATTTATGATCATGCCGGTCGGCGCAAATTCATGGAAAGAAGCATTGAGAATGGGAGCAGAGATTTTTCACGCACTCAAGGCGGTCCTTCATGCACAAGGCCTGAGCACAGCGGTGGGCGACGAGGGCGGATTCGCTCCGAATTTAAGCTCAAATGAAGAAGCGCTTAAAGCGATCGTTTCCGCGATCGAAAAAGCAGGCTATAAGCCGGGCGAGCAGATCAAAATCGCAATGGATGCCGCAGCGTCCTCCTTCTATGACAAGGAAAAGAAAAAATATGTACTTGCAGGCGAAAACAAAGAGTTGACCTCGGAAGAAATGGTCGCGTTCTATGAAGAATGGGTCGAAAAATATCCGATCATCTCGATCGAGGACGGATTGGATGAAAACGACTGGGACGGATTCAAATTGATGACGGACCGCTTGGGCAAAAAAATCCAGATCGTCGGAGACGACCTGTTCGTAACCAATACAAAGAAATTGAAGGAAGGGATTGAAAAAGGGATCGCCAATTCCATTTTGATCAAATTGAATCAGATCGGAACCATTACAGAAACCTTGGATGCGATCGAAATGGCGAAAAGAGCCGGCTACACGGCAGTGATCTCCCATCGGTCGGGCGAAACGGAGGACACGACGATCGCCGATCTTGTCGTTGCCACAAATGCGGGGCAGATCAAAACGGGAGCTCCTTCCAGAACGGATCGGGTGGCGAAATACAACCAGCTGATCCGAATAGAAGATGAGCTGGAAGGCATTTCTCAATACAACGGTCTGAAGAGCTTCTACAATCTTTCGAGATAAAGCTTACCACATCGCACCCAATCCGAAGGGATAGGTGTTTCGGTTTTTCCGAAAAGGGATCACTTATTGAGAGGTGATGTTATGAAAAAAATTGTAGAATCCGTTTTCGTTATTTTTCCTGTGCTTCGCGGGTTATTCCGTTAAGATGAAGCATTGATTCGGCACCGCCTGCAATAAAAGATCCTCGCGCGAAGAATAAAATCACCGGCATCCTGAAATTGATTTCAAAATCAATGGCGGGATGCCGGTTTTTTATCGCAGAATGAGCGAAAACGAAGCGCTGCTCAAGGAAATTGTCGCGGCAGTCCCCTCATGAAACGGGAGATCAAAAGTGGTTCATTTAGAAGAGATTTGTATTATTAAGGTGGAATCCTGAAATTTTTATAGTAATGATTATAATTGCGTGATATACTTAGAATGGTATGATTTTTTGTCAACGATAAAGGAACCGATAGAGGAAAGAATGAAGATAAAAGATATTCATCAAATGGACCGACCGAGAGAAAAACTGCTTTCAAAAGGAGCGGCTGAGCTGAGCGAAGAAGAGCTTCTTGCGATCATCATCAATTCCGGAACAACGGAGTGTTCCGCGTTGGAACTGGCAAAACAGATTATACATAAAGCGGGAGGGGTTCGCGGACTGGCGGATATCACGATGGATGAGCTGATGAGCATCAAGGGGATCGGAGAGAGCAAAGCGACGAAGATCTATGCCGCCTTTGAATTGAGTCGGCGAATTTCAAAATCCAAAAACATCCTGCGATATGTTATCGGATCCCCCGAATCGGTAGCCGACATCTATATGGAGGAATTGCGCTATCAAAAGAAAGAGCTGGTTAAATTGCTGATCCTCGATACGAAGGGTGCGATCGTCGGCGATGTGCTGCTGTCGGAAGGGAGCTTGAACAGCTCGATCGTTCATCCGCGCGAAGTATTCAAAGAGGCGATCATCCGTTCGGCAAACCGTTTGGTACTAATCCACAACCATCCGTCCGGCGATCCCGAGCCGAGCACTCAGGACATTCAGCTGACGAATCGGTTGGCCGAGGTAGGCAAGCTTATCGGGATCGAATTATTGGATCATATTATCATTGGAGACGGGGAATACTCCAGTTTGAAACGATTAGGATATATATAAGATGGAATTTAAAAGCAAAAAAACTCACAATATCGTCGTCGGACTCATTATTCTGGCGATCGTAGCGGCGATATTCAATGAAATATTCGGGAATTCGATCATAAAAAAGATGATCTCTCCGATATTGGAATCGAGCTCTCTTACCACAAGCAGGATCATTCAATTTGTAGACAGCAAATATATTCATGAAGACAAGGATGCGAGGATCCGCGAGCTTGAGGAAGAAAATGCGAATCTCAGAAAGCAGCTGATCGACAACACGATCAGCAAAGAGGAGCTGGAGGAGCTCAACGAGCTTAAGATCATGCTGAATCACAAGGAAGAGGAAATTTACGATACGCATATCGCGGCGGATTTGATCGCAAAGGATGCGAATGATTTTTACACCGGCTTTTTGATCTCCGCGGGCGAATCGGACGGGGTAAAAAAAGGGAATCTCGTATTGAGCGGAAACGGATTGGCAGGCGTCGTGCAGGAGGTGCAGGCGGACTACAGCAAAGTGCTTTCGATTTTGGACGCACAGCTTTCGATCAGCTTTAAGACGATCCGAAGCGAAAGCATTAAGGGGATCGCGAGCCAAAATATCAGCTCGGATGTATTTGACAATATGGAGCAGGGCTTTTTGAAGGGCTATGTATTCGACAACGCGGAGGTGCTTGTCGGAGACATTCTGATTACTTCGGGAATGGGCGTTTATCCGGCAGGGATCGAGATTGGAGAAGTGTATCAGGTGGTGGAGGATCAATCCAATTTGTTAAAGTATGTGGTGATAAAGCCGTATACCGATTTTTATGACTTGAGCAAGCTGCTCGTAGTCAATACGAGAACGCTGGAATAGTATTATGAAAAAGATTGCTTTGATTGTACTCGGACTGCTCATGATCATTCTGGGGATGTCCGTTTTGGATAAGTTTCTTTTTTTGGGGATCAGCTTGAATATGCTGCTGATCTATACCGGAATATTGGCCTTGCAAACCGATATAAAAACAAATTATATCTGCGTATTTACCGTTGCCTGTATTTATGATTTGCTGATAAGTCCTTTTTTCGGGATCAATATCGTCTGGACACTGGCTGCGACCTTTGTTGCGCGAACGATAATGGATAAGCTGTATGAAGAAAAATCATGGAGCTCGATCATCCTATTTGTTGTGATCACGATCCTCTTTATCGTATATCAGTATGTGGTCGGGCAGCTGTTTTTTGTTCCGACGAGCTGGTCTTATCTGCCAAGTATTTTTGCGCGCAGTATACCAATCCATGTTTTTTTTGGTATAATACTGAATGGACTTCTAAGACCGTTGATCAGGCATATAATGAAAAATTGGTGGTAGCAATGAATAATAAGCAAAGTATGGAAAACGGGAATGCAACTCTTCGCGGAAAAATAGTATTCGTTTTTCTATGTATCTTGTTCGTGATGCTTTTTGTGAAAGCCGGACATGTTTCGATCATTCGCGGAGGAGAATACTCCGATATTGCAAACAACAAGATTTACCGAAGAATACTGATCGATGCGCCGCGAGGAGAAATACGCGACCGATACGGAACATTGCTCGCAGGGAACAGAGAGGCGTTTTCCGTTGAAATATATCCCGGAAATATGTCATCGAACGAGCTGAACCAAAATATCGCTCATATCGTCGAGATCCTGGAGAGCAACGGTGAAGAGGTGATCGATGAATTTCCGATCATAATCAATGAAAATCAGGAATATGAATTTACTTATGATAAAAACCTTATCCAATGGAAACAGTTGAATGAGATCCCGTTGGATTTTACGGCGGAACAGGCGTTTGATTATATCGCGGAGATTCTGGCCTCGGACGGCGTGATCGAAATTTCCGAGGGGGATGATCGTACCGCCATCCAATCCAAAATTATCGAGGCGGGCTATTATCCGCCGATTTCGATCACGAAGAATGAGTTTACGGAAACGGTCAAAAAGCAGGAGTGGCTTTACAAATATCTTTCGAAATACATCGACAGTGAAGAGGATATTTACAATATCACGGCGAAAGAAGCGTTTGCGTACATCCGAAAGGCTTATGAGATCGATGCGAACATCAGCGATGCGGAAGCCAGAAAGATTCTGAACATCCGCGATCTGATACGCCAAAAGGGATACTATCAATATCAGCCGACCGTTATAGCAAATGATATACAGAACGCCACCGTCGCAAAGATCGAGGAAAATTCGATCAACCTGAGAGGCATCGACATCGTAGCGAAATCCGTGCGATACTATCCGATGGGCAATCATGCGTCACATATTTTGGGGCAGCTCGGGAAGATTTCGACACAAGCCGAAATTGAAAAATATGTGCAGGAGAACGGCTATTCGCCGAATGACATCATCGGCAAAACCGGCGTGGAAAAAAGCTTCGAGGACCAGTTGAAGGGAGAATCGGGATATACGAGAGTACAGGTGGATGTTCGCGGCCGTTTGATCGAAACCCTGGAGCGCCGGGAGCCCAAAGCCGGCGATACGGTGTATCTGACCATTATCTCGGAGCTGCAAAAGGTCGCGGAGGAATCGCTTGCAAAAACGCTCAAGGCGATTCAAACCGGAAGCTACTACGAGTCGGAATGGGGCAATATCCGGATGCGTGACAATCAAAGAGTTTACAGCAAGGCACAATCCGGCGCGGTCGTCGTTGTGGATATAAAGACCGGCGATATTTTGGCGATGGCGAGCTATCCGGATTATGATCCGAATCTTTTTGTTCAGGGGATCAGCAAAGAGGATTTTGACAGCCTTACGCCTGTGAATGTGAACGATCCGCTTGCGCCGAAGCCTCTTTACAATATTGCGACGATGACGACGGTCGAGCCGGGATCAACCTTCAAGATAATCACGGGATTGACCGGGATCGAGCTCGGACTGAGTCCTTATTATCAAATCTACGATAAGGGCTACATCAAGATGGGAGCAAACACCTTCGGATGCTGGCTTTGGAATCAATATGGCGGGAGCCATGGCCCGGAGAATTTGATGGATGCGCTGCGAGATTCGTGCAACTACTATTTTTACAGCGTAGCGACAGGATATAATTATGCAACGGAAACCAATCTGCCGATCGACATCAAGGTGCAGGATATACTGGATTATGCGACGAGATTCGGTTTGAACGAAAAATCCGGCGCCGAGATCGAAGAATTATCCGGCAAGGTTCCGAGTGTCGAAGCGAAGGCTCAGGCGAAAAAAATCGAACTGAAATCCGTTTTGATGCGGATGATGAAAGACTATTTCGAGGATATCGACTCGGCATCCTCCGACTATGAAGAACGGATCGATACGATCGTCAGCTGGATGGACGAGAATCCGAGCAGGAGCGAGATCATCCGCAGATTGGAAGAGCTTAATGTAAAAGCCGAATATGTAAACAAGATCGCGGATCTGACAAAATACTCCTACTTCAATCTTGCAAAATGGCAAACGGGAGACAGCTTCAACCTGTCGATCGGACAAGGCGATCATAAATATTCGCCGATCCAAATGGCTCGCTATGTAGCCGCCATTGCCAATGACGGATATCTGAATAAGCTGAATCTGGTCGAAAAGGTGGAAAGCTCGGATAAGACGACCATGGAGCTTTTGCCCAAGCTGTCGGAGAAAATCGAATTGAATAACAACGGCAATCTGGCTTATATCCGTCAGGGGATGGAGGATGTAACGGATGAGGGCTCGGCAAGTAATTATTTCAGAAATTATCCGATCAAGGTTGCGTCAAAAACGGGAACGGCGCAAAAAGCGGGAAGAATTCCGGCGGCGGACGAAGAAGCCTATCTGCTTGAAAATCTGGGGCGCTTCGGAGTGAATCGGGCAGCCGTATTGGATTTGGCGGACGAGCTTCAAAGTCAGGATCGGAACCGATTAAAAAGAGGTGTGTACCTCCAAAGGGCGATTTTGGAATTGAATCCGAATATGACCATCGAGCGGATCAATCAATACAAAGAAAAATACGATCCTTTTGCGTGGTTTGTATCATATGCACCGGCAGACAAGCCGGAAATTGCCGTAGTAACTCTTTTGTTTCAGGGTGGACACGGAGGCTACGGGTCTGCGATCGCAAGGGACATTTATGCTGAATACTTTAACCTGCAAAATGTTGAAGCGACCGATAATAATTTTAGCTTTGATAATAATATTAGCTAGGAGATACTATGGGAGTAGAGATTAAAGGCCAACGCGACGGCTTTTATATCGTGATCGACAAGGAGGTTTCCTTTTTGGAGGCGCGTGAAAAGCTGATACGCAAATTTGAGGAATCGGGGAATTTTTTTAAAGGGGCGGTCTTTTTGAAATTTGACGCACCGGGCTTGCTCAAGCGGGATGTAAAATATCTCAGAGAATTGCTTGAAGAAACCTATAATGTCGTATTTCAAGATGAATCGGATGAAAAGAAGGCGGACGCCGACAGAAAACGAGCAGGCTCTATTTCTGAAACATCCAGGAAAAATCAGTCAAAAGAGAAACCGGCGGAAAGCAAAAAAGTCGGCGAGTCGATGGAAGATATAGCGATATCCGCAAAAAAACTCAACGAGAAGCTATCCTCTTTTGATGAAACCATCGGAAAAATTTTGAAAATCACGAACGGAGAATCCAAATTCGGAGAAACCGTTTCGGAAGCGGCCGATACAAACTTAAAAACAAAATTCGTTTTTGAGAATATGAGGTCCGGAGCAGAGCTTGAATATGACGGAAACATTGTGATATTCGGCGATGTGAATCCGGGAGCCAAAGTAACTGCAGGCGGAAACATCATCGTAATGGGGAATTTCAGAGGAATGGCGCATGCCGGCAAAAAAAATGATAACCCGTGCTTTATCGCGGCGCTGAAGCTGTTGCCGCTGCAAATTCGGATACAGGATGTTTTTGCAGTTCCTCCGCAGGATGCAAAGATGATTTCAAATGCAATGGTTAAAGTGAAGAATGGGGAAATAGAAATAGAACAGTTTTAGGAGGGATTTATGGGACAATCAATTGTGGTTACATCAGGAAAAGGTGGAGTCGGAAAAACGACCTCCACGGCAAATATCGGATGGGCGCTTTCAACAATGGGGAAAAAGGTTGTTGTGATCGATGGTGATATCGGGCTTCGAAATCTTGATGTCGTGATGGGGCTGGAAAACCGAATCGTTTTTGACTTGGTGGATTTGGTGGAAGGAAAAGCGAAACCCAAGCAAGCCATGATAAAGGACAAGCGTTTTGAAAATCTGTATTTGATTCCGGCAGCCCAAACCAGAGATAAGGACGCGGTTACCCCGGAGCAGATGAAAGAGCTGGTGACAAGCTTGAAGGAAGAGTTTGATTATGTGCTCGTGGATTGTCCGGCAGGAATTGAAAACGGCTTCAAAAGTGCGATCGCGGGAGCGGACAGAGCCATTGTCGTCGCTACGCCGGAGGTTTCCGCTGTACGCGATGCGGATCGGATCATCGGTCTGCTGGAAGCGAATTTGATCGATGACATTCGATTGATCGTCAACCGAATAAAGATCAATATGGTAAAAAGCGGAGATATGCTTGATATCGAGGATATTCTCGAAATTCTGGGCGTAAAGCTTATCGGAGCGGTTCCCGATGATGAGAGTGTCGTGATCTCGACCAACAAAGGGGAGCCGGTGCTTAACCATGACCAATCGGCAGCATCGAAAGCTTACAAAAATATTGCGCGTCGAATCGACGGCGAAGATGTCGAATTTATGAATTTGGATATTCAGGACAGCTTCTTCAAGCGTCTACAAAAATTATTTACCGGAAAATAAGGTGGGCAGACTATGAATATTTTTAACTTTTTAACCGGAAAGCAAAAATCCAAGGATGTAGCCAAAAATCGCTTGAAGGTAGTATTGGTTCAAGACAAGGGCGGACTTTCGGAGGAAATGCTGGCGAAGCTCCAAGGAGAAATTATGGAAGTGATAAGCCGGTATATTGAAATTGATGACAATACATTGGATGTCGGAGTCAAGAAGATCGAAACCGACGATGGGGAATTCGTCAACGCATTGGTCGCGAACATTCCGATCAAGATGATAAAAAGACAATAGAAATGAAGAAATTATTTTTTTTGAGAGGGATCGACAAGCTGTTGCTGCTTTGCGTGGTGCTACTGGTGGCGATCGGGTTCGTGTTGATCGCCTCCGTTACGCAATTCAATTCGCGCAAATTGATGATACAAGGCATCGCTTTTCTTCTCGGGATAGCCTTTATGCTCGGCTCTACGATAATCGACTACAGCGCATTAAAAAAATATGACTGGTATTTGTATGCGCTGTCCATCGTTTTGCTGCTGTTGGTCTATGTTCCGGGCTTAGGAAAGGTTCAATACAGCGCACGATCCTGGATTGATCTGCAATTTATGGATTTTCAAACCTCCGAAGCGGTAAAGGTCACCTTTACGCTCGCTTACGCATCGTTTTTGGATCGCCGGAAAAATCAGCTGAACACCTTAGCGGAAGTGATTCCGACCTTTTTATATCCGCTGCCGATCATCTTTTTGTTGATGAAGCAGCCGGATTTGGGAGGGATCTTGGTATTTTTCTTTATCACGATCGCTTGCCTGTTCATGGCGGGATTAAATAAGAAATATATTATCGGGGGCATCATATTCATTGCCGTTGCGATTCCGCTGATTTACAAATTCCAATTATTGGAGCCGCACCAAATGGTTCGTATCGAGGCTTTCCTGCATCCGGGGGATCCCAGCTTTGAAGGAAATCAACAAGTCATTCAGTCCATGACGGCGATCGGATCCGGGCAGCTCTTCGGAAAAGGATTGTTCCAAGGTACGCTGATTCCGTTCGGATTTTTATCCGTTCCTGAAAGTGATTTTATTTTTTCCATTTTGGGGGAAGAGTTCGGTATGGTTGGAATGGGTACGCTGATCCTGATCGTATTTCTCTTTTTAAGCAGGATCTATTCGATCGGAATAAAGTCCAAAGATTCTTACGGAACCTTGGTCGTGTTCGGTTATTTGGGAATGTTTACCTATCAGAGCTTTCAAAATATCGGAATGGCGATCGGGCTGATGCCGGTTACGGGCGTGACCCTGCCTTTTGTCAGTTACGGCGGAAGCTCCGTTCTGATGAGTATGATCATCGTTTCCATCATTATGAATGTATACGGCAAATCCCATGTGACGGTGGATTATTAGCAAGCAGGATCAATGAGATTCCCGATGGGACTTCTGAAACTGAATTTTTTCGGCGTAGCGGTTTTATGACTGCTGCGCTTTTTATTTCCAGGGAAGAGCCGGCTGAGAACAAAAAGATGAAAATAAAAAACCACCCGCTATCAGGTGGCTTGGATTCAACTGAAACCGTCAAAGAAGCCCACACTGAAAGTGAAATCCTTTGACGGCCCGTGGTCTTGAGAGAATGATCGGCAATTGCCGCCGACAGAGGCAAGCCGTCCGTCAGCTTGTTGATCCGATGCTCTCGATCGTTCTGAAATTATTCCGCAACAACATTAACGGCTTGAGGGCCTCTTGCGCCTTCGGAGATTTCAAAAGTAACCTTTTGACCGTCAGCCAAAGTTTTGAAACCGTCCGCAACGATCGCGCTGAAGTGAACGAAAATATCCTGTCCGTTCTCATCCGTAATAAATCCGAAACCTTTTTCACCGTTGAACCATTTTACTGTACCTTTGTTCATGAAAAGATACCTCCTGTATTATTATTTTATACCAGTTTGAATAAAAAGACGAACCAAATAACCCAAACTGAAATTGATTAGGGAGGTATCGCAATTTAATCTAAAACCAAATACAGTTACAACTATATCATATATAAAGACAAGGGTCAATATAACAACTTCAAAAACTTCCAAAATAATTACTTATTACGACAGAAGACGGGATTTTTTGAAAGCACAATTATTTATGGGGCTGCAAAATGGATGCACAAGAGCGTTCCGATGAGCGAGATCACCGAGCTGACGAGCGGGAGATTTTAGACAGGCAAGGTCATCGGATCGATGGCGGGAGATTTTAGACAGGCAAGGTCATCGGATCGATGAACGGAAGATTTTCGGATGCGTAGGCTTGTCGAATTCATAAGCGAGAGTTTTTCGGGCGCAGGATTGTCGACTTATGAGCGAGCGTTTTGCGAGAAGAGGGAATTTTTCCGATGAGTGTAGGTAGCGAGTCTATGAACCGGATTTTTCCGATGAGTTGAATCTTCGCATCGCCGGAGAGAAACTTTCCTCGGATGGAAAGCGATCGAGCTTTTCGGAATTTATTTGCGTGCCTTACGAACTCAAAGCGTGATTTTCAATCACGGGATCCGAAGAACGATTGAAATTGAACAAAGGTAATACCAAAAGCACTATCAGAAAATTTGGAGTTGAACTAAATGCCTTGAAAAATCGCTTTCATTATGGAATAATAAGAAGAAAAGAATGAATTTTTCGGGAGGCGACGCTATGTGGGGTATTCGAGATATCATCATAAATATTACGATCTTTGACCTGATTGATATTTCAATCGTTGCCTATCTGATTTACAAGATATATCATTTGATTAAAGAAACGAGAGCGGAGCAGCTGATCAAAGGGATCGTCATCCTGTTGCTTTCCACTGAAATTTCGGATCTGATGCAGCTGCAGGTGATCCATTGGATTTTGGAGAGGACGATGACCGTCGGGATCATGGCGCTGTTGATCGTGTTTCAGCCGGAGCTTCGTCGCGCGCTGGAGCAATTGGGCCGGGCGCATATTTTTATTAAGGGCGCTCAGAGCTCGGACAAAAGGAATATTGATTATATCGTATCTGAAATTAGAGCGGCGGCGATGCTGATGTCAAAAAATAAAGTCGGTGCGTTGATCGTTTTTGAAAGAGATACCGGGCTCAATGAGATTATAAGAACGGGAACGCTGTTGGATGCGAATCTGAGTCGCCAGCTGCTGATTAATATTTTTGAGCCGAATACGCCGCTGCATGATGGAGCGGTGATCATCAGAGGGACAAAGGTTATGGCTGCCGGCTGTTTCTTGCCGTTGACGGAAAACGGAGGGCTGAATCAGGAGGTCGGAACGCGACATCGAGCGGCTTTGGGCGTGAGCGAAAAATCGGACAGCATCGCCTTGGTGGTATCCGAGGAATCGGGAAGTGTTTCCATTGCTGAAAATGGCCGACTGTATCGCGACCTGTCGGAAGAAAGCTTAAATAATTATCTGAAACGAAGCCTGAGAAAAGTGGATCAGCAAAGCATTTTTGAGAACGGAGATTCGCAATGAAAAAGCATTTGACCGAAAATTTCAAGGTGAAAGTTTTGAGTGTGCTTGTGGCATTTGCTATGTGGGTCTTTGTTATGGAAAAGATCGATCCGATCGTTATCCGAAGTATGGATAATGTGGAGATTGCCGAGATCACAAATTTGACCGAGATCCATGAGAGCGGACTGGCGCTATCGGTCGATCAGGATCTGACCGTCAGCATTGATTTCAGAGCTAAAAGATCCTCATTGCTGGACTATATTTCGACCTCGCCTCAGGTAAGCGGCAAAATCCTGTCGCCCGCCATCGGGGACAATGTTCTGGAGCTCACGCTTACAGCTCCTTCGGATGTCGAGTATAGCTTCGACCCGGCGGTGTTTTATGTGAAGCTGGAGGAGAGCATCATTGCACAGAAGAGTATCGAGGTGCTTCAAACGGGAACCTTGCCCGACAATTATTCCGTCAGCGATATTCAATTCAGCCAAAGCAGTGCAAATGTCGAGGGGCCGAAAAGCCAGGTGAACAAGGTTGCGAAGCTGATCGCGGAGATCAATGTGGACGGAGCGAATCTGGATTACAGTCAGCGCGCCCGTCTGGTTCCTGTGGACATAAAGGGTGTGGAGGTTGAAGGTGTTTCCGTAGATGCTTCGTTTGTCGTGGCGAGCATAAAGATTTCGCAGAGCAAGGAAGTTCCGATCGAGCTTGTTTTTGTAAACTCGGATAAAGAGCAGGTTTCGAATTCAGCCTACAAATCGGAACAGGAGATTGTGACAATAACCGGGGCTCCGGAAAAAATACAGTCCATTACCGCGGTATATACTCAAGATATCGACATCGATTCCTTCAATCGATTTGCCGATCGGGAGGTCGATCTGTTGCCGATCGAGGGTGTCACCATGTCTCTCAACCGCGTCAACATTATCACCAACGAAGATAGTGAAATGGACTTTGAAGTAAGTATTGCAAAAGGAAGCGTACTGTTTGACGGAGAAGTGAACAAAGAAGCGATCCTGGAGGGGCTTCCGGAATTTATTGTGGTCAGCTTTACGGGAAGCAAGGAATATGAAGGAGAGATCAATGATTCAACGGTACAGCTGATTATTGATAATCGGGAGGATCTGACTTTCTATCCTTTCACCGTGAGTATTCCCTACCCGGTCAGTTCGATTGTTGTTGAACCTAATGGAGTATCAATTGTACAAGGAGAATGATTATGAAAACCTTTAAGGAAATTGTGAGCTATGCCAAAACCTTGCAGCCTAAGAAAATTGCCGTGGCGTGCGCGCAGGACGAGGATGTTTTGCAGTCGGTTGAAAATGCACGGAAGCTGGGTGTTGTAAATGCCGTTCTGGTCGGAAACGAATCGGAGATCCTTTCCATTTTGGAGCAATCAAGCATTGAATCGTCACATTATGAAATTATCGACTGTGATGACAAAGCGGAGGCATCCGCGATTGCGGCAAAGCTGGTATCGGATAAAAAAGCGGATATTCTGATGAAAGGGCTTGTAGATACATCGATCATTTTGAAAGCCGTACTGAATAAGGAGCTGAATCTCCGAACAGGAAAGCCGATAAGCCATTGTGCCGTTTTTGAAATTCCTCAGTACGATCGGCTGTTCTTTGTGACCGACGCCGCGATGAACATCGCACCCGATCTGGATGCCAAACTTGCAATTTTACAAAATACGGTCAAGCTGGCACACGCGCTCGGAGTCGAAAAACCGAAGGCGGGCGTGATCTGTGCGAAAGAAAAGGCTGACGAAAAGATGCCTGCGACATTGGATGCGGATGCGATGCAAAAAATGAATGATGAAGGAGCCTTTTCGGATTTTGAAGTGGGCGGGCCGTTTGCCCTGGACAATGCCGTTTCGGTCGAGGCGGCAAAGCATAAAGGGATCAAAAATGAGATTGCAGGGCGCTGTGACATTCTGCTGATGCCGGATATCGAGGCGGGAAATGTTCTATACAAATCCATCGCATATTTTCAGCCGGAGGCAAAGCTTGCCGGGATTATTTTGGGAGCGGCCACACCGATCGTGTTGACTTCAAGGGCGGACTCCGAAGAGACTAAATTAAATTCGATCATTCTTTCTGTACTTTACGCAGATAAATTTGGAAACAATTAGGAGGAATCATGAACAAGATCTTAGTAATCAATCCGGGCTCGACCTCGACCAAAATTGCGGTGTTCGAGAATGAGACGATGGTAATGGAGAAGACGCTTCGTCATTCAAATGAGGAAATATCGAAGTATTCGACGATCGCAGAGCAAAAATCCTTCAGAAAAGAAGTGATCCTTGAATCCTTGGCGGAGGTGGGAATCAACCCGCATGAGCTGGATGCCGTGGTCGGTCGAGGGGGTCTTCTGCATCCGATGGAAGGTGGAACCTACGAAGTCAACGAAAAAATGCTGGAGGATTTGCGAATCGGCGTCTTGGGAGAACATGCCTCCAACCTCGGCGGAATTATTGCTCGCGAAATTGCGGACTCTGCCGTGGTTCCCGCATTTATCGTCGATCCGGTCGTGGTTGACGAGATGAGCGAGCTTGCAAGGGTTTCGGGAATCCCTGAGATCGAAAGAATGTCCATTTTTCATGCGCTGAATCAAAAGGCGGTCGCAAGGCGTTATGCAAAATCCGTCGGAAAAACCTATCAACAAATCAATGTCGTGGTCGCGCATCTCGGTGGCGGCGTATCCGTCGGAGCACACCAACGGGGAAAGGTCGTCGATGTCAACAATGCGCTGGACGGGGACGGACCGTTCTCTCCCGAGCGTTCAGGGGGGTTGCCGGTGGGACAATTTATGAGACTCCTGCAAAGCAATGCGTTCACAACGGATGAGCTCAAAAAACGATTGAAAGGGAATGGCGGTATCGTTGCCTATTTGAATACCAATGATGCGCGAGAAGTCGAAAAATTGATCGCGGCAGGAGATAAAAAAGCTGCACTGATCTACGAGGCGATGGCTTATCAGGTGGCAAAGGAGATCGGCGCGGCGGTTGCGGTGCTGAACTGTGAGGTGGATGCGATCATTCTTACCGGAGGGATCGCATATTCGGAAATGTTTGTCGGGTTTGTTAAGGACAGAGTGCAGAAGCTGGCTGAATTTATCGTATATCCGGGAGAAGACGAGATGATCGCACTTGCCGAAGGAGCGATCCGCGTGCTCAGCGGAGAAGAATCCGCCAAAGAATATTTGGGCAAATAAGTGGGGCAATATGATTGTAAACGATGAGCGAATAAGAATAATCGTAGGCCATTACGGAAGCGGAAAAACGGAGTTTTCGGTCAACTATGCGCTGAAATTGGCTCGATCCCGAAATAAGAAGGAGTCTCAGGTGGCGATCGCCGATCTGGATGTCATCAATCCGTATTTCCGTTCGAGAGAAAAAGAATCGATCCTGGAGTCGGAGGGAATTATTTCCTATTCAAGCGTTTTGAGAAATTCCACATTGGATCTGCCTGCCATTTCGGCCGATCTGAGCGTACCGATACTGGATGAAGACTATGCCTATGTAATGGATGTGGGCGGTGATGAATTGGGCGCAAGAGTATTAGGCTCCATGAATGGTATTCTCAAGGACCGATCCTACGATATGTTTATGGTCGTCAATGCGAACAGGGAGCTCACGGAAAACGCAAGCGATGTCATACGCTATATCCGCGAGATCGAGGGAACCGCCAAACTGAAAGTGACGGGGCTCGTCAGCAACACGCATTTGCTTTGGGAGACGACGATCGAGGACATCGAAAAGGGCTACGCGCTTGTGAAGGAAGTCAGCGATTTGACGGGGATCAAAATAAAATATCTGGTTCATCCGAATTTTGTGGATGTTTCCTTATTGAAAAGCAAAATTGCAAATGAGTTTTTTGAAATCGATATGATCATGCGAGAGGAGTGGATGTAGAGCCGAAAATGGTATTGGAAGACAACATGCTGTGTTCAACTATTTTATGTTAGCTAATGGAGGTAGAAATGGCTAAGGGAAAAGTGACTTTTGAGCAGGAGAAGTGTAAAGGTTGCGGTCTTTGTACTACCGGCTGTCCGGTAAAAATTGTTTTCGTCGACAAACGAAAAATCAACAACAAAGGATACAATGTAGCAACGGTAGAGGAAATGGATAAGTGCATCGGGTGCGCAAGCTGTGCGTTAATGTGCCCGGATGGCGTAATTACGGTAGAAAGGATGTAAGGTATGGCTAAGGTACTTATGAAGGGAAACGAAGCGGTTGCCAAGGCGGCTATCGAAGCAGGATGTAATTTTTTTGCCGGATATCCGATCACTCCGCAAAATGAGATTCCGGAGTATATGTCCAGAGAGCTTCCTTTGGCGGGCGGCGCATTCGTTCAGGCAGAATCCGAGATCTCGGCGATCAATATGGTTTACGGTGCTGCCGGCGCCGGAGTCAGAGCGATGACATCTTCCTCATCTCCGGGGATCGCATTAAAACAGGAAGGTATTACTTATATTGCCGGAGCGGAATTGCCGGCAGTGATCGTGAATATGATGAGAGGCGGCCCGGGACTTGGAAGCATCCAGCCGTCGCAATCGGATTATTATATGTCTACCAGAGGCGGCGGCAATGGAGACTATCGACATATTGTATATGCTCCGGCATCCATTCAGGAGGCCGTGGATATGGTTCAGGAGGCCTTTGATGCGGCGGATTATTACAGAATGCCGGTTATGGTCGTTGCGGACGGGATGATCGGACAGATGATGGAGGCGGTTGAGTTCAAAAAACCGGAGTCGCGTAAGCTTCAGCCGAAAACATGGGCTTCGAACGGGACAAAGGGAGAAAGAAAGCCGAACATCATCAACTCCCTATATCTGCAAGCTCCTGAGCTGGAAGCACACAACCTGATGCTGCAAAAAAAATATAAGCAAATCGAAGAAAAAGAAGCAAGATATGAAAATTTCATGGTGGAAGATGCGGAAATCGTTTTGGTTTCATACGGTACAACGGCGCGGATCGCGCGAAATGCCGTGTTGAAGCTGAGAGAGCAAGGAGTCAAAGCCGGACTGATCCGATTGAAGACCCTGTGGCCGTATCCTGTGAAGGCTTTTGAAAATCTTGTCGCAAAAAATATGCTGTGCGTCGAGATGAGCATGGGACAAATGGTAGAGGATGTCAAGCTTGCGGTAAATTGCGCGATTCCGGTTCATTTTACGGGAAGAGCGGGAGGAATGATTCCGGAGCCTTCTCAAATCGTGAAGGTGGCGTTGGAAATTGTTGGAGGTGAAAAATAATGGCACTGGTATTTGAAAGAACAAACGGACTTACAGATATGGTCACACATTATTGTCCGGGCTGTACGCATGGAATCATCCACCGTTTGGTTGCAGAGGTTCTGGTTGAAATGGGCGAGCTCGGCAATGCCGTCGGTATCGCACCGGTAGGATGTTCCGTATTGGCATACAAATATTTCAACTGTGACATGCAGGAGGCCGCGCACGGAAGAGCGCCGGCAGTTGCAACGGGAATCAAAAGATCGCTTCCGGAAAATATCGTATTCACCTATCAGGGCGATGGAGACCTGGCTTCGATCGGAACGGGAGAAATCATTCATGCAGCCGCTCGCGGTGAAAAATTCACCACGATTTTTGTAAACAACGCGATTTACGGAATGACCGGCGGACAAATGGCACCGACGACACTGGTCGGTCAGAAAAGTACGACATCGCAGTCGGGAAGAGATCCGCTTACAGCGGGATTTCCGATCCGGATCGCCGAAATGATCGCGACGATCGACGGAGCCGTTTTTGTCGAGCGGGTTTCGGTCGATACACCGGCAAATGTCCGAAAGGCGAAGAACGCGATAAAAAAAGCATTCCAGATCCAAAAAGAGGGCTTGGGCTTTACGCTGATCGAGGTGCTCTCGACCTGTCCTACAAACTGGGGCAAAACGCCGATCGACGCATTGCAATGGTTGAGAGACAATATGATCCCTTACTATCCGTTAGGAAACTATAAACAACCTGAAGGAGGAAAATAGTATGGAAACGAAAGTAATTTGTGCAGGATTCGGAGGTCAGGGCGTAATGTCTTTGGGACAGCTCTTGGCTTATGCCGGAATGCTGGAAAACAAAAATGTATCTTGGCTGCCTTCTTACGGACCGGAAATGCGCGGCGGAACGGCAAACTGTTCGGTAATAATTTCGGATGAGGAAATCGGCTCGCCGGTCATCTCGGATGATGCGGATGTCGCGATCGTAATGAATCTGCCATCTTTGTTGAAATTTGAAAAGGATGTAAAGCCCGGCGGAAAAATTTTCGTCAACGAATCGCTGATAACAAAAAAAGTGGAACGCGATGATGTAGAAGCTTATTATATCGATGCGAATCAGATTGCTGCGGACATCGGGAATTCGCGAGCGGCAAATCTGGTCATGCTCGGAGCGGCATTGGGCAAAGAGCCGATGGTCGATCCGGAATCGATCCTGGAAGCATTCAAAAAAGTTTTCGGTCCCTCGAAAGAGAGCTTTATCCCTCAAAACAGAGAGGCCCTGAAGAAAGGTGCCGAGTCGGCAAAATAATATGGGAAAATATTTCGGAACGGACGGAGTTAGAGGAGTCGCAAATGTTGAGCTGACTCCTCAGCTCGCTTACAATATCGGGAGAGCCGGAGCCTATGTTTTGAAAAAACGCAGCTTGACCGAAGGGGAAAAGCCTCGGATCATCATCGGCACGGACACAAGAATATCGAAGGATCTGCTCTTTTGTGCGTTGGCATCAGGCATTATGAGTATAGGCATCGATGTCATCAATGTCGGTGTTGCGCCGACGCCGGCGGTTGCCTATTTGGTGAAGGAATGCAAAGCGACAGCAGGTGCGGTTATTTCGGCATCACATAACCCGATGGAATATAACGGAATAAAATTTTTTAACGCACAGGGATTCAAACTGGATGACGATTTGGAGTTCGAGATCGAAGAAATCATCGACAATATGGAATCGATCGATCAGGAGGTCTCGGCGGACAGGCTTGGGAGGCTGGTCGAAGAGGATTCTTATATCGAACGCTACAAGCGCTTTTTGATAAGTGCCTTTGAGACGGATCTGAGCGGATTGAAAATCACATTGGACTGTGCAAACGGAGCCGCCTATTCGATCGCGCCGGAGGTTTTTGAAAAGCTCGGTGCCGAGGTCGCGGTCATTCACGCGTCGCCTGACGGATGCAATATCAACAAGGATGCAGGCTCAACACATATCGAAGGGCTATGTGAAGCGGTTAAAAAGAATTCGTCCGATGTGGGCTTGGCTTATGACGGAGACGCTGACCGACTGATCGCGGTCGATGAAAAAGGAAACCCGGTAGATGGAGATCAAATTATGCTCATCTGCGCGAACGAACTGAAAAAAGCGGGCAGATTGAAGAAGAACAAATTGGCCGTGACGGTTATGAGCAACCTGGGGCTCCATGTTGCCGGCGAAAAAATGGGGATCGGAGCCGAGGTCACGGCCGTAGGCGATCGCTATGTCCTCGAACGAATGCTGGAGCAGGAATTATCGCTCGGCGGTGAGCAATCCGGTCACATGATCTTTTTGGATTACACGACAACGGGTGACGGGATATTGTCTTCTCTGTTTTTGGCAAGCATTCTCAAGAAAAGCGGTCAGAAGCTGAGCGAGCTGGCAAAGATCATGGAGATCTATCCGCAGGTTCTGGTGAATGCGAAGGTTGCCAATCCGAAAAAAGAGCAATACAAGTTTCATCCTGAGATACAGTCGGAGATCAAACGATTGGAAGAGATCATGGCGGGCAAAGGAAGAGTTCTGATAAGACATTCCGGGACCGAGCCGCTGATTCGCGTGATGCTCGAGGGAGAAAATTCGGAAGAGATCACAGCTTATGCAAAGGAACTGGCAAATTTGATCGAAAAAACGCTCGCATAGAACGCTCGCATAGAAAAAATTCGTACAGATTTCAAAATGATTTGAAACAGCTCGTTATTCGGTCGGATGATCGGATACGGGCTGTTTTTTGTACCGCTTGCTTTCAAAACGAAGAGAAAAAATTTTACCGCGCTGCAATGCTCGCGTTTCGCGCCGGACGAGGATTTTGTTTTATCAAGAAAACTTTTCGCCGCTCAAAAAGGATCTTCTCGCCTCATGGAGGAGAAGCTTTACGCTTTTTTACAATCACTGACTTCGACTCTCGTCG
>JBGZCE010000046.1:0-9414 GCA_041845175.1 Filifactoraceae bacterium
AAAAGGAAATATATTGCTGCTTTCCCTCGCGATTCTTCTGCTGACAGGCTGTGAGCACACCGATGTGGTCGGGCGCTATGCGGCGGAATCACTGACGGAGCTGGAGGAAAAAGGCTTTTTGATCCAAAGCGGGGGTACGATGACGATCGCTGCCGACGAAGGTAAAGCGACGCTGCACATCGGGCAGGAGACGATCCGCATGAGCTTTGCGGCGGAGCCGTTTTTGCAGGCGGGGCTCGATCGGAGCAATTTGCCGCAGGGCATCCTGCTTCTCGATGACAACACGCTGGCGGTCGAGGCGGAGTCGGTCGGCTTTTACGGCAGCGACTTTGCGATGACGGCAAGAGAATTTATTTTTCAAAATCGTGATCGACTGAGCTTCCATCATTCGATGGGTCACTTTTCCCTGTCGCTCGGCAACAAAAACGGCTTTGAGTGGGCACAGCGACCGGAGAGCAATGACGAGGATCTGGTTTTTGTGCTGGATCCGCAGCCCTTTATCGAAGCCGGCGTGGATGTCGAACGCATCGCGGGCTGGGACTGCAAGGATGTTCAGCAGATGGACGGCGCGAAGAAGTATAGCGAGAAAAAGCTGCTGCTGTCCTTTGATATTATAATGGAAGAAAATTAATTGGAAGTTAAAAGAATTCGATTTTTCGCTCGGCGCAAGCAGCAAACGGCTTAAGGGCAGAAACGGATCGGAAAATGGAAATCGGTGGGAGGGAAAAATCATGAAAACCGTATTGAAGGTAGACGGCATGAGCTGTCAGCATTGTGTGGCGGCAGTGACCAATGCCGTATCGGAGCTTGAAGGCGTGAAGGGCGTAGAGATCAGCCTGGAGGAAAAGACGGTGGCGATCGAGCATGATGACGGCGTCCGCGTGGATCAGCTCAAGGCGGCGATCGAGGATCAGGGCTACGACATCATCTGATATCAGCAAGCGAATTGAAAATCAAAAAATCATGAAGTGTGTCAGAGGACGCACGCCCGGATTATCCGGAATCCTCGAATCACGATCGCAGGAGGCTCATACGCCCGCGATCGTCCGAAAGGATCCCCGGCGGTTCGGATGCGCGCCGAAGACACACTTTTTTGTGGAAAAAGCTCCTTTGCCTTTTGAAACCGGGAAGCTCTTTCTGAAATTTTTCAGACACCAAAAATTATGAAAAATTTCTTCAAAAAATCTTTTACAAAATGAATGACGAATGTTATTGTATAATAACGAGAGCAAACTCGCAGGAGGCGCTTATGGATGTTACCACAAAAAATTACATAAAAATTGCATTGGCCGGCGTCTTCTGGGGCACGCTCGGGCTGTTCGGAAAAACGCTGGAGGGCTTCGGGCTCACGCCGGAGATGATCTCGCTCTCAAGACTGACAACGGGCTTCTTGATCCTGAGCGTGTTCTTTCTGATCAAGGATCCGAGCGTGCTCAGGATCGATCGGCAGGGCTTGCGGGATTGTGCGCTGATCGGGATCATTTCGCAGGGCTTCTTCAATCTGGCGTATTTTTCGTCGATCGCAAAGGTGGGGACCTTCACCGCCGTCGTGCTGCTGTATTTTTCGATCGTCATCATGTTTTTGATCGGCACCTTCTATTATAAGGAAAAACCGTCCAAAAAGAAGATCATTGCGGTGATCATCTGTCTGATCGGCTCGGTGTACGGGGCGACCGGCGGCGATTTTTCGAAGCTTCAAAGCGACACGATCGGCATCGTGATGGGACTGCTTGCCTCGATGGCGTATTCGCTGATGCCCGCCATCAGCAAAACGGCGACGCGCAAGCTGAATCCGTTTACGATCATCATTTACAGCTTTTTGTTCGGAGCGCTCTTTCTGGTTCCGTTTGCCAAGCCGTGGGTCTGGCTCGCCGAGCCGAAAAACCCGAGCGTCTTTGCGGTGATTTCGGCATTCGGGCTGATCGCCTCGACCATTCCCTACGGGCTGTACATTCCGTCGCTACACAATATTCAGATCTCAAAGCTCGGCGTGATCACCTCCGTGGAGCTCGTGGTCTCGATCCTGATCGCTACCTTTGTGCTGAAGGAGGATGCCGGCATCGGACGATTTTTCGGAGGCGCGCTGATCATGCTGTCGATCCTGATCATGAACACGAATATCGAGTACGGCGAGATCCTCAAATCGATCCGCCGGCGCCGCCAAAAAAGGCGAGCGACATAAAGGAGGGCGAGCGGCAAAATTTTTTTCGAGACGCACGGGGCCGGAACGGTCGAGCCGCTCGAAAAAAATTGAGCGTTGATCGCTGCGTTTGGCGTATTTCAAAAATGTTTTTCAACAAACAAAAAAGAGAAATGTATGGAATAGTATAATTATTTTTTTATTTTGTGAATCAAATCTTTTCGGCTGTGGTATAATGTGTAATGAGTTAGCTTTTGAAAGAGGAACATAAGGAGGAGTGCTATGAATAGCTTCTGCAATATCGGCTCGGACTTCAAAGGGAAGTATAAAAGAAGAGCCATCAATTCATTCGTGAATGCAACGGAAAAGATCATGACGGAGGAAGGGATCAAGAAAGTAACGATCCGTAAGGTATCGGATCTTGCCGGCTACAGCTCGGCGACGATCTACAGCTATTTTGAGAATATCGACCACCTGATCCTGTTTTCATCGATGAAGTTTTTGGATGAGTATATCGAGGCGCTGCCGGAATATATCAACGGCGAGACCACCTCGATCGGAATGTTCAAAAAGGTTTGGGAATGCTTTGCGCATTTTGCGTTTCGAAGAGCGGATATTTTCCATGCGATGTTTTTCTCGAAGCTCGAGAAAAAGTATGAGAGCTACATGGAGGAATATTATTGTATCTATCCGATAAAGGATAATGATTATCCGGAGATCATCCAGCGCATGCTTCGCGAGAAGAGCATCTACGATCGCAATCTGATCCTGATCGACGATCTGATCGCGGACGGCTATGTGAAGGCTGTCAATCGGGATGAGATCAGCGAAATGTCGGTCTTTATCTTTGAGAGTATTCTCCACAGACTGTGCATGAATGAAATTTCTGCGGAAGAAGCGGAGAAAAAAATGATGCGGTATTTGAGCCGGATCCTGGATATCGAAATATTGGACAACAAAAAATAATTGAATATGGGGTGGGTAGCAAAGCGCGGAGTTTTGCTACTCTCATTTTTTAATTGGAGACTATAAGGCCAAAAACCGAAAGGTTCGAGGCCTTTTATCGTGATTTATGGAAATTATTACAACGGATACAAAAGAGACGATCGAGCTCGGGCGGCGGCTCGGCGCGCTGCTTGAGGCGGGCGATTATCTTTGTCTGACGGGCGATCTGGGCGCGGGCAAGACGCATTTTACCAAAGGGATCGCGCAGGGGCTGGGGATCACGGAGGAGATCGGCAGTCCCACCTTTACGATCGTGCAGGAATATGACGGAGCGAAAAGGCTGTGCCATTTTGACTGGTATCGGCTGTCGGACGAGGAGGAGCTTTACGCGATCGGCTACTACGATTACCTGCGAACGGACGCGGTCTTTGTTGTGGAGTGGCCGGGCAATGTCGAATCGGCACTGCCGAAGGAGCGGCTGGATATCCGGATCGAATATGGCGCGCAGGCGGAGCATCGCGTGATCACGCTTTGCGCATTCGGCATGCGCTATAAAGCATTGATACGAAAAATGGGAGGAGAATGATGAGAATACTGGCGATCGACACCTCATCTTCCGTGCTGTCGCTCGGCTATATGCGCTCGGGCAAGGTGCTGGGCGAATTGATGCAGGACAAGGCGCTTACGCACAGCGAAAAGCTGATGCCGCATATCGCCTATTTTTTGGAAAGCATGGAGGAAAAAATATCCGATGTCGATGTATTTGCGGTGACGGTCGGGCCCGGCTCTTTTACGGGACTTCGGATCGGTGTGGCGACCGCCAATGCGTTTGCGATGGCGGGTAACAAAAAAGTCATCGGCATTTCGACGCTCGAAGCGCTCGCCTATCCTTTTCGATATCTCAAATGCCCGATCATCTCGACGATCCACGCGCAGCGGGAGGATTATTACACCGAGCTCTATACATCCTTGGACCTATATAATGTGCAAAAGACGGGATCGACGGAGATCCTGGACAAAGAAGCGCTGTTGGAAAGGGCACATACGCTTTCACAAACGGGCGAGGTGATGATCGTCGGTGACCTTGCGAGTGCATTAAGAGAAAAGTTAAACCCTTTGCCTGAAATATTGAAAAAAAATGCCGATCCGGCTATTATTCATTTAGCTCCGACGGTCGATAACTACATTAGAGGATCCTTGCTGTGCGAAATGGCGAAGAACAAAAAGGAGCTTTACGATTTTGTCGAGCCGGTATATATTCGCAAATCGCAGGCAGAGGTGCAATACGAAGAAAAGCGAAGAAAGCGGACGGAGGCGATCGACCATGGATAAGCTGCGAATATTGAAAATGGCGCATATCCATGTCGATCAGATTTTTGAGATCGAAGAGCAGTCCTTCTTTACGCCGTGGAGCAGGCATTCCATTCGGCAGGAGGTGGACAATCCGCTCGGGCGATACATCGTGATCGTCGAGGAGGACACAGTAGCGGCATACGGCGGCTTCTGGCTGGTCGAGCGGGAGGCGAACATCAACAATATCGCGGTGGCGCCGGCATTTCGGGGACGAGGGATCGCCAAGCTTCTGATGCAAGACCTGATCGACAGGGCAAGCTCGGAGGGCGCGGAGGATATGTATCTGGAGGTTCGGACAGGCAATCGGACGGCGCAGAATCTGTATCGCTCCTTCGGGTTCAAAATGGTCGGGCTTCGGCGAGGCTACTATGTCGACACCGACGAGGATGCCATCGTCATGCACCTGGCACTCAAATAGCAAAGGATCATCATGAAAAAAGATATTACAATACTTGCCATCGAAAGCAGCTGTGACGAAACGGCGGCTGCGGTCGTAAAAAACGGCAGAGAGATCTTATCGAACATTATTTCGACACAGATCGATATTCATAAAAAATTTGGCGGCGTGGTTCCGGAGGTAGCTTCGAGAAATCATGTGCTCCAAATCAATTCCGTCATCAAAGAAGCGCTTGAAAAAGCGGCGCTTTCGTTTGATGAGATCGATGTGGTGGCGGCAACCTACGGACCGGGGTTGGTCGGCGCACTGCTGGTCGGACTTTCCGCGGCAAAAGCCTTGTCCTATGCGCTGGGTAAGCCCTTTGTCGGCGTGAATCACATCGAGGGGCATATCGCCGCAAATTATTTGCATTTTCAAGATTTGAAGCCGCCCTTTATCGCGTTGGTGGTTTCGGGTGGACACACGCATATCGTCGAGGTGATCGACTACAATCGCTACGAGATCATCGGAAAAACCAGGGACGATGCGGCGGGGGAGGCATACGACAAGATCGCCCGCGCGATGGAGCTGGGCTATCCGGGCGGGCCGATCGTGGACGCTTTGGCAAAAGAGGGAAATGCAAACATCGAATTTCCGAGAGCAATGCAAAAAGAGGGTTATGATTTCAGCTTCTCGGGGCTCAAGTCGGCGGTGCTCAACTATCTGAACGAACGAAAAATGAAGAAGGAGCCCTATCGCAGGGAGGATGTGTGCGCATCCTTTCAGACGGCGGTCGTCGATATTCTCGTGAGCAAGTCGATCCGGGCGGTGATCGACAAGGGCTATGATGCGATCGTGCTTTGCGGAGGGGTTTCCGCAAATTCCGCACTTCGCGAAGAAGCGGCAAAGCGAACGAAGGAAAAGGGGCTGAAGCTCTTTTATCCGCCGCTTGCGCTTTGCACCGACAATGCCGCAATGATCGGAGCCAGTGCTTATTTTCGATACATGGAGGGAAAAATATCGGAGCTGAGCCTGAACGCCAAACCGAATTTGAAAATTGGAGAATAGCGGGAGAAAAACATGGATGTATACTTAGCGAGACAACCAATTTATGATGTAATGCGCAAATTGTCGGCATACGAGCTGCTGTATCGGGCCGACGAGAGAAATTATTTTGCCGAAGGGATCGACGGCGATCAGGCGACTGCGATCCTGGTTTCGGATGCCATCACCGTTTTCGGCGTCAACAATATCACCAACGGCCATCCGGCATTTATCAATTTTACAAAAAACCTGCTGCTCGAGGACTTCGCGCTGACGCTGAGCCCGAAAGAAGTAGTGATTGAAATATTGGAGGACACCGTCGTCGATGAGAGCCTGATCCAGAAGGTCAAGGAGCTCAAAAACCAAAATTATATCATCGCGCTCGATGATTATATGGGCGGCAGCGAATTTGCGGACATTATCGAATATGTCGATATCATCAAGGTAGACTTTGCGGGACTCGACCGAAAAGAGATCAAGGAGATCGCGGAGCGATTCAAAAAGCTCGGCAAAAAGCTTTTGGCTGAAAAGGTCGAAACGGAGGAGGACTTTTTGTATGCGATCGGATGCGGATACGAATTGTTTCAGGGCTACTATTTCTCAAAGCCCAACATCCTCAAGGGACAATCGACCAAGCTGGACTCGATCGGATACAGCGACATCATCGTAGAGCTCAGCAAATTTTCGCCGGATTTTCAAAGCCTGACGCAAGCGATCAAGGTAAATCCGAGCCTGACCTACAAATTGCTCCAGTATGTCAATACGCTCAAATTCGAGCAGAAGGTCACGATCACCTCGATCCGGATGGCGCTCGTGACGATCGGGATCAACGAGATCAGACGCTGGATGCTGCTGATCATGGCGCGGGAATTCTGCAAGGAAAAGCGGGACGAGCTGCTCAAGACCGCCTTTATCCGCGGCGTGTTCGCCGAAAAGCTGGCGGTTCGATCGGATCAGTACAAAGAGCGCGCGCACGAAGCCTTTTTGATGGGCGTATTCTCGATGATGGACTCCATCTCGGGCGTGCCGCTGAACAATATATTGGAAGAGCTGCCCCTGAGCGAGGATGTCAAAAACGCGTTATCCGGCGAAGAAAACAAATTCCGAAGGCTTCTCGAATTTGTCATCCATTATGAAGAGGCGGACTGGGACGAGGTTTACAAAGAGCTTTCGGTCTACGACCTGGACATCGAAGCGGTGCTCAGGCTGTATCTGGAATGTGTGGTGTACACCGATCTGCTCTTCAAGAACAAACCCGAAATAACGACATAGAAGGAGGAGTCAGTGGACGTTTTTATAGCGCGTCAGCCGATTTTCAACGAGAACAAGCATCTCGTCGGATACGAGCTGCTGTATCGGGCAAATGCGGAAAGCACAAAATTTGATAATATCGACGGAAGCTTTGCGACAAGTGTTCTGGTTTCTGATGCGCTGACCGTATTCGGACTTGAGAATTTGACGAACGGCAAGCCCGCCTTCATCAACTTTACAAGAAAGCTGATCATGAACGACTTCGCCTATGTGTGCAGCCCGGATGATATTATAATCGAGATCGTCGAAGACACCGTCGTGGACGATATTTTGGTCGAAAAGCTCGAGGAGCTGAAAAAAGCCGGCTACAAGATTGCGATCGACGACTACATCGGCGAAGAACGGGTCGACCAGCTGATCGAATATGCGGATATCGTCAAGGTGGACTTTCTGAATATGCCCCTGGAACGAAGAGAGGAGATTGCTCGCAAAATTTCCAGAATGGGCAAGACCCTGCTTGCCGAAAAGGTGGAATCCGCCGAGGATTATGAGCATGCCCTTGAACATAATTACACGATGTTTCAAGGCTTCTATTTTTCAAAGCCCAACACCTTGAAGAAAAAATCCGTCAACATCAGTCCCGGAAGCTATATCCAGATCATCAAGGAGCTCAGCCGAAGCGAGCCGGATTTCAACAAGCTCACGGACTCCGTCAAGCTCAATGTCGGCTTGACCTACAAGCTGCTTCAGCATATCAATACCCTGCGGTATTTCCGCTACTTCCGCGTCAAATCCATCCGTATGGCACTGGTGACGCTCGGGCTTGACGAGGTTCGGCGCTGGGTGCTTCTGATGATGGCGCGTAATCTCGGACAAAAGACCAACGAAGAGATTGTTAAAATCGCCTTTATTCGCGGCATCTTCGCCGAGCGGATCACCATGCACACAAGGCATAAGCACCGAAGCAACGAAGCATTCATCATGGGGATGTTCTCAATGATGGATGTGATCGCCGGAGCGGATCTGAGCGAAACGCTCAAGGATATGCCGCTCGAGCAGGATGTGGTCGAAGCGGTCATGGGAGAAGAAAGCGAATTCTCCTATATTCTGGACTTTGTCATAGCCTACGAGGAAGGAAACTGGGACAAAATCACGGATCTGGAGGACAAATTCGATATGACTCACGAAGAAATGTCCAAATGCTATTTCGACTGTATTTTCTACACGGATACTTTGTTCGAAAATCTCTCGCAATAAATTGCGCGGATCGCTCGGACAAGGCTTGACAGAGCAGCTATTTTGAAATAACATAGGGATATAGCTTTTGAGGGAGGAAAATATGAACCAAATCTATATCGGAGTAGCCGTAGCGGTAACGATCGTGCTCATATTGGTCGGCATTGCCGTCTACAAGCAGTCGAAGCAAAAAATAAAAATATCCAAAACGGCGGAAAAGAGAAAAAAGCGTAATCGCAGATAAGACAAGCCGAGATCATACAAACAGGAGATGTACTCTATACGGAGGGATCTCCTTTTTTGTTTGCAAAACGGGATTTGAAATTGTTTTCGTTCAGCACGAGGATGCCGTGCGCTTTCAACAGCGCGGCGGTGATGCCGGCGCCGTCGATGACGCGGCCGGAGAAGCTGCCGTCATAAATCAGAGAAGAGCCGCAGGACGGGCTGCGTTCTTTCAGAATCGCAACGGTCACCTGATGCTCAAGTGCGAGTGCGAGCGTTTTTTGGGCGCCGAGCCTGAATTGCTCGGTGACATCGGTGCCGCTGCTCGTAATGACCGAGCCGTCTGAAATTTCGGCAGGTGGGCGCGGAACGGACAGGCCACCGAGCACTTCCGGACAGACGGGAAGGAGTATGTGCTCCTTTGCGAGCGATCGGATCTCGACGGAGAGATTGTTGCCGCCGGAGTATTTGCAATTTTCGCCGAGAAAGCAGGCGCTGACTAAGATTTTCATAAGAGCTCCTTTCAAAATAAAGCTGCTGTTTTATTATATCACACGAAGGGCTTGATCCGTTGGGAAAAGAAAATCGATCGGCAAGAGAGGAATGAAACGAAATTCGCATCGATCGGATGCAAAAAATCAGCGGGTTGAAATAAGAAGAGGAGATTCTTGATTTCGCATTACAGTATTTCTTTTTGCGGGTCGAGCGCAGGAGTTGAGTGAAGATAAAGAGAGAAGAGAAGAAAAATATCTCCTGTCAAAAAACATCCATTCGATCTGTTGAGTGAAGATAAAAGAGAGAAGAGAAGTCCGGCATCCGCGTCATCTCGATTGAAACACCGGCATTG
>JBGZCE010000047.1:0-36748 GCA_041845175.1 Filifactoraceae bacterium
GATGGCGTCGTTGATGCCGAGTGTGAATTTCCAAATATATCTTGCGCTGTTTCTGTTCAGCGTATATGTGAGCAAGATCCGATTGGACGAAAATCCGAAGGAGGACAGTGCAAAAAATTTCCTGATCGCGATCGGCGTGTATGTTCTTATTTTGCTTCTGTCGATGGGCTATGTGTTTGTGCGAAAAGAAGTACCCTACTCCCTGATAAACTACTCGTTCCTGCTGATCTACTTTGCGGTATTCAACATTTTGCAAAGGCGTTTGAAATGAAAAACATATGAAAAATGGGAAAATAATTGTTATAACTTCCTGCATATTACTTATTCTTATTACCGGATTTTTTATAGGTCATGCTAAAGTAAGTGGAATGAGATTGTTAGGACCTAATATATTATTATAATTATGAGACAAAACCTTCTGTGCACGGGAGATACAAAATATATGAAATAAGTAATAGTGATTTTCTTGAAGAACTTTTTGAATAAAAGATCATTGACTTCATATTGTTGAATCTGTTTTCAAAGAATCGTTTCGTCTATTCAAAACCGGCTTTATGCCGTTGCTGCAAATCGATCGGAGCTCGATCGGATCGAGGGAATAGAATAAACGGTATCGTGCTACTCGTATAGTTCTTGAAGGAGTGTGTTATGCAGGAGAATAAAAGAAAAAAGTTCAAATGGGGACTTGTTATAATCGTTTTGCTGACCGGAGCGTGGCTGTATTGGGATCATTATCGCTCGATGGATATGGCGATCTTTGAGGCGGACAGGATCGTCGTTACCGATTTGAAAACGGATGAACAATATGAAACGACAGGAAGCGAACTGTTCGGGGAACATAACGGTGCGGTTGTGATCCCGAGAAAAGATGTCGATCTCAAAGATATGACGAGCCGTTACCAATTGGAAGTATATTATAACGGAAGAAAGCATAGAACCTTTTATTTGATGACGGGAACGGAGAACGAAGGAACGGAGCAGCTCGGTATGGTCAACGGAGAATATTGCATTTTGAGAATTCGCCAAGAATATTGGTTGACAAATGCCAATGTGTGGTCGAAATTTGAGCGGATCGTCAACGGCGAATCGTAAGCCGTTTCGATCCGACAACAAAAAGTTGCAACCTGTTGTAGCTAAATCGTATGTCGAAAAAGCTCTGTGTGACAGGATCGGGGCGCAAGTTCGAGATCCGATTTCGGAGTGATAGGAGGAAGTGATGAACGAAATCAAAAACATTGACGGCGGCTATATCGAGATCACGCCGGAGGAACGCAAAAGAAGGCTTGGAATGCTTTTTCGAGGACTTCTTGCTGTAATCGGAACGATGCTGTATTTCCATTTCACCAAAAGGCTTGGCTGGGACAAGGACGCGCAGTGGGAAGCCTATCCGATTTTTGTAATGGGCGCTGTGTGGCTTCCGATGTATATTTTGTATCATCGAAGCTTGCGAGCGAACAATAAAATGCAAGAAGAACCGATGGCTCAAATGCTGACGCTGTCGTATGGCGTGGCGGTTTTGTCGGCAGTATGTAGCTTTATTCACCACACGGGACAAATTTCGCCGCCAATGCTTTATGCGCTGCCGATCGTGGCGATTCAAATCGGATTGCTCGGCAAGATTTTTCTGCTCTACAAAAATTATGAGCCGACAGAAGACGAATTACCGAAATACAAAAGGAAACTCTTTGTATTGCTTGCCGCGGATATTAGCATTATGCTGCTTATGTTGTATCGTGTGTTTTTTGTGCAATAAGCTGTCGGATTTCACAAATGAGAAAATGGAGAAAGATTTCTTATTTTGATTGCGATCAAACACTTATTAACTGCACGCAAGAATGATCTTATGCAACGAGCTGTTTTCTTCACCGCCATTTTGCGGCAGGTTCGGCGAGGGCGGCATTTGTATAGATCGACGATAGCTATGATACTCTGCCGAAGATTGGGCAGTTGCGCATTGAGGAAGGGAATGAAAGACATACGAACAAAACGAATGAAAAACTTGTACATGAGCGGAAAAAATGCAAATAGATGCAAAAAAACAGAGGAGAATATTTCCTGACATGAGCATTGGTTTGGTAATTCGTGTGCAGTTCTACCACGGCTTTATTCTCAAAATATAGGGAATAGAACTTTTGTGTGGAGGAATAATCGCAGCAATCGAGTTGAATGGCGATGGGAAAATATGGTTTAATAGAAATAATTTTCTGGTTGATATTTATAAATAAAGCAGGATATTTAGCCCACATATGTTTTCTTATATGTGACTTTTAACTATATGATGTCAAGAAAGGAAGGAAAAGTGTTATGAAAACGAACAGAATACTAATTTTGTTGCTAACAACTATTACTTTGTGCACAACATCAATGTTTTCTTTTGCTCAGAGTGAAGAATTATTGTATTTATTAGGAACAAATGGAAAAGAAATTAAATTAGAGTATGAAACTAAAAAAAAGGTGACCACTGAAGATATAATTTATGTTCTACAAACGGCGAAAATAGCCGTAGAAGATGAAAAGACGAAACGATCTGAGGGATTAAAAGACACTAATCTATTCGAATATGAACTTGATGAAATAACATATACTTATATAACTTTTGATGAAGAGGTAACCTATCTATATGAAGAATCTGAATCAGATAATCCGAAGCTAATAATTTTTGATTCGGTAGTTCAAGAGGTTAGTGAAGAGGGTATCGACTACAATTTCAATGCAAAAGTGGGTCAAACCGATTTCATCCCAGATGGCGTTGGTGGAAAACAAACCATTACGAAAGCCAGCTCGGGATCAAGTTACTTAAGTGCTACAATGCAGTTGCCAACAGACTCACAAATAAGTAAGGATGTAGAAAATCATATCCATTATAATTATGGAGGCTTTGAGTATTCTTCTGGAGCTAGTGGAGGAGTAGGTTCATGGGCTACGGATGCAGGGGTGATGTTTTCTAAGTCTCTTGGACCAGGAGGAAGATATACTGGATGGCAACCGATTCTGACGGTCAAAAAGAAAACAACATCATCTAGTTGGACAACATATGCTCCGGCATTTCTTCAAGGTTACAACCAAGTACAATATCGAAATGGCTTTAAACCGGGAACCAGTCCAATAATGTATGTATGGTTTAATAATAATGGAAAAATCAGATTGAAGATAGAGGGAATAACAATTTGTGCAAATAGTAGCGGAACAACATTGAAAGATACCTATAATATTGCAATATATGAGACGAAATCCAAAACAAATATTTCATCAATTCATAGATGGAAATTGCTTTCTTCGGTTGTGTCTCCGAATAACACTGGTAAAAATAAGGCAGTATTTTCGAATATCAAAATTGGTGGAGCTGTAGTTTCAAACAGTTATTTTGCAGTACCACAACAAGATCATGCGAATGTATCTAGAACTGGAAATACTGTCACGATTACAGTTAATTCGGATCTATACAAATAGCATATCAGTCTATTTATAAATTCTAAGAACTCAGGAGACATCTTTTGAGTTTATAAGTTATTCCCCCCGTTCGGAGCGGAGCAAGGAGGATAGCCGTGAAAGGAAATAAGAGTGTGAGTAAAAAACTGCTTGCCTTATTCGGGCTGGCGCTCCTGTTGACGGCATGCGTTCAAACCGACAGCCAAGAGGACGGAGAATATATTTCCGTTTCTGAGGTGTATTCAAAACCCGAGGGAGAATATGCGCCGCTGGTTGTGCGTATGTCGACCTTTGATATTGTAACCGAGAGCATGACCGCACAAATGGAGAACGAGTATGTTTCCGATTATTTTAACGGCGTGGTCGACCTGACGGATGAGGTCGTCTATTTTGTCAGAGATACGGATGACGGATCGGCACTCAAGGAGCAGATTTTTCAATATGATTTGAATAGCAGGGTCGAAGAGCGGTTGACGGATGATTTTGTTCGAACAAGACAGCTTATCCCGACCCGAGACAAAGTGTTCTTTGCGGCAACACTTTGGGATATGGACGGAATACGGCTCGGCTTCTACGATAAGACGACAAAGGAGCTTCACTACTGGAATGAAGATCTCGACAGGCAGGTGGAATGCTTTTGCGTGGATGAAGCAAATCAAAAAATTTATGTGGCGACCTATTCCCGAAAGGAATCGGAAGAAAATTCCTCGAAGCTGGGCGATGAAGATCAAGCCGAATCGGAAGCGCCGATATATACCGTATGGGAAGTGGATTTCGATTTTGCGCAGGAGAAAGAATTGTTTACGGAGCGGAGCAAATGGATTCGGATGCTGCTTGTTTCTGAAAACCGATTGTTGATGCTCTATGATGAAAAAGCGGGCGTTGATAAGCCGTTCAAGGCGATGGAATACGATTTGCAAGCAAAGACGAGGAGTGATTTCGCATTGCCTCCGTTCGGGATCCGCTGTGCGGCATTTTCGCGGGACGGAGAGTCTTTGTATGTGGTATCGCTGCTGCCGGACAGTCCGTCGAAGCTCTACGAATACCGTATTGAGGATGAAGCCTGCACTTTACTGTATGAAGCAAAGGCGAACGAGGTTATTGACAGTATTTTCGTTCGGTAGCTTTGGACGGAAGGCGCGGCTTGAAGGTGGAGCGGCGATCGAGCGATCCGTGCGCTGCCGCCCTGCGCTGTTTTGCGGTGATGTTTATGAAAGAGGACTGCGATGAGAAACGAACGAAATACGACAAGTGTTGTCGAACGAAAATCGAATCCCGAGCGGTTTGAAAAAAAGAAGCCTGCCGCCGATCCGATGTCGCGCATTATGCTGTGTTCGTGCGGTGTGCTGTTGTTGTCGGGGCTTTGTCGGCTGCTCAAGCATATCAAGCTGATCGCGCCGTCCGCGCTTTTCGGCGTGCCGCTGTTGGGCTTGCAGATCGTGTTGATCGCTCATATCGTTTGGCTGAGCAATCATTATGTGCCGAGCCCGGAGAATGCGCAAAAGCATCATCGGCGTTTTGCGATTTTGGTGGCGGTGGATATTTTTTCCGTCGCATGGACGCTGTGGGCTTGTATGTCAAAATAAATTTCAGGAGGAACAACTATGAAGCTGGTACCGAATTTTAAGCAGGATTGGCAGCGTACCTTGTGGGTGTGCGCGCTATTGGCGGCGGTCGTGGTCGGGTTTTATTATCTGTCGCCGACCAATCGGTTGACCGTCAGCTATGCGGCGGAGGTGGTCGATAACAAGCTGGTGATCAATCACCACAATGAGGTCGTATATATAAAGGAAGAAAATGTTTCGGATGAGTTGCAGAAGGGGATCTTCTTTTTGGACAAGACGGCTTTTCAAATTCAAAAGACGGATCAGCCGTCGTATGTGGAATATCATTGCAGGGGCTGGTTTGTGAGCTTCAAATCGGCGGATGAGCTCGCAGGCTATGCGGATAAGGTCGTGTTGTTCCGAAATCCGGCGGACGAGCTTGTGTATGAGGCGATTCCCCGATCGTAAGAGGTTCGAGGATACTGAAAATCTTCTGCGCTGCCCGGCGCAATCGGCTGCGCCGGCTTTGCGCCACGCAATTCGGTGAGGCGCAGGATATGCGAAGCGAGAACGGATTTGCGAAAAACGGCGCTTCATCGTATAATGGTTTTAAGGCGCGGCGGAAAAATGGACGATCAGCTGCGCTTGTAATTACATAATTTGATGGAGGGCGGTATGCTGTTACTTTCGAAAAAGGATATTTTGGATGTTTTTACGATGACGGATGCGATCGAGGCGGTGAAGGAGGCGTTTATGCTTTTTTCGCGCGGTGAAAGCGTTGTGCCGCTTCGGACGCAGATCTCGGCGCCGAAGCATTCGGGCGTGTTTTTGTTTATGCCGGCGTATGCGCCTGCGCGCGATGTTGCGTCGGTGAAGATCGTAAATATTTTTCCGGAGAATGCAAAAAAGGGACTGCCGACGGCGCCTGCGCAGGTTTTGCTGATCGACGGCGAGACGGGGATCATTCGGGCGATCTTGGACGGTACGCTGCTTACGCAGATGCGCACGGGCGCGGCGAGCGGGGCGGCGTTTGAAACGCTTGCGCGCAAAAATTCAAGCGTTGGCGCGCTGTTCGGGACGGGCAGTCAGGCAAGGATGCAGCTGGAGGCGATGCTGTGCGCGTGTCCTTTGCGCGAGGTGCGGATCGTCGGGCGTGATGTTGAAAAGGCGGACGCATTCGCGAAGCGGATGGATGAGGAGCTGAAGCGATACGGCGCAAAAATTTTTGCGGTAACTTCTTCGGACGCAGCGATCGAGAATGCGGATGTGGTGGTTGCGGTGACTTCTTCGGCAGTGCCGGTGTTTGACGGGAGCAAGGTGAAGAAGGGCGCGACGCTGAGCTTTGTCGGCTCTTATCAGCCGCATGTGCAGGAGATGGACGCGGTGCTTTTGGAGCGCGCGGACAAGATCTATTTCGATTCGAAAGAGGCGGTGCTTTCGGAGGCGGGCGATATTTTGATCCCGCTGGCGGAGGGACGCATCACGGAGGCGGATTTTACAGGCGATCTGGGCGATGTGTTGCTCGGAAAGATCCCGGCGCGCGCGAATGATGAGGAGATCATCGTGTTCAAAACGGTCGGGATCGGGACGCAGGATCTGGTGACGGCGGAGAAGATCTGTCAAAAGGCGGCTGAAAAAAATATCGGCACGCTGTGGGGTGAATAAGCTGCGAAACAAAATCCGAGCAGAGGACAAAGTAAAGAACAAAGCAGAGGCAAAGAAGACAGCCGAAGCATAAAAAATAAAATCGGAGAGAAAGCAGACGGAGCGCGGTGAGCGTTTCGACTGTCGAGCGCGCGAAAGTGATAAGCCGAGCGTGCGAAAGTGATAAGCCAAGCGTGTGAAAGTGATAAGCTGAGCGATTCGATGTAATGCACAACAAAAAACGGTATACAAACCAATTAAAAAGCTCTTTGCGATCGCAAAGAGCTTTTTCAAAAAACCATCTTGTCTATGCATTACAAGGATATTCAAACAACAAACAAAGAAAAGATGATTTAATGACAGAAAGAATATTGAAGCCACGAGTCAGTCAGCGCGAAAAACAGCGCAAGACGGATCGCACTCGATCTGTCTTGCCGCTTTCGACATAATGAGCCGGTGTCGGTGCGCGAAAAACAGCACGAGACGGATAGCGCTCGGTCGGTCTTGCCGCTTTACGACATAATGAGCCGGTGTCGGTGCACGAAAAACAGCACAAGACGGATCGCGCGGTCGGTTTTGCCGCTTTCGACATAATAAGCCGGTGTCGGTGAGCGGAAAACAGCACGAAACGGATCGCACTCGGTCAGTCTTGCCGCTTTACGATATAATGAGCCGGTGTCGGTGCGCGAAAAACAGCACGAGAGAAGATACGCTCGGCTTGCCGCTCTACAACGGTTCTGCTGCTGCAAGACGGATACAAAACCGAATATCACAAAATGAATGCTGCAAGTTGAATATTGCAGGCACCGATTCCGATCGCAAAAGCGTCGGAATTTTTTTATGACATGGCGTTGATCTGCGCGACCAAAAAGGCAAGGTTCGCCTTTTCAAAGGAATTGAATTTGGATTCCGCCTGTGCCGCCGAGGTCATCGACATATCCGGCTGATACCATGATTTTGCCGAGAAGTATTCGTACATTGCGCCGCTGCCGCCGAAATTCCAGCCGTGTCGGGCGAACATTTCGTTGAGCGCATAGCGCAGATCGGCGCGCGTCATTCCTTCGATGTCTGCCGCCGTGAGCTGAACGGTGTCGGTCGGCAACAGATATTCCGAGGTCGAGCCGTCGGTCGTGCCGCTCGAATCGGTGCCGTTTGTGTTCGCGGTGTTCGTCGAATCGCTGCCGCTCGCGTCCGTGCTGTCGGTCGTATCGGCTCCATCGGTCGAATCCGTCGAGTCGGTGCCGTTCGTCGTAGTGGTCGTATCGGCTCCGCCGGTCGTGATCGTTGTATTTGTATTTGAATCTCCGCCCGTCAAGGCTGTGATCAATCGGTAGCCGCCGAAGATCAGCGCGATCGCAAGAACGATCGCGGGGACGATCAGGATGAGATTGCGCGGCGGCTCGCTCTCGTGAACGGGCGCGGACTTTCTTTTCGGAGCATCCGTCGGTCGCTGTGAAGTCGATCGCTGTGAAGAAGCGCGCTCCTGCGGCACGATCTTTTTGACCGGCGCGGAGGGTGCTTTTTTCTTTTCTTTGCGGACTTCGGCACGACTTTCGGCCGTTCGATCGGGTCTTGCGGGCGTCTGCGTGTCGATCGGATCGTCCTCCGATTGCGCGGCACTCAAGGTAATCTCCGTGATTTTTCCGCCGGATTTGTGGATGGTCTCTTTTCGGAGCTGACCGTTTTCGACAATCTCGCGCGATTCCTTGACATAAGGCTTTTTACGCTGCTTCGTCGTTTTTTTTGTGCGATCCTCCGAGCCTGCGGCGGTTTTTGCGTCGAGCTCGTCAAGCTTTTTGCGGATCGGGTCGAGTGCCGAATGATTTTTGCCGAGGATGGTTTTCTCGATCTCGATCGGCTCGATGCTGTCGACAGGCGTATCGCGCTTGGCAGTCTCCTTCAAGTCGCTGTCAAAGCTCAGTTGCTCAAAGATTTCGCCCGCGGTCGCCGATTGGCTGCCCGACAATGACGGCGGGCGGATCGCTTCAAAAAAATCCTCGTGGATCGCTTTGGTGTTGACGGCGGATCGGATCGGTTCGGAGGCGATCTCTTCGTCGTCGCACAGCGGGGCGAAGTGAAAGCTCGGCTTTTCGATGGAATCCAAAAAATCGCGCTCGATGTCGAGCGAGCTCGAATCCTTTTCGGCACTTTTGATAAGGATCTGAAAGGCGTCATCGTCCGGGAAGACGCTGTCATCCGGCGTGATGATGCGGTTGTGGGGCTCGGTCCTCGATTTGAAATTCAAATTGCCGTCCCGCTCGCGAAGATATTTGCTCAAAAGGTCGAAGACGCTTCGGTCGGTATGTAATTCGAGCATTGTGCGGTTCTCGGTAAAAAGTGACGAAAAGCGCGACAAATCGCCGTCAACCTCGAATGCGTCAAGCATCAGTTGGACGACGGATCTCGAAATGATCTTGTTGAGTTTGAGTTGGTTTCCGATATTCAGACAGGAGCCGAGCAGCTCCCGGTGTGCTTCAATTTCGGAAAGAGTAAGCTCATAAGCCTGCTGATCAAAGTATTTTTGGATTTTGGAAAATACAAAATCGGCTCTCTCTCTGGTCAGATTCGGATTTCTTTCCAAGTTAGCCTCCTAAAGCATAGCTGTATTTAGACTATTATATCATTTATTGACTTCCGATAAAAGTGTTTTTTGTTGAAAAAGTTGGGGATGGCGCGGAGAAAAAAGAAATGCGCGACCGCGTAAAAAATCTTAGGATCGGCGAAGAAGAGAAGCCGGATTGCGGAGAAATTTTTGAACAGAATTTCGGATAAGCGAAGAAGAAATGCGCGGAAAGATTTCGGCACGGAGAAAACGAGCGGGCACGGCTGACGGCGCGGAGATTTTTTGCACAGCATGCGTAGAGAGAAAATTTTTGGAAGGAAATTTTATATTAAGCTAAAAAATGACCGGATGTCAAGAAAAACCTTGAAAAAAAAATTTGAATATGATAAACTATCAGAATGCTAATAGAACAAAATGGGGTATTGTGCCTTATTTTCGATTCTTTTTATTAAAATGAGAGGTGATATCTGCATGCCACATCCACATCCTATTCAAATCGGAAGACGCGAAAGAATGAGTTTTTCAAAGATAAACGAGGTTGCGAGCCTGCCGAATCTGATCGAGATTCAGTTGGATTCGTACAAGTGGTTTATCGAGGAGGGACTGCGAGAGGTTTTTGAAGAGGTTTTTCCGATCGAGGACTACACGGGGAATATTAGACTGGAATTTGTTGATTATTATTTGGAGAATGAGCCGAAGTATGATGTTGAGGACAGCAAGGAGCGCGATGTCAACTATGCGAGTCCGCTGCGTGTGAAGGTCAAGCTGATTGTTCCGGATGAGGACGGCTCGAAGATCGTCAAGAACGAGCACGGAGAGCCTGTATTCCTGGGCGATTTCCCTTTGATGACGGACAAGGGAACTTTTATTATCAACGGTGCGGAGCGTGTTATCGTCAGTCAGCTGGTCCGTTCGCCGGGCGTGTATTATGCACAGGAGATCGACAAGTCCGGGAAGAAGCTGATCTCGGCGACCGTTATCCCGAATCGCGGGGCGTGGCTTGAATATGAAACGGATTCCAACGATATTGTGTCGGTGCGTGTCGATCGGGATCGAAAGCAGCCGATCACGATGCTGCTCAGAGCGTTCGGATATACGACCAATGATTCGATCCGCGAGCTGATCGGCGAGGATGAGCGATTGGAGGCGACGCTTGAGAAGGACAGCACGACCTCGCGCGAGGAGGCTTTGATCGAGATGTACAAGAAGCTTCGTCCGGGCGAGCCGCCGACTCTGGAGTCTGCGGAGTCGCTGTTCAATTCGCTGTTCTTCGATCCGAAGCGCTACGATCTTGCGAAGGTGGGGCGTTTCAAGTTCAACAAGAAGCTTTCGATCGCCAATCGTGCGACGGGGCGCTTGCTTGCTCGAGAGGTGTTCGACCCGCGCACGGGCGAGTTGATGTTCGAGAAGGATCATCGCCTGAGCTTTGCGGATTGTGATGCGATCGAGGATGCGGGTATCGAAGCGGTATTCGTGCTCAATGACGAGGACAAAGAGGTAAAGATCGTCGGCAATCGTTTTGTCGACATCAAAAAATATATTCATTTCGACATCAGCGAGCTGAAGATCAAAGAGAAGGTGCGCCTGAGCGTGCTTCAGGAGCTGATGAAGGAGGCTTCGGATGATGCGGAGCTTTTGGAGGCGATCCGAAAAAACAAACGCCGTCTGGTGCCGAAGCATATCGTGATCGAGGATATCGTGGCGTCGGTGAGCTATCAGTTCAATCTGCTCAACGGGATCGGAAATGTGGACGATATCGATCATCTCGGCAACCGTCGCGTGCGTTCGGTCGGGGAGCTTTTGCAAAATCAGTTCCGAATCGGTCTTTCCCGAATGGAGCGCGTGGTGCGCGAGCGTATGACGGTGCAGGAAACGATGGAGCTGACGCCCAATTCGCTGATCAATATCCGACCGGTAACGGCGGCGATCAAGGAGTTTTTCGGCTCCTCGCAGCTGTCACAGTTTATGGATCAGAACAATCCGCTGTCGGAGCTTACGCATAAGCGAAGATTGTCGGCGCTCGGGCCGGGCGGATTGTCGAGAGATCGTGCAGGCTTTGAGGTACGGGATGTGCATTATTCGCATTACGGCAGGATGTGTCCGATCGAGACGCCGGAGGGGCCGAACATCGGATTGATCAACTCGCTGTCGGTGTATGCGAAGATCAATGAATACGGCTTTATCGAGTCGCCTTATCGAAGGGTGAACAAGAAGACCGGAGTCGTGACGGACGAGATCGTGTATCTGACGGCGGATCATGAGGATCTGTATATTCGTGCGCAGGCGAATGAGCCGCTGGATGAGAAGGGACGCTTCGTCAATGAGCGTGTGGCGTGCCGAACGGAGTCGGGCTCGGTTCAGCTGATTCCGCGCGAGGATGTCGATTTTATGGATGTTTCGCCGAAGCAGGTGGTTTCCGTTGCAACGGCGATGATCCCTTTCCTTGAGAATGATGATGCGAACCGTGCGTTGATGGGATCGAACATGCAGCGTCAGGCGGTACCGCTTGTGCGCCGGGAAGCGCCGATCATCGGGACTTCGATTGAGTATCGGTCGGCGGTGGATTCCGGTGCGGTCGTCGTGGCAAAGAATGCCGGTGTCGTGGAAAAGGTTACTGCCAATTTGGTCGTGATCAAAACGGACGAAGGCTCGCATGATTTATATAAATTATTGAAATTCAAGCGTTCCAATCAGGGGACCTGTATCAACCAGATCCCGGTCGTTGCGGTCGGAGATCGTCTGGAGAAGGGCGATGTCGTAGCGGACGGGCCGGCGACGGACAACGGAGAGATCGCACTGGGGAGAAACTGCCTGATCGGGTTTATGACCTGGGAAGGCTACAACTACGAGGACGCGATTCTGATCAACGAGCGTCTGGTTCGTGAGGATCGTCTGTCAACGATCCATATCGAGGAATATGAGCTGGAGGCGCGAGATACGAAGCTCGGGCCGGAGGAGATCACCCGCGACATTCCGAATGTCGGCGAGGATGCGCTCAAGAATCTGGATGAGCGCGGCATCGTTCGCATCGGCGCGGAGGTCGAGGCGGGCGACATTTTGGTCGGAAAGGTCACACCGAAGGGCGAAACGGAGATCACGCCGGAGGAAAGACTGCTTCGCGCGATCTTTGCGGAGAAGGCGAGAGAGGTTCGGGATACTTCGCTCAAGGTGCCGCACGGCGAGTCCGGTATCATCGTGGACATCAAGGTATTTACAAGAAATCACGGCGACGAGCTCCCGTCGGGAGTCAATGAGATCGTTCGCTGCTATATTGCCAAAAAACGAAAGATCAATGTCGGGGACAAAATGGCGGGTCGCCATGGAAACAAGGGCGTTATTTCCCGAATCCTTCCGGAGGAGGATATGCCTTTTATGCCGGACGGAACACCGCTTGAGATCGTGCTGAATCCGATGGGCGTGCCGTCGCGTATGAACATCGGGCAGGTGCTGGAGGTGCACTTGGGGCTGGCTGCCAAAAAATTGGGCTGGCATGTCGCAACGCCGGTATTCGACGGGGCGAACGAGGAGGACATCTTCAATGCGCTGGAGCTGGCAGGCTACAACCGCGACGGAAAGATCCTGCTTCAGGACGGTCGTACCGGAGAGTATTTCGACAATCGCGTAACGGTCGGCTATATGTATATGCTGAAGCTGCACCACCTTGTCGATGACAAGATCCATGCCCGCTCGACCGGACCGTACTCGCTGGTAACGCAGCAGCCGCTCGGCGGAAAGGCGCAGTTCGGCGGACAGCGCTTCGGCGAGATGGAGGTTTGGGCGCTCGAGGCATACGGTGCCGCGCATACGCTTCAGGAGATCCTGACCGTAAAATCGGACGATGTCGTGGGTCGTGTCAGAACCTACGAATCCGTCGTCAAAGGGAAAAACATTCCCGAGCCGGGCATTCCGGAATCCTTCAAGGTGCTTATCAAGGAGCTGCAATCGCTTTGCCTTGATGTGAAGCTGCTGACCGAAAACGATGAAGAAATCATCGTGCGTGAGGCGAGCGACGACTATATGATGCACGAAGGAATGATCGACGATTTCGAATATGTGGATGAAAAGCGTGAGGGCATGCTGGAGGTGGATATTCGACAGGATGCGTCGAATATGGACGATTCTTCATATTTTGAGATCGAGATGCAGGACGAGGACGACATCGATGAGGATTTTGAAATCGATGACTTTGAAGATGAGGATTTTTAATTGTTGTTCACAATTTCCGCTTGAATTGAAAAGAGGAAGGGGCGAAACTCCTTGTTTGAATTAGAAAATTTTGAATCAATAAAGATAGGCTTGGCATCCTCCAACAAGATCCGCGAATGGTCTTACGGAGAAGTCAAAAAGCCGGAAACGATCAATTACAGAACATTGAAGCCGGAAAAGGACGGTCTTTTCTGCGAGGCGATCTTCGGACCGACAAAGGACTGGGAATGCCATTGCGGAAAATACAAAAAGGATCGGGCGAGACACAAGGGCGTCATCTGTGACAAATGCGGCGTCGAGGTGACCCGAGCGAAGGTGCGTCGCGAGCGTATGGGACATATCGAGCTGGCGACACCGGTATCGCATATCTGGTATTTCAAGGGCATCCCGTCCAGAATGGGGCTGCTGCTGGATATGTCGCCGCGTCTGCTCGAGAAGGTGCTGTACTTTGCGAACTATGTGGTGATCGACGCGATGGAAACGGATCTCGTCGAGGGCAGTTTGCTCAGCGAAAAGGAATATCGCGACGCGCTGATGAAATTCGGCAGAGGCTCATTCGTTGCGAAAATGGGCGCCGAAGCGATCAAGGATATTTTGCAGAAGATCGATCTGGACAAGCTCTCGAACGAATTGAAGGCGAAGCTGAGGGATGCGACCGGACAAAAAAGAGTGAAAGCGATCCGTCGGCTCGAGGTGGTCGATGCGCTTAGACAATCCGGCAACGATCCGTCCTGGATGATCCTCGATGTCGTGCCGGTGATCCCGCCGGAGCTTCGGCCGATGGTTCAGCTGGACGGCGGACGCTTTGCGACCTCGGATTTGAACGATCTCTACCGCCGCGTGATCAACCGAAACAACCGACTCAAAAAGCTGCTCGAGCTCGGCGCGCCGGACATCATCGTGCGCAACGAAAAAAGAATGCTCCAGGAGGCGGTCGACGCGCTGATCGACAACGGAAGAAAGGGCAGACCGGTGACCGGACCGGGCAACCGTCCGCTCAAATCGCTTTCGGATATGCTGAAAGGAAAGCAGGGACGATTCCGTCAAAACCTGCTCGGAAAGCGTGTCGATTATTCGGGCCGATCGGTTATCGTAGTCGGTCCGGAGCTGAAATTCTATCAGTGCGGTCTGCCGAAGACGATGGCGCTTGAATTGTTCAAGCCTTTTGTCATGAACGAGCTGGTCGAGCGAGGCTACTCTCAGAATATAAAAAATGCGAAGCGTTTGGTCGAGAAGGTCAAGCCGGAGGTATGGGATGTGCTGGAGGATGTCATCAAAGGGCATCCGGTGCTACTCAACCGTGCGCCGACGCTGCATAGGCTCGGGATCCAAGCCTTTGAGCCGGTGCTGGTCGAGGGCAAAGCGATCAAGCTGCATCCGCTCGTATGTACGGCGTACAACGCGGACTTCGACGGCGACCAGATGGCGGTTCATGTGCCGCTCTCGGTCGAGGCGCAGGCGGAGGGACGCTTCCTGATGCTGTCGCCGAACAATATTTTGGCGCCGAAGGACGGCTCGCCGATCACGACGCCGTCACAGGATATGGTGCTCGGCTCCTACTATTTGACGATGGAGATTCCGGATGTCAAAGGGACCGGCATGGTATTCAAGGACTACAACGAAATGATTCTCGCGTACTACAACGGCGAGGTGGATCTGCACGCTCGCGTCAAGGTGCGCGTGAAGCTGGATAAAGAGGACAAGGGTCAGTTGGTTGAATCGACGGTCGGACGATTCATCTTCAACCAAAATATCCCGCAGGATCTGGGCTATGTCAACCGCGAGGTGGACAAATACTCGCTCGAGGTCAACTTCGTGCTCAGCAAGAGCCAGCTCGGAAAGGTCATCGACCGATGCTTCCGCAAGCACGGCAACACCGAAACGGCGCTGATGCTGGACAAGGTGAAGGATCTGGGCTTCCGCTATTCGACCAAGGGAGCGATCACGGTCTCCGTTGCGGATATGGAGATCCCGGATGCGAAAAAGGATCTGATCCGCGAGGCGGAGGAAAAGGTCGCCGCCTACGAGCGCAGCTATCGTCGCGGGCTGATGTCCAACGACGAGCGCTATGAGCGTGTCATCGACACATGGTCAAGCACGACCGACAAGGTGACCGACGCGCTGATGAAAAATCTCGGCGAGCTGAACAATATCAACATTATGGCGGTATCCGGCGCGAGGGGCTCCAAAAACCAGATCCGTCAGCTCGCGGGAATGCGCGGGCTGATGGCGAACGCCTCCGGAAAAACGGTCGAGATCCCGATCAAGTCCAACTTCCGGGAAGGACTGACCGTTCTTGAATACTTTACCTCATCGCACGGCGCGCGGAAGGGTCTTGCCGATACGGCGCTTCGTACGGCGGACTCCGGATATTTGACGCGCCGATTGGTCGATGTATCGCAGGATGTGATCATTCGCGAGCTGGATTGCGGAACGAGCGAGGGAATCGTAGTGCGCGCATTCGGAGATTATTTTGAAGAATCGGTACGCCTCTACGACCGAATACTGAACAAAGTGGCGGCGAAGGACATCCTCGGCGCCGACAAGAAAGTGATCGTTGCGGCAGGCGAGCTGATCACGGAGGAAGAAGCAAGACGGATCCTTGCCGAGGGAATCGTGAGCATTCCTTCAAAGGTCGGCAAAAAGACCGAAGATATCAACCTCTGCGAGCCGATGCTCGATCGCTATCCGGCGAACGATGTGCTTCATCCGACGAGCGGCAAGCTGTTGGCATCACGAAAGGAAAAAATAAACCGTGAAAAAGCGGAGGAGATCATCAAGGCGGGTATTGACACGATCGTGCTTCAGGACATCGCCGTGATCGAAAAGCTCTACGATCGGATCGTGGGACGCTATCCGGTGCAGGATATCGTTCATCCGGTAACCGGAGAGCTGCTGGCATCCTCCGAGGAAATGATTTCGGAAGAAAAAGCCGAAGCGATCATTGCGGCGGGCATCGACGCGGTCGAGATCCGCACCGTATTGAACTGCGAATCCAAGCACGGCGTTTGTGCAAAATGCTACGGAAGAAATCTTGCGACCGGTAAAAATGTCAATGTCGGTGAAGCGGTCGGCATCATCGCGGCACAATCCATCGGCGAGCCGGGCACGCAGCTTACGATGAGAACCTTCCACACGGGCGGCGTTGCCGGCGGCGACATCACACAGGGTCTGCCGCGGGTCGAGGAGCTGTTTGAAGCAAGAAAACCGAAGGGCTTGGCGATCATCACGGAGGTCGCGGGCACCGTCAAATATGTCAACAACGGAAAACGCAAAGACATCTTCGTCATCGCCGAGGACGGCGTGGAGCATGAATATCAGATCCCTTACGGCTCGATGATCAAGGTCAAGGAAGGCCAGACCGTGGAGCCGGGCGATCAGCTGACACAAGGCTCCATCAATCCGCAGGACATTCTGCGAATCAAAGGAGTGTCGGGCGTGCAGGATTATATCGTAAAAGAGGTTCAGCGCGTCTACAAAATGCAGGGGGTCGATGTTAACGACAAGCACATCGAGATCATCGCGCGACAAATGCTCGGCAAGGTGAAGATCGAGGAACCTAACGATACGAGCTTCCTTTCCGGATCGCTGGTGAGCGTTTCGGATGTCAAACGAACCAACGACGCGATCGAAAAAGAAGGGCTGGTGCCGGCGACCTACAAGCAGATCCTGCTCGGGATCACAAAGGCATCGCTTGCGACCGACTCCTTCCTGTCAGCCGCATCGTTCCAGGAAACGACCCGCGTATTGACCGAAGCGGCGATCAAGGGAAGCAAGGATCAACTGATCGGATTGAAGGAGAATGTCATCATCGGAAAGCTGATTCCGGCAGGAACCGGCTTGAAGCGATACAAATCCATCGAGCTGTTGGGCGGCGCGATCGCGGAGCCTGAAATGCAGATCCCGTCGGATGTGATCGTGGACGACTACTCCGTCTCCGAATTCGGCGACACCATCTAAACACGGCGGGGCAAAGGGACACATTCAGCCACGGGAAACAAAACGATAAGTGAAGCGACACAGGATATACAACAAAGCGGCAGCGGTCGGAGAAAACTCCGGCCGCTGCCGCTTTGTTGTATGAAGAACAGGTATCGTTCCGGAAGATAGCCGGCATCATCGCAGACCGTTGATCCGCTTGTAAATGCCCGCGGCCTTCAGCGACGGAATGATTGCGGAGACCAGAAGCAGCGAAACGATGACGGCAATGAATCCGTTGACGAGCGAAACGCTCCCCTTGACCGCTACGACCGACAGTACCGCGCTCAGATGCTCGCCGATGATAAAATAACTCGTGATAAAGGTCTTGGCGATGTACAGGAACACATACAGCAGCGCGCCGCTGACCGCCGCGATCAGATTCTGCTTTTTGTTCTCGCCGCCCGCGCCGTTTCGGTGAGCAATCGTACCGGCGGTAAAGCCGAGCGCGAACTTCATCGCGAAGGTGATCATAAACTGAGGCGCAAACGCCGGGTCGAGCAGATCATAGAACGCCGAGCCGAAGCCCGCGGCAAATCCGCCGATCGGCCCGCCGAACAACAACCCGCCGAGAATGCACATTACATTTCCCAAATGCAGCATCGTTTTTCCGAGCGGAGTCGGGATGTCGATACGAAAATTCGTCGCCACATATACCATCGCCGCCATCAGTCCGATCACGGCAAGCTTTTGAACAGAAAATTTCTTTTTCGTTTCCATAGCTTTCCTCCGAAAATATTTATTGACTGTACTCATTGTACAACAAATCTGTATACAAATAAATACACAAAAATACAAAAACAAAAAAGCACAAAGAAGCGAGCAAGCAAAGAGCGTGACAGCGAAGCGACCCGAAAGCAAGTGCGGAGGAAATACAAACGCGCCCTGAAGCGAAAAGCAAAAGCAAACGCAGCGAAAATACAAAAGCGGCGCGAGAGCAAACAGCGACACGAAACGCGACACAAAATGCAAATCCCGAAAATTTTGAGCGGCGAATTTTGTCGGAGTATGATATAATGGACAAAATTCGGCGGATTCGCCGGGATGGAGGGGAGCAAGAGATGAAATTTATCGTTGAAAAGGAATTTTGGGAAATTTTTCCGGAGGCAAAGCTCGGCGTTGTGATCTGCGAGGGCTTGGACAACAAGAAAGGAAATGAAGCACAGTACACGAAAATGCTCGAAGCAGCGAGCGAAGCGGCGCTGAGCCATCTGACCGAAGCGGAGTTTACCGCCAATCGCGTTATCAGGGTGTGGCGCGAGGCTTTTCAAAAATTCAAAACGAAAAAGGGCGCGCGATCCTCGATCGAAGCGCTGCTCAAGCGCGCCTGCAATCAAAACGGGGTCGGTACAATCAATCCGCTCGTCGATCTGTATAACACGGTCTCGCTCAAATATGCGTTACCCTGCGGCGGCGAGAACATCGACGCCTTTGTCGGTGATGTGCGTTTGACGACTGCCGACGGGAGCGAGGATTTTGTCGTGCTCGGGAGCGGGGAGAGCGCACCGCCGCATGCGGGAGAGATCGTCTACAAGGATGATGCCGGCGCGATCTGCCGCTGCTGGAATTGGCGCGAAGCCGTGCGTACGATGCTGACCGAGGAAACGAAAAATGCGTTTTTGTGCATCGAGCTGGTCGATGCTTCGCGCGAAAGAGAATTTGAAGAAGCCCTTCACGAGCTTGCCGATTCGGTGAAGGAGCATTTGGGGGCACAGACGAGGATCGTGATCGTTGATAAGGAAAATCCGCAGATGACGATCCGATAAATAGACAATCGATCGCAAGGGCGAAAAGCTCGTCAAAGCGCTCGGGTCGCAGGACGGCTTGCATAGCGGATCCTGACACCTCCCTGTCGGGCGATCGTGCGGCGGTTTTTCTGCTTGCCGGAGACGGCCGGACAAAGCGCAAAGCAAATCGGGCAAAATTTGATCGAGTGTCGCAAAAACGGGCGCTCGATTTTTTTGCTTGCGTGCTATACATTGCGCTACGGATATGATAGAATATACTATTATGTTCAAGCGATCGTGCGGCTTTTCAACGAGCGGAGCGATTCACTTTTGCCGATGCGTGTGCAAGGGGTACACGGCGATCGCAATATTTTTCAGCGGCGGGCATGGAGTTTGCCGCGCGGAACGGATACAAGAGTTGGAGCGCGCTCGCGCTTTATGAATGGAGCAACAATGTCTCAAATCGTGCGAATTGAAAATTTGGTCTACAAATACGATGATGATAAAAACAAAAATGCGGTGAATGATTTGAGCCTGACGATCGAGCGCGGCGAGTTTGTCGTGATCATCGGGCATAACGGCTCGGGCAAGAGCACGCTGGCGAAGCATTTCAACGGCATTTTTTTGCCGACCTCGGGCGATGTGTATGTGAATGATGTCAATACGAAGGATGATGATCGGATCTGGGAGATCCGTCAGCATGCGGGGATGGTTTTTCAAAATCCGGATAATCAGATCGTGGCGACGGTCGTGGAGGATGATGTGGCGTTCGGGCCGGAGAATCTCGGGATCGAGAAGCGGGAGATCCGCCGCCGCGTCGATGAGGCGCTGGAGCTCGTTCGGATGAAGGAGTTTGCCAAAAAGCAGCCGCACAATTTGTCGGGCGGGCAGAAGCAGCGGGTCGCGATCGCGGGCATTTTGGCGATGAGTCCGGACTGCATCATCTTTGACGAGCCGACGGCGATGCTGGATCCGGGCGGACGGCGCGAGGTGATGGATACGATCCTTCGGCTCAACAAGGAGCAGGGCAAGACGATCGTGCACATCACGCATTTTATGGATGAAGCGACCGAAGCGGATCGCGTGATCGTGATGCAGGAGGGCGAGATCGTGATGGAGGGCAAGCCGCGCGAGATTTTTTCGCAGGTGGAAAAGCTGAAGGCGCTCGGGCTGGATGTTCCGCAGATGACGGAGCTGGCATCGGAGCTGATCGCGGAGGGCATCACGCTGGACAAGAATATCTTAACGGTTGAGGAAATGGTGGACGAGCTATGTCGGTTGATGTAAGAGGCGTAAGCTATATATACAATGAAGGGACGCCGTTTGAGAGCCGGGCGCTGGACGATGTGTTTTTGAATATCGCGCCGGGCGAATTTGTCGGGCTGATCGGGCATACGGGCTCGGGAAAAAGCACCTTGATCCAGCAATTGAACGGGCTGCTCAAGCCGAGCAGGGGAAGTATCTTCATTGACGAGCTGGAGATCACCGCAAAGGAAACGGATCTGGTGAGCATTCGCAAAAAGGTGGGTCTGGTGTTTCAATATCCGGAGTACCAGCTGTTCGAGGAGACCGTCTACAAGGATGTGGCATTCGGACCTCAGCGGCTGGGCTTGGACGAGGAGGAGGTCAGGAGGCGCGTGTATGCTTCGCTGGAGGCGGTCGGCGTCGATCCGGAGGAAAAGAAGGACAGCTCGCCGTTTGAGATGTCGGGCGGGCAGAAGCGCCGGATCGCGATCGCGGGCGTGATCGCGATGGAGCCGGAGATCCTGATTTTGGACGAGCCGACGGCGGGGCTCGACCCGCACGGGCGCGATGAGATCTTGAAGCAGATCAAGGCAATCCATGAAAAAAGAGGAACGACCATTATTTTGGTATCGCATTCGATGGAGGATGTTTCGCGGCTGGCGGATCGGCTGATCGTGATGAACAGGGGCTCGATCGCATTGGTCGGAACGCCGAAGGAGATTTTTAAGGAAGAGAAAAAGCTCGTCGAGATCGGACTGGGCGTACCGAAGATCGTATCGCTGATGAATATCCTGCGGGAAAAGGGCTATGCGATCGAGGACGACATCATCACGATGCCGGAGGCAAAGCGAAAGCTGCTGGAGCTGATAAGGAGAAGGGGAAATGCTTAAGGATATTACACTCGGACAATATTATCCGACCAATTCCAAAATTCATCAACTGGATCCACGCGTCAAGCTGCTGTTTACCTTCGTGTTCATGGCGGCGATCTTTACGGTCGACAAATTTTATCCCTTCGCACTGATCGTGCTGTTCATATTGTTTTTGGCGAAGGCATCCGAGATTCCGATCAAGTACCTGGTCAAGGGGATCAAGCCGCTGTGGGCGATTTTGCTGATTACCTTTTTGATCAACGCGATGCTGACGCCGGGCAAATTGCTGTTTGATTTTCAATTCGGCTTTTTGAAGGTGACGGTCGAGGGGCTGCGGATCGGGTGCTTTATGATCATCCGGCTGGTGCTGCTCGTGGTCGGCACCTCGCTTTTGACCCTGACGACCGCGCCGATCGAATTGACGGACGGGATCGAAAAGCTGCTCAAGCCGCTACAAAGGATCGGCGTGCCGGCGCACGAGATCGCGATGATGATGACGATCGCGCTGCGCTTTATCCCGACGCTGCTGGATGAAACGGACAAGATCATGAAGGCGCAGATGGCGCGAGGTGCGGACTTTGAGAGCAAAAATATCGTCGATCGGGCAAAGAGCCTGATCCCGCTGCTGGTGCCGCTCTTTATCTCGGCATTTCGACGGGCGGACGAGCTGGCGATCGCGATGGAGTCGCGCTGCTATCGTGGCGGCGTGGGCAGAACGCGGATGAACGAGATCGTGCTGAGCCGGAGGGATATCATCAGCTTCTCGGTGGCGAGTTTGTTGATGATCCTGATCGCGGCGACGAGGTTTTTTCCGTTTGGGATCTGACGGCGGCGATTTTGAAAAAATGCGCAAATCCGCTTGTCAAAAGAGCGGTTGTATATTAGACTCTTATAGAGAACAAGAAAAAATATGAGGAGATTGTAATTATGTCGGATAAAATGAAAGCTTATCTTCGGATCGGGGTGATGGCGGCGCTGTTCTTGCTGCTTATCGTGATGGCGGTCGTGTATTCGAGCCTATGGATCCGGATCCCGTCGATCCTTCTGGCGGCGGGCATGGGCTGGATCCTGTTCAGAACCTACCAGTCGTTCAGACGCAAAAAGCACGCGATCTACGGCAAGGTGCTGTCGATCACGCGGCCCAAAAATCGTTTCAACTTCGGAAAGACCGTCGTGGTCGTCAAATCGGGCAAGGTGTCCAAAAAGCTGTACTCATGGCAGCCGCTCAGCTTGAAGATCGGCAGTGATTATGGATTCTATTATGAAGAAAAATCCGATCTGATATTGAAATTCGAAACCGTGAAATTGAATATGGCGGCAAGGCCGAAGGGAAACAGTATCCCGCCGCAATTCAGATAGGAGCGCGGAATGTATCGTTTGCTGGGAGAACAGGTGATCGACACCGAGGAGCTCGTTGAAAAGCTGAAAGCGGAAAACATCCGCGTATTTGAGGATATCACGAGAGCGACCAAACGCGAGGACGCCGTCGGACTTCGGATCCTGGCGCCGCTTGCAGAGCTCGGCGGGAGCGGCAAAGTCGATTTTGACGAAGAGGAAATGGATCGCCTGATGCGATCGGCACAGATGGAATATGCCGGGCGGCTGCGCGCCGTGCTCGATCCCGCGCTGGATTTTCGGATCTATGCGTATTCCTATCATGAGGTCGAGGAAGCGGTGATGCTCAATGTCGCGATCATGGACGAAGAAACCGGACGGCGCAAGCTCGATGATGTGATCAAGCGGCTGTTCGATGTGTAGGATCGAACGCGCAGAAAAAATTCGGATATGTAGAGCCAATCGATGCGAAAGCAAATGGATCGCGCAAATCGGTCATGATGAGCAGAACAAGCTTCGTCGTGCGGCATCAGCAAGCCGTGAAGAAAATTGTCGTGCCGGATAAGATCTGCCGCATGGAAAAAATAAAGAAGGCTCCGCCGCCCGTAAGGGTGCGCGGAGCTTTTTGACGAGCGGAAGGAGGATCGTAAAGAGCGAGGAAGATCACAAGCTGTGCGTGATTTTTCAAGATGATCTTACAAGATGAACAGCCGGCTGAAATCGGAGGAGCTCTTTGGCGCGCAGGAGCGGAGGACCATAAAGCACGCGCAAGATCACAAGCTGCGCGTGATTTTTCAAGATGATCTTACAAGATGAACAGTCGGCTGAAATCGGAGGAGCTCTTTGGCGCGCAGGAGCAAATTGCTCGGAGCTTTTGTCGCGCGCCTCGCGCTATGAACAAAATCGAAATATAAAATCATAAAACAAAATAAAAGTTCGGAAAGATCGCGTCAAAAACGGATCGTCGAAAAAATTTTCGGATTTTCATCAAAAAAACTTGAACATTTGACGGATTTCCATTATTATTTATTGTGTAATTTATTTTGGCGAAGAAAAGGAAGAGAACGATGAAAAAAGTGTATCAGGGCAAGACAAAGGATGTATTCGATTTGGAGAACGGAACCTATCTGCTGAAATTCAAGGACGATGTGACCGGCGTGGACGGTGTGTTCGATCCGGGCGCAAATACCGTGGGACTGACGATCGAGGGAGCGGGCGAAGCCGGATTGAAGCTGACGAAATTCTTTTTTGAGAAAATCAATCAAGCGGGGATCGCGACGCATTATGTGGATGCGGATATTGAAAACCGAACAATGACCGTTCTTCCGGCGACCGTTTTCGGCTCGGGCGTCGAGGTAATCTGTCGTTACAGAGCGGTCGGGAGCTTTCTTCGTCGCTACGGAAAATATGTAAAGGAAGCACAGGCGCTCGATGCGTACGTGGAAGTTACGCTCAAGGATGATGAGCGCAACGATCCGCTGATCACGGCGGAGGGGCTGGAGCTGCTCGACATTATGACGAAGGCGGAGTATGCGACGCTGACCGGGATGACCAAAAAAATCGCGGCGATCGTGAAAGAGGAGCTGGCGAAAAAGGGCCTGGAGCTGTACGACATCAAATTCGAGTTCGGAAGGATCGGAGCGGACGCGCACATCGCATTGATCGATGAGATATCCGGCGGAAATATGCGAGCCTATGCACAGGGACAATACATCGAGCCGCTCGAGCTTGAAAGAAGAATGCTGGAAAAATAATATCGTGAGAACCGAACAAACGAATCGGAGAAACCGAGCGTAACAGAAAAAACGAATGAATCGGAGAACTGAATCGAGTCGAACGAAACGGAGAACATCCCTTCGATCGGACTCCCCTACGAGAGGCTTTACGAGCGGCGCATTGCGCCGCTTCTTTTTTCGGTCGGCGAGCGCGCATATTTCATAAACGGGAGCAGACATGCTGACGGATAAAAACTCTGATTCGTCAACTAATAAAGGTACTCGCTGACTTACATGATTTATTTATTCCTTTTATATCATTCCCCAAAGCCCATAGCACATTTCCCTGTAAATTTCATTTTTGAATAAGTCGTCATAATTTCGATGAAACATTTCCTGCAAGCCCATTATAGTAGATGCTTTTTGCTGAATCGATGCGATGATCCGCATTTTTGCTCGATGTCCAAGACTTTGCAAAACTTCATACGCACAAATAAACAAAACATACCTTTTCCATTCTTTCTGTTCTATCTTCTTTCCGCTTTGACTGTGTTACCAACTTAGTACTGAAATGTGTCCCTGCCGTTTTGGTCAAATTTTGTGTCGATCCATCACTCCTGCTTTGTCAACATGATGTAAATGGGTTTGCTGTTTTCCGTTTGCTCGGTTTTCAAAAGAGTCTCGGCACAAGCGAAAAGTTGCCCGGCAAAATGCGCTGACGATTTGTGCGTGATTTTGGAATAATTTCTGCAAAGAAATCGGGTGCATTTGTAAAAAACATTCAGGCCGAGCGAGAATAAAGTGATTTTCATTTTACAAAACGCCTAAAATGTAATATTATAATAGTAGTTTTTTGCAAGATCAACAAAAAAATGAAACTCAGCGAGGATTTATGATAATAGGAATTGACTTAGGAACAACAAATTCATTGGCGGCTTATTTTAAGGACGGCGAGGCGCGGCTGATCCCGAATCGTTTCGGGGAGTATCTGACGCCGTCGGTGGTCAGCCTGTCGGAAAGCGGCGAGCTGTTTGTGGGAAAGACGGCGAAGGAGCGCAGAGTGCTCTATCCGGATCGAACGGCGGCAGCATTCAAGCGCTCGATCGGAACGCAAACGGAATATATTCTGGGCGAGCAGAGCTTTTCGGCGGAGGAGCTGTCCTCTTTTGTGTTGCGCTCTTTGAAAGAGGATGCGGAAAAGTTTTTGGGGGAAACGGTGGACGAGGCGATCATCTCCGTGCCGGCGTATTTCAACGATCTTCAGCGAAAGGCGACCAAGCGCGCGGGCGAGCTTGCCGGCATGCGCGTTGAGCGGATCATCAGCGAGCCGACGGCTGCGGCGATTACCTACGGGCTTTACCAAAAAAAGGATTATACAAAATTTATGGTCTTCGACCTCGGCGGCGGGACCTTCGATATTTCGATCCTGGAGCGTGCGCAAAATATTTTGGAGGTGCACGCGGTCGCCGGCGACAATTATTTGGGCGGCGAGGATTTTACGGCGATCATGCTGGAGCTTTTCGTCACGAAATGCGGCATTGATTTGGAGTCGCTCGATGCGATCCAAAAGATGACGCTGCTTTATCATGCGGAGCAGGCGAAGATCGAGCTGGCGAAGGATGAGAGCAAGCCGGTCGAGATCCGGCTGATGCTCGGTGAGCAGGAATATCAGGCGTCGATCGGTGCGGCGGAGTATGATGCCGCCTGCCAGAAGCTGCTGGCAAAAATTCGGGGTCCGATCGAGAAGAGCTTGCGTGATGCGAATATCAAAATTTCGCAGATCGACGAGATCGTGCTGGTCGGCGGCGCGACCAAGTCGCCGATCGTCAAGCGGTTTGTGTCGAGACTGTTCAACAAGTTCCCTAATTTTACGGTCAACCCGGATGAAGCGGTCGCGATCGGACTGGGAATGGAGGTGGCGATCAAGGAGCGCAACGAGTCGCTTCGGGAGATCATCATGACGGATGTCTGCCCGTACACATTGGGAACGAGCGTCGCGATCAAGCGGGACGGCGATCGCTTCGAGAGCGGGCATTATTTCCCGATCATCGAGCGAAACACGGTGATCCCGGTCAGCCGAACGGAGCGGCTGAACACATTGTACGAAAACCAGTCGATGATCGCGGTGGATATTTTGCAGGGTGAGAGCCGACTGGCGCGAAACAATCTGAAGATCGGGGAGATTCTGATCCCCGTGCCGAAGGGGCCGGCGGGGCAGGAGGCGGTCGATGTGACCTACACCTATGATGTCAACGCGATCCTGGAGGTGATCGTCAAGGTGGTATCGACCAAGGAAACCAAAAAGCTGATCATCCAGCGGGATGAAACGCAAATGACGCCGGAGGAGGCGGAGAAGCGGATGGAGGAGCTCAATTATTTGAAGATCCATCCGCGCGAGAAGGAAGAAAATCAGTATATCCTGTTCAAAGCGGAGCGACTGTACGAGATGAGCCTGGGCGATATGCGTGAGCATATCGGATACTTTATCCGTTTGTTTGAGGACGCGCTGAACCGGCAAGATCCGGTTGAGATAGAAATGCAAAGAGAGGAGCTGAAAGCCGCACTGAGCCAGTGGGGATTGGATTAATTATGGATATTTGGAAAATCTTAGGGATCGAAAGTACAAAATCTCAGGAAGAGATTACCGAAGCCTATCGACTTCAATTGCAGGACAACAATCCGGAGGACAATCCGGAGGGATTCATGATGCTTCGTACCGCCTATGAACAGGCATTGGAATATACCAAGAGCGAGGAGGACAAATTTTCGGAGCTGACGGAGGAGGCGCTTGCGCTCTATCAGAACTTCGGAAAGCGGATCCGCATCGAAAATTGGAAGGCATTGCTACAAAACCCGTTGGTCCAGCAAATCGACACGCGCAGAGAAGCGGAAAGCCGTCTGATCCGATTTTTGATGGACAATTTCCGTTTGTCGGGCGAAGCATTCCGATTGTTCAATGAGGAATTCAACTGGGCAGCTCGCAGAGAGGAGCTGAACAATCATTTTCCGGAGGGCTTCTTCAACTATGTGTTCAGCGTGATCGAGGAGGGCGAGTATTATCGCTTCGACTATTTTGACGGCGACGATTATGCGGACTACGACCGCTTTATCGAGCTGTGCATCGATCTGTCCTCGGCGATGTGGAACGATCAGGATCGAGTGCCGGCGCTCATGGCGGAACTGGACGATCTTAATATCTATCATCCGTACTACAATCAAATGAAGGCGGATTATCATATCCTGTCGGAGCAGTATGACGAAGCGGAGGCGCTGACCGCCGACTTTGAAAATCTGTATCCCGACCATGCCAATTTGCTGATGCTGCGTCTGAAATGCCTTTTGCTTTGCGAAAAGCTCGAGCAGGCGGAGACGGCGTATGAGCGTCTGAAGGCGCTGGAGCCGGACAATCGGATGCTCAGGCTGTACGAGGTGATGCTGCTGGCGCAGGACGATCTGGAAGCGGCAAAGGAGGCGTACTATGATTTCAACAAAAATTACGGCTACGGACGCGATTCCGAAGAGATCGCAAAATTGCTGAACAAACGATTGGTGCCGTATCTGGAGCAGCTTGAGAGCATCAGCGAGGGGCAGAAGATTTCGCTCGCATGGTGCTACTATGAGCGCGAGGAGCTCGAGCGCGCGTATGCCCTGCTCGACAGCTTCGAGGCGCAGGACGAAGAGCTGCGTCTGAAATATTATAAGCTCAAGGGCTATCTTTCCGTCCAGACCGAGCGGTTTGAAAATGCGATCCGCGAGATCGGACTTTGGGAGGAGCTGAAGGCGAAAAGGGACGAAGCAAAAAAGGCGGAGCAGGGCGAAAAAGAGGAATCCGAGGATGCAAAGGCCTCCGACGCGCAGGAGCTCGCAGCGATGTACCGCTCCAAATCGCACGCCTACACGATGATCGGCGATGAGGACAACGCCGAGCGCTACATTCAAAAAATCATCGAGGTCGACGAACGCAACCTCGATGCCTATATCACACTGAGCAATATGTATTTGGACAAGGGGCGCTTTGAGGACATCGTTACGATGAATACCGAAGCGATGCAGCGAAACGGCGAGGTCGGGCCGCTGCTCTACCTGACGGGGCTTGCGGAGTTTCGTTTGGAAAGATACTCCGAAGCGATGCGCCTGCTGGAGATCGCCTACGAATATCTGCCGTATCTCAAACGCATTTTGCACTACCGCTTGCTGATGCTCGACGGCTGGAATCTGAAGGGGCGGTTCGAAGAAGCGCTTGAGCAGTTCAAAAATGCCGAGGGCGACGAGCTTCCGGACTATCTGACCGATCTGCACGAGGCAAAATTGGCACGGATGAATCGCGACTACGAAAAGGCGATGAACATCATCACGCAAATACTCACACAGATCACTCAAGAGGAAGAGGCGTTGGGCGACGACGATCTGGCGGTCATCTACCAGGAGGCATCCAACATCTATCGCGATCAGCGGATGTACAAGGAAGCGATCGAGATGATCGAGGAGGCGGCAAAAAACAATCCGCTCAACCGAAGCATCGAGCTGGACAGAGGCTATCTGATGGTGCTGACGGACCAAATCGAGCCGGCGATCGCTTACTATCGCAACCTCAGCGAAAAATATCCGAAGGATGCCATCTATCAGATCCGGATCGGTGCGGCGATGGCGCGGACACGGGACAAGGAGGGATCGATCCGAGCCTACGAAAAAGCGCTCGAGCTTGATCCGGAGCGCTACGACATTTACAGCTACATTTCCGATGTCTATGCGGAGATGGGCGATATGACACAGACGGTCAAATACAAAACGCTGGCGATCGAGCATGAGCCGACCCACGACAATTACTACGATCGCGGCGGCTACTATTACAGCCGCGGCGTGTATGAAAACGCGATGGAGGATCTGCTCAAGGCAAACGAGATCCAGCCATACGATGCCGATGTGCTCACCTTCCTCGGTATTTGCAGCGTCAAGCTCGGCGAATACGACGAAGCGCAGGAATACTACGACAAAGCGCTGATGTACTTCGACATCAACCGCTATCGGCTCAATCCGTATCTGTATCTGAGCGTAAAATACGCGCGCGAAAAACGACACGAGGAGCTGATTGAGGTCTTGAAGAAAGGGATCGAGATCTTCGACCTCGGCACTTGGCCGCTCAGCCGGATCGCAGAGGCGTATGACGCGCTCGGCGATTATGCCGCCGCGGAGGATTACTACCGCCGGGCACTTGAGGTCGGTGCGGACAATTCGTCGCTTCAATATGAATATATGATCTTCCTCAAACGACGCAAAGGAAACGACGCAGTGAAAAAATACATCCGGTCGCTGCCGAAGGAATTGCTGAACGACTTTGAGATGCAGCGAAGCCTCGGAATGCTGAATTATCTGTATCTGCTCGACTTCAAAGCAGCGCAGAAGCACTATGCCGATGCGATGAAGCTCGCGCCGGAGGAGGACGGCTTCTCCATCATCAACTTCTACGAAGCGATGTGGTACGAGATCCGCACCAAGAACAAGGTGCTGCGCGACGACTTCAAATCCGGCATAGAGCATCTGCTCTCCGGCAAGGGCGCTGTGGCGCAAGCCTACTTCAAGCGGATGATCCAGGAGGAGGAACGCTTTTACAAAAAATACCGTCAGCATCGGGATGAGCGCTCGGCGCACTATTTCTCGCTGCTTGCCGAATGCTATCTCTACTACGGCGATTTCGACAAAGCGGAAGAATACGCACAAAAATCGTTGGAAACGCCGCCGGATGATTTCGATCTCGAAAAGCAGCTGGCGGACGCGCTCTATGTGCTGGGCATGGTCTGCGAGCATCGCGGCGAATATCAGAGAGCGCTGGAATATTACGAAGCGATCCGCAAAACGCGATTCATCAATTCATTGTTTGAAGAAGCGATCGCAAGGGTCGGACGAAAAATGAAAGGCTGATCGTCCGCGCAGCGGAGAAACAAAAGGGAAATTAATAGGGATTTTGCGGAAATAGGTTAAAACTTTGAACAGAAAACGATAAAATGTTTTACATCTGTGATATAATGTGAGGGATAACCAATTTATGTATTTAACTAACAGGGGGGATCGTTGTGAAAAAGAATGAGCAACAAATCAGAATTCAGTCCTTTGGATATTTTGACATCTATATAAACGGCGAATCGGTTATTCAAAGCTTCAAAAACAGCAAAAAGACAATAACGCTATTCAAATATTTTGTCGCCTTCATCGGCGAAAAGCTCACGGCGCACCGCATTATGGAAGCCAACTTCGGCGAGTATATGTATTCGGATCCGAGCAATACGCTTCGAGGACATATCCACCGACTGCGCGGCGTCTTGGCGGACTTCAATCAAATGCTCGGCTACAAGGCATTCAGTTTGGACTATGTCGCCGACTACTATGTCTTTTCGATCGCCGGCGAGCCGAGCATCGACTTTCTGGAGTTTCAGGAGCGGGTCAAGTCGGAGGATTTTTCGGATAAGGAGAATCTGAAGGAGATCAAAGCGATCTATCGCGGCGATTTTATGGACGACACCGAGAGTATCGGCTGGTCGCGGATGATACGGCAGGATTATCGCAAGCGGTTTTTGCGCTATATGACTCGCGTCATCTACGATCTGTGCGAAAAGGGCGAATATCTCGAGGCGCTTGCGGAAGCGGATTCGGTGCAGGATCGTCTGTTCTTCGAGGAAGATTTTCAGGAGGCATACATCAAGACGCTGGTCGCTCTTGAAAAGAAGCAGGAAGTGCTGGACTACTACGATTTCCTCAAAACAAGGTATCAGGTCGAGAAGGTGCTGTCACCGCCGGAGCGCATCACGACGATGGTGAAGCGTCTGGACGAAATGATGGAGGAGGTCAAAAGTATGGACTTCTTCTCCATTGAGAAAAAGCTGCGACAGGCGGAGGAGATTTCGGGCGACGGCGTATTCTTCTGCAGCAAGGAGTTTTTTCTGGATCTGTATCGCCTTGAGGCCAGACGCAAAAAGCGCGACCCGAACCGCATCACCTCGGTGGGCATCGTGCATTTCGACGCGGCGGATTATCGCGATATGAGCAAGGAGGAAATGAAGGAGATTCAGGAGAAAATCGCGGCGCTGATCTCAAAGACCATTCGCGAGCAGGATGTGTTGACGATTCTCAGCGATACGCAGATCGCCTTTATGCTTTTTGAAGCACAGCCGGGAACGGTCGTGGATGTGGATGAGCGGATGAAGGACGAGATGAACCGGATCAAGAGTGAGCATATGCTCGTCATCAAGATCAGCTACAAAACCATCACGGCAGGGAATGAGTACTCCAAGGAGCTGATGCTGTAAAAATACGAGGAAATCATCCGATCCGTTGCGTGTGATATTGTGCGGACGCTCTGAGGGAGCAGCCTGCAGGAAGCTATGAACGGATCATCGGATGCATTTTATATAGTATTGCGTGAATGCTCTAAGAAGCGAATGCCATAAAAAACGGATGTCAATACAAAAGCCTGTAAAGCGGGCTCGGATCTCAATCGGCGAACGAGAAGCGAGCATGCTTTACAGGCTTTATTTTTTTGAATGAAGCGATCACGCGAGCAAGCGCAAACACACGCAAGAAATCATACATAGATGCGAACGCTTACGAAAAATCACGGCGGACTACAAAGCTTGCGAAAATCACGGAAGCCCGCGCAAGAAATCATACATAACTGCGAACGCTTACGGAAGATCACGGCGGATTACAAAGCTTGCGAAAATCACAAAAAATCCTGCGACAGATCGAAGGTCGCGGTATCCGCTTTGAGCTTGTAGATCACATCCTTGCGCTCCACGACGATCGTCGCCTTTTGTGCAAGCTCCGGATCGTTGGCGATGTTTTCGAGCAGCTCCTTCGCCGGATTGATCGCGAAGGGATGAGCCACGCTTTTGAGCATCGTAAAATCACCGTTGGTATCGCCGTAGGAATAGCTCGCGTCCAGATCGATGTTATATTCCTCGACCAATTTTCGGATGGTGTTCAGTTTGCTTTCGGAATCCCACATCGGAATGATCTCGCCGGTAAAAACACCCTTCTGAAAAACATAGGTCGAGCCCATATACACATCCGCTTTCCAAATCTGCGCCATCTGCCGAACCAAAAAGTCCGGGCTGCCGGAAATAAAAACGACCAGATGCCCCAGTTCCCGATGACGATGGATCCGATTGCGCGTAAAGCGATAAACCTCATCGGCACGGCTGCGGATGGTGTGCTTTGCCGAAAACATGATGTCGCCGTATGAGGCGCCGAGCAGACTGTGCACATACGCCTTTGCGATATCATCCAAAAAATCATCGTAATCCACGCGCCGCTTGTGCCATTTTTCCTCCGAAAAGCTCACATCGGAGCGCCAAGACGAATCGTCGATGATCCCGTACTCGCGCATCTTTCGGAAATGGGCAATCATCAAAGAATCTCTGAAAATCGTTCCGTCAATATCAAAAAATGCCGCTATTCTTTTCTCCATAGGCACCTCCATTTTTTCTAAAAATTGTACCACAAAAACGAAATGAAAACAATTTTTCTGTGGATAAAATCATAAACAGCTTGTGGAACATCGTGCGATTCGGCTGTTCATAACCTTGTGGATAAGTGAATAAAGTTTGTTTACCCAAAAAAGCGAAAAAAATCCTTGACAAGCTGAATTTGCTATGCTTTCGGATAAGAGAAAACGGCGGAGACAAAGCGAGGGTCTGCGCCGTTTTTGTGGATAAATTTCAAATCATGCCCACGGATCCTGTGCGGCAGGGGTTCGGATATCGGAAAGAAGCATCTGCTCCCACAAGAACCATTGCTCTCCCTTTTTGCGAAGGACGATCGGGCGCGGAGAATCTGCGCCGCTCGAATGGATGAACAGCTTGACATAGCCCTCCTGATCGTAGGAATGCGGATTGTCCGTCACCCGAATGCGATACGGGATGGCGGGCTCGTAATTGTTCTGCGGCGACGAGCCTTCAAAGTAGCTGTTCACGATATAGTTTTTTCCTCTGAAGCGATCTCTCAGAAATTGAAGCTCGTATTCGGACAAGCTTTGAGGACCCTTCAAATAGTTCAACATGGCGATCGACTCGTCCTTGTTCTCGACATATTGCGCCAGTGCAAGGATCGTAAGTGCAGCCGTTGCAAAAGGACTTGTCAGCTCTCCGCAGGATTGCAGCTCGGCTACATTCTTCGGCAGCTTTTCGTAGGTAAAAACTTTGCTTTCCATAGATTCTCCTTTTCTTGATTTTTGATCTCGTATCCGATCTTTGTCTGTGTAAAGAGCGAGCGGACGAGCGGTTTGTTATTGAACATCCCGGCGCCGCTTCGCAGGCGATGAGAACCGGCTCGGGGTCCCTTGGCGACGACGATTAGCGACTTGTCAATATTTTCCGCTGGAGCCGCCATGCGATCTCCCGGAGGAGGAAGAGGAGGTGCCGTCGTCGTCCTTCGGCTTTTCCGTCCGCATGATGTTTCGATACAAAAAGATATCGTCTTGGTTTGTGAAATTTACAAAATTATTCGTAACATAAGAATCTGCGCCGGCCTTCGGTGCAACCGTTCTCAGAGAGCTCGTCATTGCCGCCAGCACGCCGAAAGCGATGAGCAGACCGACGCCGATGCTGATCGCGATCCAGTACATCGGCAGAGGACTTCTCGGAGCTTCATAGGTCTCTCCGTTGGCATAGGCGGTAAATACCTCGTCCGTGATATCTGCAAAAATATTGACTGCCGTGTTGTAATCATCGTTTTTGAGCGAAGGGAGCATTTGATTGAAAACATATTTTTGGATCTGCTGATTGTAGACATCGATGGCATAGCCGTCCGTCGAAAATGCCCAGTCGCGATCCGCGGTCGAAAGCAGAAGCAGAATCCCGTCATAGGTATCCGGCTTGCCCAGGCCGTAATATTCATAAAAATCATGTGCATAGGTCAAAAAATCCTCGGTGCCGTATACATTGTCCTCGCGATCCAAAAAGGAGGGCAAGATGACGACATAGATCGGCGTTCCGTGTTTTTCATACGAGCCGGTCAGCTTTTGCTCCAGTGCCGCTTCCTCGCTCGTGCTCAAAACACCGGCCAGGTCAAAGGCAAAATAATGCTCCGCGTTGTCCGCATGGCTCAAAATCGGTGATGCAAGAGACAAGCTCAGCATCATCAAAAAAGTCAACGATAGTATAGAAATTATTTTTTTCATTGTGCCCACCTACCTAAACATCCAGGCGATCGCATACACGACAACCGATGTGATCGCGGCGATGCTGACGAACCAGCGCGAATAGGCTCCTTTGTCCAAAGGAAGATTGCCGACGAATTTTCCGGTCTGCCCGTTCATCGCAAATTGATATTTTTTGCCGTTCCAGCTGGTGTTGAGCAACCACACCGGATAAAGCGCGTAGGCATAGCTGTTGTTGCTCAGATGGACCTGATTGTACTGGACCGTTACATTTGAATATTGTGCAACCGAGCGGGAAAACATCTCCGCGGTACTGTGCTTCAAGCGTTCATTCGCCCGATGGATGCTTTCGTCGACATCGACATCGTAGCGGTTGGCGAGGTAGCCGGCAAGGTATGCCGTTTGAAAATCCTTCTGTCCCGACAGATCGAACGGCTCCACGGACTCCATCAGATCATCGTCCATCTTGGTCGAGCCGTCGACCGGGACGGATCGGAACGAAAGCGTTCCGGAACGATTCAAACGGTAGACCGAGGTTTCCGTATAGTTGTAGCGGGAGTCGGAATAAAAACGGATCAATTCACCCTTGAACACCATATCCGCTTCGACATCCGAATCGAACAGCCACACCGGGACATACACGCCCTTGATCTCGTCGATGTGATTTTCGTCCTTGAAGATTTTCGGAACGAAGCGCTTGTCCACATGCTTTTTGAGCGCCGCCTTCGCCGCCTTCTTGTCAAAGGCGAAGGGAATGACATAGTCCGGCTTCAAATCGCCGGCGAAGCGATCCTTCAAAACGATATTGTTGTCACAGAACGGGCAGCTCGTTGCCGCGGTCGTTTCGTCCGCTACGACTTCGCCGCCGCAGGATTGGCAGGAATAGACATTCAGTCCCGCCGTCTCGTCCTCCGACATATATTCTCTTTCTTTGTTGCTCCAATCCATCTGATCGCTCGGAGCATGCTCGAGTTCCTTGTCCAATTCCATCAAGGACGCAACGGCAAAGGTCGTATCGCAAAACGGACATTTCATCTCCTGGATGCTGCTGTCAAATTCGACCGTACCGTTACAATTGGGACATTTGTATTCAATCAGTCCGCTCAAGGGAATCCTCCTTCCGATTATTTTTTGTCCGACTCATTGATCGGGTCGCCGCATTCCGGACAGAATTTAGGCGCGCCGCCCTCCGGTGCCTTCCAGCCGCATTTGTCGCAAATGATGCTTTGCGCCGCCGGCTTTGATGCGCCGCATTCGGAGCAGAATTTGCCTGAATTGGTGTGGCCGCATTGGCAGACCCACGCGCCCGCCGTCGACGCCTGTTGAGCTTGTTGCGCCTGCTGAGCCTGTTGCGCCTGCTGTTGAGCAAGCTGCTGCGCCTCCTGCTGCTGGCCCATCGCAAACAGATTTTGCGCATTCATTCCGCCCGCCTGAGAAGCCATGCCCATACCCATAAAGCCCATCATAGCGCCGCTCTCATTGCCGGCAGCCGTTCGCATCGCATCGGCCTGTGCGCTGACGAGCGTAGCCGCCGCCATATTGGCATTTCGCATAACCGCTGTTTTTTGAAGCTCCTTGATCATATCCTCGTCCTCTTTGGACGCGGTGATCGAATTGATCGCGACCGAAACGATCGAAAGTCCGCGAAGATTCGCCCATTTTTGCGTCAGCACCTCATTCATCGCATCCGATAATTCCATCGTATGGCCCGGAATGGCGCTGTAACGGATGCCCATAGCCGAGATTTTTGCAAAAGCGGGCTGAAGCGCATTCAAAAATTCCGATTTCAGCTGCGGGTCGATCTCCTCCCTCGAATACTCGTCGGACACATTGCCCGCCACATTGGTATAAAATAGGATCGGGTCCGTGATTTTGTATGAATAAACTCCGTTGCAGCGGACCGAAATGTCGATATCCAGCCCGATGTTGCTGTCGACCACGCGGAAAGGAACCGGATTTTGGGTTCCGAAGCGATTGTCGATCAGCTCCTTGGTATTGAAATAGTAAACTCTTTGATCCTTTCCGGGTTCACCGCCGAAGGTGAAACGCTTGCCGATATTTTTGAAGGTCTCCTTGATCGACTCGCTCAACTTGCCGTTGAAAATCGACGGCTCCGTCGACGCATCGTAAGTAAACTCGCCCGGCTCCGCGCAGACCTCGACGATCTTGCCCTGATCCACGATGATCATACACTGACCGTCCGCGACCACGATGCCCGAACCGCTCGAAATGATGTTGTCCGTCGCCTTCGTATTGGAGGAGCGGTTGCCGACGCGCTTTTCGCCCTTGACAAGTAAAATATCCTTATCGATCGACTCACAGTAGAAAAACTCTTTCCAC
>JBGZCE010000048.1:0-8199 GCA_041845175.1 Filifactoraceae bacterium
AAGCACTGCTTAATCGGGCCTCATTACTGATATGGCTGTTTTGCGCACAGGAATCATATTCACATCTGTTCGATCAGTTCCCTTTGCCGATATGCAATTCTCGTACACACAAAAACGCCGATCGCAGGCTGTACCGACTCCAAAAGTCAGAGCTGAAAATCTGACGATCGGAGGTCGGCACAACGCTCCGCCTCGGCGTTTTGGTTTATTCTTATTTTTTGTATCGGCACGATGATCGACAGACTCGCAAGGGCTCCCGACTTTTTACTGTCGATAGGAGGCTCAAGCGGCGTTATCGAATCACCGCCGAATGGATGCGGCGACTCGGCGATAGGTGTGGCGAATGCCGCGAATGGCGATGCTGTATGCCATGATATTTTCAGGCAGCGACATCCCGATATAGCCGGCATCCCCCAAATGATGAATGTCCGTGCCGGTCATTTTGCACATCAGCGCGATCTCGCGGATCGTGTCTTTGTCCGCCCCCTCCTGCGAGGTGCCGATCGCGGTCATCGTCAGCTTGCCCTTTCGGTGCGCCTCATCGACCAATGTGCGCACATATTCGGTCGTGATGCCCGGCACGGTGCCCGGCGCAGGCAGCAAAATAACATCCGCTCCCGCCTGTGCAAATGCTTCGACATCCTCTCGCGTAATGATATGCTGCCCCGACTCGCTCAGGATTCCGCTTCCGTGCATTTTTCCCGCGATGATCAAGAGCTCTTCTCCGATTCGCTCGCGTATGCTTCCGATGCTTTTGACAATATGCTCGTTGGTTACTCCGATGCCCGGATTTCCGGTCAGAACGATAAAATCCGCTCCCATTTTTTTCGCCTTTTCGGCATTGTCGGCGGTCGCCTTTCTCCCGTTGATATTGCCCCACATCGTACTCTTATCGAGCACCTCGTCGACCGGCTCCAGATTGATCCCGCAAATGCGGCCGGTCAGCTCCTTGACCTTTCGGATCACCTCCTCCGGCTCACAGGGCGGCAGCCCCATGATGCTCGGCTTTTCCAAATCAAACATATTGAGAATCAACGCATCCGCACCCATTGCCGCAGCCAGCTCACAGTTGGTAATATCCAAAAGCATCGGCATCACCATTCCGATCGTTTCACAAAAAAGCACTCTGCCCTCCGATGCCGCAATGCTGTCAAACAGCTCGGCCTTTGTGAACCGCTTCAAATCCGATGCCTGACAATCCAAATATCTTTTCATAAAAATCCTTTCAGCCGTCCCTTCTCACACTTTTAGGACGGACTATCTCAAAAACCGCTATCCTTCGTCCCGAGGATCGCGCCTGCTCCGAGGCTTGACAAAGTCTCCGGAAGGTCTAAAGCCCTCTTTGCGTATTTTCGACAAATTCCAACAGCGTTTCCTCTCGGAGCTGCTCCGCCGTTTCCTTTCCCGCAAGAGATTCTACGATCTTCAGCGCGAAATAAATTGCGGTGGCAGGCCCCGCCGAGGTAATCACATTCCTGTCCGCAACGACCGGCTCCCTGCGGTATTGCCTATATCCGATCCGTTCCTCAAAGCTCGGATAGCAGGTACCTGCGATCTCGGAGGCTATGCCCGCCTTTTCAAGCACGATGCCCGCCGCGCAGATACAGGCGAGGAGCTTATCCTTCCTGCCGTAAAAATCGGCAAAGGCGCGCACCACGCGCTCATCGCCGCGCAAATTCGTCGAACCGGGCATCCCGCCCGGCGCAATCAAAATATCATACTCGTCAAGGTCGGATACCTCCGACATCAAAAGCGTCGCATTCACCGATAGGCCATGAGCTCCCTCGACCTTTTTTTCATCTCCGATTGCGCAAAGCTCCGCCCGGATCCTTGCCCTTGTCAAAATATCGAACACTGTCAGCGCTTCGATCTCCTCAAAGCCGTTTGCCAAAAAAATCAATGCCTTTTTCATATTTCGCCTCCCCGTATCGAGCTTTTCTTATGCTCATATTTTATCGCAAATTCGCCAAGGGCGCATCATTTATTTTGCAAAGGCTCTGCAATATCCAAAAACAATCCGAAGAAGGCAAAACACGACCACCGTCTACCGTGTGGTTTTCTTCACACAAAAAACCGACCTCCGCCGCCGTTTTTGCGGCGCAGAGATCGGTTTCTTGCTTATCCCCGCATTGTTCTAAAAATCCATGCTTCCGAATTTGCCCAGATAAAAATCCTCATTTGCCTGATGAATTTCTTCTCGCGTATTCATTACAAAGGGTCCCGCCGCGGCGATCGGCTCATTCAGCGGCTCTCCGCTGAGCACCAGCAGCATCGCATCGCCTTCAAGTCCCTTGAGCTTCAACGCTCCGTCGTCATTTGCCATCAATGCGAAATCCCGATGCTCGATCACTCTGCCGTTCAGCTCGACTTTTCCGCCGAGCACGAGCAGCGCGGTATTATAGCCCTGCGGCTCGACGATTTCAAGCTCCGCGCCGGTTTTGATATCTACTCGATACAGATTCATCGGCAAGAAGGTGCTTGCCGGCCCTTTTGCTCCCAGCACATCGCCCGCGTACACGGTAACCTCACCTCCACCGCCCGGGATCTCGTATCTTGCCATTTCCTCCTTCGTCAATGCCTGATATTTCGGCGGAGTCATTTTGTGCTCCTTCGGCAGATTGACCCAAAGCTGCACCATGTGGAACATACGATCATTTTTTGCATATTCCTTTTCATGATATTCCTTGTGCAAAATTCCGGCTCCGGCAGTCATCCACTGGATATCTCCGGGCCCGATCACGCCGCTGTGTCCCTGATTGTCATGATGGCTCACAAAGCCGTCAAACGCAAAAGTCACCGTTTCGATCCCCCGATGAGGATGCGCGTCGACTCCCACGCTCGAATCCGTTCCCTTGAATTCATACGGCGCATTGTAATCCAGCACCAGAAACGGAGACATCCTTTGCATAAAGGCGATCCCTCTTCCTCCCGGCAGATATTGGAATACGCGAAACCCGTTTCCTACCCAATGGGAATGATCTACACGAAATACCTCTTCAATTGTTCTTAATTTTTCCATAACCCTTTTCGGATCCCTCGATCCTGTCCTCCTTCGTGTCAATGCTTTACTTACTAAACCTGCTTCGGCTCTTCCTCCGAAACTCTTTTTAACAGAGTCAGAAGCAACTCCTTTTCTTCCCTCTCCAGCATGCTCAGCTCTCCTACGATCAGCTCCTCGTTCTTCGGGTAGACCGTTCGGATGAGCAGCCGTCCTTTCTCCGTCAGCTTCAAAATATGCGAGCGCCTGTCCTCGGGATGCGTATCTTTTGTGATCAGATCATTTTTTTCAAGATTTTTGATGACAACCGGCATGGTTCCGTCGCTGCTCAATATCAAATTCTTCGCTTGTCCGATCGACAGCTCTCCCTTATGATAAAGCGCCTCCAAAATCCCGAACTGCGAGAGCGTCAAGCCGTGCGTTTTGCAAAGATATGCCGTCTTGCGATTGATTTTGTTGACGGCTCGATTCAATCCGATCAAAATTTTCAGTTCAATCATATCGCCTCCGTTATCTCTATGTAGATATATAATGCTCTAATTAGAGATAACTGTCAATATCCCTCTCTCATTGACGATCCGTCAAGGGCGAAAATGGCTGTCGATAAATTCAAGATACGGCTTTTTAACAACCTGCTCGGAATTTTTCCCGTACCACTCGAAGGCTGCCGCAAGCCCTGCTTCAAGCGAAGTCGTCTCAGGCAGCAGCTCTTTTTGTGCATGCACATCCAGCTGATATTCATAATCATAAAAGCTGAAATAGCTTCTCTGCTCGATCGCTTCATCCACTGAGATGAATTCCGCTTCTTTTCCGGCAATCCGATAGCAAAGCGCTACCCAATCCCGAATCGAGATCGCCACTTCATTTCCGACATTGAAAATTCGCTCGGTCGGTCTTTGTTCGATCAGCACATCCATAAATCGGCACAGATCGTCGATATAGAAAAATTGCAGCTTCATGGCTCCGTCCTTCGGCAGATAAAATTTTCTGTCGCTCATGGCACAGTCGAAAACAAATGCTTCGCGGTAGACATTGTTGTACGGTCCATATAAATAGGGCGGCCTCAGAATATAGGCATTCGGCACTTTTGTTCGGAGCATTTCCTCCGCGGCAAGCTTGTCCGTTCCGTACTTACCCCAAAACTTGTTTCGTCCTGTCCTCGCATTCTCGGAAAATGGCTGAGGTGTATCCTGCGGATAGACCGCGCTCGAGCTGATCAAAATGTAATCCTCATAGCTTCCGACCGCGTCCGTCAGTCGCTCGACATCCTCTCCCGTGTATGCCGTAATGTCCGCGATCAGGTCAAAATGAAGCCCGGACAGCTTCTCTCCGATACAGCGCCTGTCCGCCTCGATCAATATCGCGCCTTCAACCTGCTTTCTGTTGTTCCGATTGAGAACGAATACCCGGTATCCTTTGTTGACATAATACTCCGCCACATATCGGCTCACAAACACCGTTCCGCCGGTCACAAGCACATTTTTCATAATCGTCCTGCTCCTTATTCATTTTCAGTTTCTTTTCCGTCCCTTTCCATTATATGATGAAGTGAAATTTTTTTGAAGTCCCTCTCCAGATGAGTCAAGCCTCCTTCATCAAACAAAATTTTTGATGAAGGGGGCTTGCTTGGATCGGCTGCTCCATATTGATTGTCCTTCCTGCATCCATTTGTCTGCATCAGGGATTTCATCCGTTATGCGCTGCATGCTCTCCGGATACATGCGTCAGCGAGCTTTATTCCTTATTCGGAAAATCGTTCGGCATGGTGACAGGCGACAAAATGCTCCTTGTCAAGAAGCCGAAACTCCGGCCGTTCTTCTCTGCAGCGCTCGGTCGCGTACATACAGCGCGGCTCGAATCGACAGCCCGGCGGGATATTCATAGGACTCGGGATCTCGCCCTCCAGGCGCACGCGCGTTTTTTTGCGCGCTTCGATCGGGTCCGGGATCAGGATCGCGGAGAGCAGCGCTTGCGTATACGGGTGAAGCGGACGCTGATAGAGCGCATCGCTTTCGGCAAGCTCGACCAGGTTGCCCAAATACATGACCCCGATCCGCGTGCTGATGTAGCGCACCATCGACAGGTCGTGCGCGGCGAACAGATAGGTCAGTCCGAATTCCTGCTGCAGATCCTCCAGCATATTGACCACCTGCGCCTGGATCGAAACATCCAGTGCGGCGATCGGCTCATCACACATGATAAATTCCGGATTGACGGACAATGCGCGCGCAATGCCGATCCGCTGACGCTGTCCGCCCGAAAATTCATACGGAAATCGTTGCAGATCCTCCGATTTCAGACCGACCTTGTTCAGCAGATATTCCATGCGTTCACGACGCTCGATCGCCGTCATCTGCGTCCGCTTGAGCGGCTCGTCCAGTATTTCCTCGACATTCCAATACGGATTGACCGCCGAGTAGGTGTCCTGGAAGATGATCTGCATCTTGTTGTGAAATTCCTTGAGCTCCGCGGTTTTGGCATGGGTGATGTCCTTGCCCCGATATTTCAGCTGTCCGCCCGTCACATCATACATTCGGATCAAAGTGCGCCCGAGCGTGGATTTGCCGCAGCCGGATTCGCCGACGAGCCCGAAGGTCTCGCCTTTGAAGATCTCCATGCTGACCCCGTCCACCGCTTTGATCTGTTGGGCTTTGCCTCCGAAAAAGCCTTTGACCGGAAAATATTTTTTCAATTCGGTTGCTTCGATCAGTATTTCCCGCTTCATCATTTCCCCCCTCGCTCTTCGTTCAAAAAGCACGCCGATTCATGCGTCTGTCCATGTTTTTCAAAGCTCGGCAAGGACTGCCTGCATTTTTCAAGGGTAACCTCGCAACGATCGGCAAAGGGACATCCGATCGGCGGGTTTGCCGTCGACGGCGGCAACCCCGGTATGGAGCGCAGCCGTTCGCCCTGCGCCAAGTCGATCGTCGGGATCGAGCGAAGCAGCGCCTTGGTGTAGGGATGCTTCGGATCGTAAAAAATTTCCTCGACCGTTCCGTGCTCCATCACCAGCCCGCCGTACATGATCACGATCCGATTGCACATCGAAGCCACCACGCCCATATCGTGCGTGATCAGCGCGATCGACATTTTGTATCGCTCCTTCAATTGTTGGAGCAGCTCCAGAATTTGCGCCTGGATCGTCACATCCAGCGCCGTCGTCGGTTCATCGGCAATCAGCAGCTTCGGTTCGCAGGCAAGCGCCATCGCGATCAATACCCGCTGGCGCATCCCGCCCGAAAATTCATGCGGATACTGACGGACCCGCTTTTCGGGCATCGAGATGCCGACCTGCGCCAACAGCTCCGGCACGCGACTTCTCGCCTCCGCCTTGGAACAGCGCCGATGCCGCAGGATCACCTCCTCGATCTGTTCCCCGATCCGCATGAGCGGATTGAGCGCGGTCATCGGATCTTGGAAGATCATCGTCATTTCCGCCCCGCGAACTTTTCGATAGCTTTCGTCTGACAAAGTCGACAGCTCCCTGTCGTTGAGCAGCATTTTGTCGCTGAGGATCTTCGCGTTCTCCGGCAGAATCCCGAGCACCGCCTTCATCGTTACGGATTTTCCGCTGCCCGATTCCCCGACGATCCCCAGGATCTCGCCTTCTCCGATCGAAAAAGAAACTCCGCGGACCGCTTGGATTTCTCTTGCGTTGCTTTGAAAGCTCACTTTCAGATTGTCGACCTCCAACACCTTCTTATTGCTCATGCTGTTCTACTGACATCACTCGGGGCTCTACAAAAACTCGAAGAATATCGCCCAATTTATTAAATGAATAGACCGTTAGAATAATCAATATGCCGGGCAGCACCGCCATATACGGCGCTCGCTGCAAATATTGCTGCGAGCTTTGCAGCAGACTTCCCCAGCTGGACATCGGCGCCGCAACGCCCAGTCCCAAAAAGCTCAGCGAGCTCTCCACCATAATGGCGGCGGCAATGGTCGATGTGGCGGCAGTGATGATCGTCGGAAGTACCGACGGCAATATGTGCGCCAAGATGATCCGAAGCGGCGGCACGCCGATAAAGACGGCATACTTCACATAGTCGCGCTCCTTCGCCGACAACACCTCCGAGCGCACCAGCCGGGCGATCTCCATCCAGCCGAGCACGCCGATCACGACAATGATGGAGAAAATCCCGCGCTTGAACAGCAGCCCGATCACCGTCACCATAATGATCCACGGGATCGACGAAAAGACATCCACCACGCGCATCATCAAGCTGTCGAGAAATCCGCCGAAGTAGCCGGACACCAAGCCGACCGTTACCCCGATAACGATCGAGGTCAGCATGGCAAGCCCCGCGACCAGAAGCGAGATCCTGCCGCCGTACAGCACGCGGATAAAATAATCCCGTCCGAGCTCATCCGTACCGAACCAATAGTCGGCGGACGGTCCGTGGAATTTGTTGGACACATCCATCGCGTCCGGATCGACGGGGCTGAGCACGACAAAAAGACTGATTAACAGGATCAGCGTCAGAAAGCTTAAGGCGAAAATCGCTTGCTTGTTGCGCAAAAATTCCGCTTTGACATTTTCCCATCTTCGATTTTTCTTCTTCATAGCTTCCCCTTACTTCATGGTTTTGATTCTCGGATCGACCAGACAGTACAAAATATCCGACAGCAGATTCCCGAGGATGACCAGCGTTCCCGACAATACCAGTACGCTCATGATGATCGGATAATCGAGCGCCTGGATCGGTTTGACAAAATAGGAGCCGATGCCCGGCCAGGCAAAAATCGTTTCGGTGATGACCGCGCCGGTCACAAGCAGAGGCAGCGCCATCCCCAGCTTCGTCACCAGCGGGATCAGCACATTTTTGCCGACATGGCGGAAAAGGATCTCTCTTTTTTTCGCGCCGAATGCCTGCTGCACCGTCACATAATCCTCCTTCATCTGTCCGATGGTCGAGCCGCGCACATATCGTGTCAAATCCGGAAGAAACGCGACCGTCAGCACGAGATACGGCATGGCGAAATGACGCAGAAAGTCGACGACCGACTCCTCCTGTCCGATCGTATGCATCCCCATCAGAGGGAACAGCTTGAGCCTGTATCCCAGAAAATACATCACGATCATCGCAAACCAGAAGGTCGGCATGGCGATGCCGATCGAGCACAGCCCGTCGACCAGCTTGTCCTGCCATTTGTTTTGCCGACTGCCGGCGATCAGCCCCAAAACGATCGCCAGTCCG
>JBGZCE010000049.1:0-4245 GCA_041845175.1 Filifactoraceae bacterium
ATTGACTATGATGCCAGCGCCAGCCAAGCCAATCAGGAAAATCGCCTGAAGCTGATGCTTGCCACCGCTCGAAGCCAGCAGCAGCTCCAATAGTAAATTGTCGGAGATACAAAAATTCGATCCGGATACACTGTCCACTTGACGATCGAACGGACTTTATACAAATCACAACACGAATTTTCAAAAACGCGATCACCACAGCTGATTTTTCGGCGCAGCGGTTTCATAACCACTGCGCTTTTTGCGTCCGGAAAGCGGCAACAGCTGCAACATCGAATAAGCATCGAAGATATCAAGCTCCGATCGGATAAGCCGACTTGCTCGTCGATCGAACGGACTTTGTACAAATCACAAACACGATCTTGCGAAAATGCGATCGCCACAACGGAATCTTTCGGGGCTTCCGTAGAAATACGATTTTTTGTTCTGCAACAGCTCCTTTCGTATACAAAAATTTACTCCTGAACCGATCTTCGGTCGGATCTTGATTCACCAAGTCGACACACAAATTTTTTACTCGTTGTACAAGCTCCATTGACCACCTTTTTAATGAAATCCTTCCATGAGCGAATAATTTTTATTTAACATTGTTTCGATATATTGTATACTATTGCCTATACTAAACTATCTTAGGAGAAAATATGGAGCTTCCAAAATTCAAAATCGGTCTTCGCGTCTGGAAGACGGTGTTTGCCGTAGCGATCACGGCAGCGATCATGAAATACGCTTTTCACGAAAGTCCTTTTTTCGCCTGCATCGGCGCCATCGTCGCCGTGGGACGATCAGGGAAGGAATCGATCCGCAATTCGATGGTCCGAAATGCCGGCACCTTTGTCGGAGGTATCATCGGTATTCTAATGCTGCTGGTCTCGAATAATGTTTTTTGGCTTGCGCTGGGGATCATCCCGATTATTTTGCTCCATGTGGAAGTCGATTTGGGCGATTCGATCGTGCCCGGCTGCATCGTATATTTTGCGGTCGTATATTTGATGGCTGAAACCGGCGGCGCACATTTTTATGCGCTCCAACGAATTTTCTTTACTTTTCTCGGGACGGTGATCGGCTTTTTGATCAATATGCTGGTCGATCCGCCGCCAATGGAGGACTTTCACAAAAAAGCGCAGTAGCACGAAAGGACGATTATGCAACAATTTTTGCAGGTCTATACATATTTTATTATTTACAGCTTCTCCGGATGGGCGATCGAATCGCTCTACTGCTCGTTTCTCAACAAAAAATGGATCAATCGCGGATTTATAAGCGGTCCGTTTTGCCCGATCTACGGCTTCGGCGCGCTTGCGATTATCGCTGTGCTCCATCCGCTGACGAATTTTTTTGCGGTATTTTTTGCAGGACTTCTGATCACGAGCTGCATCGAGTATTTTTCGAGCTATCTCTTGGAAAAGCTGTTCCATACCACATGGTGGGATTATTCCGACTACCCTTTCAATTTGAACGGCCGGGTCTGTCTGAAAAACTCCATCCTGTTCGGCGTGCTTTCAATCACTCTGCATTTTTATATCCATCCGTTCATTTCCCTGGAGGTCGCACAGCTCTCATTCACAACGCTCGGCATCATCACGCTCGGCTTTACGCTTCTGTTCACAATCGACTGTACCGAAACGATATTCAGTATCCTCAAGCTGAACAATCGTCTGAAATCGCTCGAGGAAATCAAGTCGGAGGCGCTTGCACGATTTGCCGAGATCGATTTTGATTTCGGCCTGAAGGCTTTTGTCGAAAAAATCTCCGAGCTGCCGTCCATTCCGGAACAATATTCCCTGGATGAATTGTATTTGCGTTTCAAAGAAATAGCTTCCAAATTGAAATTTTCCGAGCGTCGGCTGTTGAAAGCATTTCCGAGAATGAAAAATTTGGAGATCCCTTTACTTCAATCCGTGCGGGATTTTATCGAAGAGCACAAAAAAACTTGATCCTTTCTCTCTAAAGCTCTCCGGGTCTTTTTGCAGATTTTCCGTTCAGACCGCAAGATGGCGATTGCTCCCATAGAGAGCGTCTTCTCAAGCGTCTTTTTTATTGACGCTTCTTCCTTTGACCTTGTTTCTGTCTTAAATCAAAGAAAAACGGTAAACCTTTTTGATATCTGCCTCCTTGCCATGTGTCGGTGAGGATACATATCTTTTTGATTTACCGCTTTTTAATTCGCTTTATACCGATCAAGCGCAATCAGCTTAATTCTTCCATAAATTTGTTCAGATCTTCTCTCATTCTAAAAATGTGAGGCGGACTTTGTTCATCACTCCAATTCCAAATAAGGCGCTGCATTCGTTCCATGCGTTCAAGAGAGTTAAAAACAAGATGTCGAAGCTCCAAGTCCAGTTTTCCCATGATCTTTATTTGTCCAAGCGCGGTAGCAAGAATGATTTGATCGGTTTGCAGCAATTCTTGATCACCGGGAAGGCCGTTATATTTTTTCTCGATTTGACCTTTCAGCTCCTCCACGCTTTGATTCGGAACAGGCGGAAGATATGTCAGTTCCCAATCCTTTTCAATCAGCTTCTTCGGAAACTCATGCACATTTGCTTGGGAATTTTTTCTCAGCAGCTCCTGTAATGCTCTCAATGCATCATGACCCTCATCGCTACCGAAAGGGGCTTCTTCATCACAAGAATCATAATACATTCCATCTGAAAAATACCTTCGAAAATGGGGATGGCTGGTAAGTGGATGAATACCTGTTTCTTCATCGTCAAAATATAAGTGTTCATGCTCGTCGAACTCATCCATATCCTGATATCCTTTTTTTGTCTTGGCATTCAGCAGTTTTGTCGCATGTTTTTCACATTCTTCTTCGGAATCGAACTCCTTCACTTCATAGCGTCCTGTTGTACCTGTCTTCCCGTAATTTACCAGCATCTCACAATCGGCGGTTTCAATACGCCAAAACTTATCGGACTTCTCATCAACAAATCTTAACACTTTTTTCATCTTAAGCTCCTTCTAAAAACTTGTACTCGGATACAAAATCTTTAACTGTTTTAGCCGATATGCAGGTTCATACAAAAATCGTATCGGAATTTCCTATACACAGGCAGCTTTTGATTCGTTTTCTACCCAATCGCCTCTGATAAATTTCGATTTCCGATGTCTGAGACCGATAGCCTTTTCGTCCATTTTATAAAGTCCTTTTTGTTATTTGGAGCCTTGGTCTTTTCAAAAACCATTAAATCATAACTCATAAAAAGCTCCTGATATTTAACTACCTGAATGGGCTGCTTACATTATATCATTTTTAATGGCATTTTCCCATTATTGGATTTTTTGCTTGTCTGCAATCGGATCCCGCATTCCGATTTACGATGTCCGTATTTCATATTGCGCCTGTACTGCGCTTCTTTCACAAAAAAACAGAGCTTGCGCTCTGTTCGGTTTCTGCTGTTTTGTTATCTTCTTGCGCGTATTTCCTCAAACCCGATGATCGTATCTTTGATCGGGATCGGTGCGGCTATGATTGTCGCTTCGCCTTCCTGCAAAGACTCTTTTTCATGCTCATCCGCTTCCTTTTCCGCTCTCAACTGCTCCAACTGAAGCTTGTAGAACTCGGACTGTGCCGTAAAAAATTCCAGCTGAGATTCCGACTGAGATACCTGATCGGTATAATGCTCGATTTGTCGTTGGTAGAATGCGATACGCTCCTTGTATTCCTTGTATTTGTTCTGATAGAATTCGGCTCTGCGCTCATAGAGCTGATCCATCGACGCTTCTTCGTCAAAGAGATCCTCATGGCTCACGGTCGGTACGCTTTGCAATGTGACAGGCTCAAGCTCTTTTGCTTCTTGCGGCACAACGAATCCCTCCTCTTTTTCGCTCCGAGTGGCAAAAACCTCCTCCAAGCTCAAAATTCGCCCATCCGAAGGCTGCTTGCTTTCCTCGGCAACCACTTCTTCCGTTTTTTGAGAAGGAGCTTCTGTCGGTTCTTCAGCCGGCAACTCCGGTGCAGCCTCGCCGAATAATACATCGAGCGTCGGCACTTCTTTGCCAAGCTCCGCCGGCGGCGCTTCGACTTTCTTCTCGATCGCTTCGAGCATCGGCTCGGCCACATCGGTATGCGCAAGCGACCGGGTATACGCCTCCGTCACTTGAACGACCTCCTCCGCCGCTTTTGACTCGATCAGGATCGGCTGTTCGATCTCCTTTGTTTTTTTGCCGAAAAGCTTTTTCCTGCTTTTCTTTTCTTTTTGTTTCTTCTCTTTTTTCGGTTTTTCGCCGGCTACCGCTTCTCTC
>JBGZCE010000050.1:0-6942 GCA_041845175.1 Filifactoraceae bacterium
AGATTCACAAGGTCCCCGACAGTGCAGATGAATGTATGTGCGGCGAAGGGCGCGATTTTCGTGTAGATTCACGAGTCTCTGTGCACGGCGTGCATGAAAGTATGCATGACAAAGGGTGCCCGGAGCTTCGTTTCCATATCGGATTTTTCTTAATCAAAGTATTGTAGCATATTATAAAGGTGCTTGCAAGGAGGAGCCATGTCCATCGAGAAGGTCAAAAAATATTTTGAGCAATTCCGGATGAGCGATCGGGTGATCGAATTTGAAGAGTCCAGCGCAACGGTTGAGCTGGCGGCGGCACGGTTGGGCGTTGAGGGCGCGCGGATCGCGAAAACGCTGAGCTTCGTCTGCGGCGACAGCTGCATTTTGGTTGTTGCGGCGGGAGATGCGAAGGTGGACAGCAAAAAATTCAAGCAGCGCTTCGGCTTCAAGGCGGATATGCTCAAGGCCGATCAGGTGGAGGAGCGAACGGGCCATGAGGTCGGCGGCGTCTGTCCTTTTGACAATCCGCCGGCGGTAAAAACCTATATCGATATTTCGGTGCAGCGCTTCAAAACGGTCTTTCCTGCCTGCGGAAGCGCAAAGTCGGCGATCGAATTGACACCGGAGGCGCTTTTTGAATTCGGAAAGGCGGAGGACTGGGTGGATGTTTGCAAGGCATGGCAGGATGACGACCGATCATAAATCGACTGAACAGGAGAACGGATGAAGCTTATTCATAAATTCAAACAAAACGGACATAATTTTTTGCTGGATGTCAATTCGGGCTCGGTGCATGTCATTGACGACATCGTGTACGAGGTGCTAGATCATTACGAAACGAAGGATCCTTCGGAGATCGTCCGGCTTCTTTCGCAATATCCGGCGGAGGAGGTGCGTTCGGTAATTGATGAGATCGCGGAGCTGGAGCGGGAGGGCCTGCTTTTCAGCGAGGATATTTTTCCGGCATCTCAAACCTTCAAAAATCGTAACCCGATCGTCAAGGCGATGTGTCTGCATATGGCGCATGACTGCAATCTCGGCTGCAAATATTGCTTTGCGGGACAGGGGGAGTTCAACGGGCCCAAGGGGCTGATGAGCTTTGAGGTCGGTAAGGCGGCGATCGATTATTTGATCGCAAATTCCAAAAATCGGCGGAATCTGGAGATCGACTTTTTCGGCGGGGAGCCGCTGATGAATTTCGAGGTGGTCAAGCAGCTGGTCGATTACGGCGAAAGACAAGCGCAAAAGCATGGCAAGGTGTTTCGCTTCACGATCACGACCAACGGCATTTTGCTCGATGACGAAAAAATTGAATACATCAATCGCCACATGTACAATGTCGTGCTGAGCCTCGACGGACGACGCGAGGTCAACGATGCGATGCGTCCGACACTGAACGGCCGCGGAAGCTACGACATCATCGTGCCGAAGTTTCAAAAGCTTGTGGCGGGACGCGGCGACAAAAATTATTATATCCGCGGGACCTTTACACGCAACAATATCGATTTCGGGCAAGATGTGCTGCATTTCAGAGAACTGGGCTTTGAGCTGACCTCGATGGAGCCGGTCGTCGACCATGAGCGGAACGAGTACACGCTTCGGAGCGAGGATGTGGCGGCGGTCAACAAGGAATATGAAAGATTTGCGACGGAATATCTGGCTATTCGAAGATCCGACCCGCGGTTCAAATTCTTCCATTATATGATCGATCTGAGCGGCGGGCCGTGCGCGATCAAACGGATCTCGGGCTGCGGCGCGGGTATCGAATATTTGGCGATCACGCCGAGAGGGGATATTTTTCCATGCCATCAGTTTGTCGGAAAGGATGAGTTTCGGCTGGGCAATCTGTTTGACGAGGAGATCCGGTTTCCGAAGGTGATCGTTGACGAGTTTATGACGACGGATGTGACGACGAAAGAGGATTGCAAGAGCTGCTGGGCTAAATTTTACTGCTCGGGCGGCTGCCATGCCAATGCGTACAATTTCAACGGCGATCTCAAGAGTCCGTACAGGGACGGCTGCGAGATGCAAAAAAAACGGATCGAGTGCGCGATCATGGTCGAGTCGATGCTGAAGCTCGGTGAAGCGGAGGAAGCATAGCAATCGGCAAAAAGTCGGCGCGGAAAAAGGAATATCATCGAAAGAGAATACTTTTTTGTGCACAAATATGATATAATGCTGTTTTAGGACAGATTATTTTTGAAAAGAGGATATGTTTTGGCGTATATAGTGGTTAAGGAAAGCGGCGCCCTGGAGGGCAAGGTCAAGGTAAGCGGCGCAAAGAACGCGGTGCTTCCGATTATCGCGGCGACTTTGCTGGCGGACGGCGTAAGCACGATTCGCAGCGTGCCGAATCTCAGAGATGTGAATGTAATGAGCGATCTGCTCCGATATTTGGGAGCGAAGGTGCAATATGACGGGGAAACGCTTGTGGTGGATACAAGCGATGTCAAGGAAACGGAGGCGCCGTATCATTTGGTCAACAAAATGCGTGCGTCGTTTTTGGTGATGGGCTCGCTGCTCGGGCGCTGTCATCATGCAAAAATTTCGATGCCGGGCGGCTGCGCGATCGGAACAAGACCGATCGATCTGCATATCAAGGGCTTTCGTCAGCTCGGCGTGACGGTCGAAACGGAGCACGGCTATGTGGAGGCGTCCGTTGATCGGCTGGTCGGAGAAAAGATCTATCTCGACTTTCCGTCCGTCGGTGCGACCGAAAATATTATGATGGCGGCGGTGCTCGCGGAGGGAACGACCACGATTGAAAATGTGGCGGAGGAGCCCGAGATCGTCGATTTGGCCAATTTTTTGAACAAAATGGGCGCGAAGGTGCGGGGAGCCGGAACCAATACGATCAAGATCACCGGCGTCGAAAAGCTGACTGCGGTTGAGCATACGGTCATTCCCGATCGGATCGAGGCGGGCACTTATATGGTGGCGGCGGCGATGACCAAGGGCGATGTGCTGATCGAAAATATCATCGTCGATCACATCAAGCCGGTGATAGCGAAGCTGCGCGAGGTCGGCTGCACGGTCGAGGAGATGGAGAGCGCGGTGCGCGTGATCGGGCCGGAAAAATTGATCGCGACCAATATCAAAACGCTTCCGCATCCGGGTTTTCCGACGGATATGCAATCGCCGTTCATGTCGCTGCTCAGCGTTGCGGAGGGCAAGTCGACCATTACGGAAACGGTCTTTGAGAATCGATTTATGAATGTGCCGGAGCTAATCCGTATGGGCGCGAATATCGAGATCAGCGGAAAATCCGCGATCGTTGAAGGGAAAGAACGATTGACCGGCTCCGAGGTGATGGCGACGGATCTTCGGGCGGGTGCGGCGCTCGTGATCGCCGGATTGGTATCCGAGGGCGAAACGATCGTGAAGAATATTTATCATATCGAAAGAGGATATGTGGATTTGGTAGGAAAGCTGTCCATGTTGGGCGCTAATGTTTATCGAGTAGAGGATTAAGGAGGAAATATGACGCCTGATATCGGAATTGACTTAGGAACAGCCTCTGTGCTGGTCTATGTAAAGAATAAAGGGATCGTGCTGAACGAGCCGGCGGTCGTGGCGATCGACAATAACAACGGAAATGTACTCGCGGTTGGAGAAGAAGCGCGCATGATGCTCGGAAGAACACCGGGAGGCATCGTTGCGATCCGCCCTTTGAGGGAGGGAGTCATTTCGGATTATGAAGTGACGGAAAAAATGCTCAAATTCTTCATTGAAAAAATCACCGGCGGCGTGAGCATGTTCAAAATGTTCAAACCGAAGATCATGGTATGTGTGCCGTCCGGTGTGACTGAGGTCGAAAAACGAGCGGTTATCGATGCGACAACGGAGGCCGGCGCGCGTGAGGTATATCTGATCGAAGAGCCGATCGCGGCGGCGATCGGAGCAGGGATCGACATCTCAAGACCGAACGGCTCGATGGTCGTCGACATCGGCGGCGGCACGACGGATATTGCGGTCATTTCGCTTGGCGGAATCGTAGAGAGCGCCTCCATCAAGGTGGCGGGCGATACCTTTGACGATGCGATCATTCGCTATATGAGAAAAAATCATTCGATGCTGGTCGGCGAAAGAACCGCGGAAGAAATCAAAAAGACGATCGGCTCCGCCTTCCCGCGCGAAGAAGAAGTTTCGATGGATATTCGCGGGCGAAATCTGGTATCCGGACTGCCGGAGATCCGCGAGATCACATCGACGGAGATGCTCAGCGCGCTCAAGGATTCGGTCGTGCAGATCGCGGATGCGGTCCATTCCGTGTTGGAAAAAACGCCGCCGGAGCTTTCTGCCGACATTTCGGACAAAGGGATATTGATGACGGGCGGCGGCTCGCTGCTTTGGGGCTTGGACAAGCTGATTCAAAAGCGAACGGGCATCGACGCGTATGTTGCGGAGGACGCGATTTCGTGCGTGGCGAGAGGAACGGGCGAGGCGCTCAACTCCATCAAGCTGATGAGCAAAAGCTCGTACCGAAAAAAATATTGATCGCTCGGCGATCTTCAAAACAAAATCCGTTTGATTTTTGTGAGGATAGGGAAACCTGTCCTCTTTTTTGTTTTCGTTCCGGTTATTCATACGAGTCTTCGAGCTCGAGATGATAGCCCTCCCAATCGCTCATCGTGCGCTCATGTTGTTGCTCCAGCTCCGCCTTTCGGTTTGAGACCTCAAGCGCTCGCGCCGGATTCGAATAAACGGCTTCCTCGCACATCAGACGGTCGATCTCCAGAAGCTCCGCTTCGATCGCTTCGATGCGTTCCTCCGCCTCCTTGATCAGATTCTTTATTTTTCGCTGCTCGCTCTGTCGTTCCTTTTCTTTTTTGTATTGCTGCTTCTGCTGAGTCTTGTTGACGGGAACGATGCTTTCGGCGATTTTTTTCTCGCGCTCCTCGCGCTCGGTCGTCAAGGCATACTGATAATCATCGTAATTCCCCAGAAACTCGCGTATACCCGACGGGGTAAATTCGATGATTCGATCCGCCAAAGCGTTGATGAAATATCGGTCATGCGAGATGAAGAACAAGGTGCCCTCGTAAGCGCTCAGCGCCATCTCGAGGATCTCCTTGGAATCGATGTCCAGATGATTCGTCGGCTCGTCCATAAAAAGAAAATTGCCGCTGGAAAGCATCAGCTTGAGCAAGGAAACGCGTGCCTGCTCACCGCCGCTCAGGGAAGAAATGTTTTTGAACACATCCTCGCCGGTAAAGAGAAATGCGGCGAGATAATTTCGAACCTCCGTCTGCGTCAAATGCGGATAGGCATTCCAAACCTCATCCAGCACATTGTTGCTCGGGTCGAGATCTGCGCGCGTCTGGTCGAAATATACCGGATTCACATTGGTGCCGAAGCGAATGCTCCCGGCAAAATCGGGATCCTTGCCGAGCAGGATGTTGAACAAGGTGGTCTTGCCGATTCCGTTCGGTCCGAGCAGAGCGACCTTTTCGCCCCGAAAAATATCCAAATTCAGACCGCTGAACAAATTTCGGCTGCCGAAGGATTTTGACAGCTCGCGCGCCTGCATCACCTCGTAGCCGCTGACAATGGACGGCGTGAAGCTAATGACGGCTTTTTTCTGCGCACCGTGCGGCTTGTCGATGACCTGCATTTTATCCAGCAGCTTTTCACGGCTTCTGGCGCGGCGAACCTGCTTTTCGCGTCCGAAGGCCTTGAGCTGAGCGATGATTGCCTGCTGTCTTCGGATCTCCTCCTGATTTTCTTTATATTGCTTTTCGAGCTGAGCCTGAAAAATTTCACGCTTGATCGTATACTCGGTGTAGTTGCCGGGGTAGACACGCAGCTGTCTGTTTTGGATCTCCATGATCGTATCGACCGTTTTATCGAGAAAATAGCGGTCGTGGGAGATAATCAGCACATTGCCGCGATATTGGCGGATATAGGATTCCAGCCATTCCACCGCGCTCGTGTCCAAATGATTGGTCGGCTCATCCAGAAGAAGGATGTCGGGCTTTTTCAAAAGCAGCTTCGAGAGCTTGAGCCGTGTTTGCTCACCGCCTGAAAGCGTGCTGAGCTTTTTTTCAAATTCTTCCTGCGCAAAGCCCAAGCCGAGTAGAATGCCGGATGCCTCGCTCTTGTAGGAAAATCCGTTCATGGCGGAGAACAGATCGCTTTTTTGAGCATACTCACTCATAATTTTATCAAACTCCGCGGTGTCGTGCTTCGTGGAAATTTCAAGCTCCAGTCTGCGAAGCTCCTCCTCCAATCGGATCACATCGGAAAAAATTTTCAATACCTCCTGCCAAACGGTCGTCTCCGAGGAATTATCGATCGTCTGTTCAAGATAGGCATATTTGAGATCCTTGCCGAAAAAAATTTGCCCCTCGTCCTTTTCCAGCTCGCCTGTGATCAAATTGAACAGCGTGGTCTTGCCGGCGCCGTTGGGACCGACGAAGCCGACCTTCTCATTTTCGTTGATCGCAAAGGTGATATTTTCTATGACGGTCTCGATGCCGTACATCTTTTTTAAATTGTTGACTGCTAAAGTGATCATGTTTTCTCCAAAGCTCCGGAAAGATTTTTTCTCTGATATTATAGCACGACTTGCGCTTGAATGGGCTTTGAATTTTGGCTTCGAAGCGCGAGTTCAAATATTACCGCTTTCGGTTTCAAAAAAGATTGTTAATATATATTTGACAAGACGGCAAAAATTTGGTTTAATAGAATATAAATAAGAACTGTTTAGAAAAGAGGTACCAAGGTGAGCAGAACAGAAGGACACATTTCAATGGCAGTCGTCAGACGATTGCCCAAGTATCACAGATATTTGAAGGATCTTCTTGACAAAGAGGTGTATCGAATATCATCCAAAGAGTTGAGCGAGATTATCGGCTTTACGGCATCGCAGATCAGACAGGATCTGAACAATTTCGGGGGCTTCGGCCAGCAGGGATACGGCTACAATGTAGAGGATCTCTTTGAAGAGATCGGAAAAAT
>JBGZCE010000051.1:0-19272 GCA_041845175.1 Filifactoraceae bacterium
CAGTCCGTATCGGTTGTGCAGTGTTTTGGTGATCGCTGCGGTCAATGTTGTTTTTCCGTGGTCTACGTGTCCGATCGTTCCGATGTTTACATGCGGTTTGGTTCTCTCAAATTTTGCCTTTGCCATTTCTTTTTCCTCCGTTTTTTAAGGTTTTATTTTCCTTCTTCCATTATTTTCTTCGCGATCGAAGAAGGTACTTCTTCATAATGATCAAATATCATGGTGTAGGTCGCTCTGCCTTGCGTTGCGGATCGCAGGTCGGTCGAGTATCCGAACATCTCGGACAACGGAACCATCGCGTGCACCGCTTGCGCGCCGCCGACTCTCGCTTCCATTCCCTCGATGCGTCCACGGCGGGAGTTGATATCTCCCATGACATCGCCCATGTAATCCTCCGGTGTTACTACCTCCACCTTGAAGATCGGCTCAAGGATGACCGGATTCGCTTTTCTCATTCCGTCCTTGAATGCCATGGATGCCGCCACCTTGAATGCCATTTCGGATGAGTCGACCTCATGGTATGAACCGTCATACAGTTCAACCTTGACATCCACTACCGGATAGCCTGCAAGAACGCCCGCGTCCATCGCGCCTTGGATCCCTTGATCGACCGGCCCGATGTATTCTTTCGGGATTGCTCCTCCGACGACCGCATTGACAAACTCGTAGCCTGCGCCCGGCTCTTGCGGGAAGATTCGGATCTTGACATGACCGTATTGTCCTCGACCGCCGGATTGCTTCGCGTATTTGTGCTCGATGTCCACAGAGTTTTTGATCGTTTCTCTGTAAGCAACCTGAGGTGCGCCTACATTCGCTTCCACCTTGAACTCTCTCAAAAGTCTGTCGACGATGATCTCAAGGTGAAGCTCTCCCATTCCTGCGATGATGGTTTGTCCCGTTTCTTCATCGGTTCTTACTCGGAAGGTAGGATCTTCTTCCGCCAGCTTTTGAAGGGCGGTTCCCATTTTCTCCTGAGCAGCCTTTGTTTTCGGCTCGATCGCTACGGAAATTACCGGATCCGGGAATTCCATCGATTCAAGAATGATCGGTTTTGCCGGATCACAGAGCGTGTCTCCGGTCGTTGTATCTTTGAGTCCGACCGCTGCCGCGATGTCGCCCGCATAGACCTTTGAAATTTCTTCTCTGGTGTTTGCGTGCATCTGCAGAATACGACCGATTCTCTCTTTTTTGTTTTTTGTTGAGTTGAGTACATAGGATCCGGAATCCAGCACGCCCGAGTAGACTCGGAAGAATGCAAGCTTTCCTACGAACGGATCCGCCATGATCTTGAACGCCAGCGCGGAGAACGGCTCGCTGTCATCGGAATGTCTTTCCTCTTCGGTTTCTCCGTCCAGCAGCACGCCTTTGATCGCCGGCACATCGATCGGCGACGGCATATACTCAAGCACGCCGTCCAACAGTAGCGGCACGCCTTTGTTTCTGTATGCGGAGCCGCAGAATACCGGATTGATCTTCGCTTCGATAACGCCTTGGCGAAGTGCTTTTTTCAATTCCGGGATCGAGATCTCTTCGCCCTCGAGGAATTTCATCGTAAGCTCTTCGTCAAGCTCCGCGATCGCTTCGACCAGCATTTCGCGTCTTTCTTCGGCAAGCGCTTTCAAATTGTCCGGGATCTCTCTCGTTTCCATTTCTCTTCCGAGTGCGTCGGTCACATAGTATGCTTTCATTTCAAAAAGATCGATGATCCCTTCAAAAGTATCCTCCGCTCCGATCGGAAGCTGTACCGCTACGGAATTTGCGCCCAGTCGATCCTTCATTTGCTCGACGACGCGCAAAAAGTCCGCTCCCGTGATGTCCATTTTGTTTACAAATGCGATCCTCGGTACATGATAGTTGTCCGCTTGTCGCCAAACATTTTCGGATTGCGGCTCGACTCCGCCCTTCGCACAGAAGACCGCTACCGCTCCGTCAAGCACTCGCAGCGAACGCTCGACCTCTACCGTAAAGTCAACATGACCCGGGGTGTCGATGATGTTTATTTTGGTATCCTTCCACTGCGCAGTCGTTGCGGCGGAAGTGATCGTGATCCCTCTTTCCTTCTCCTGCTCCATCCAGTCCATTTGAGCGGAGCCCTCATGGGTCTCGCCCAGCTTGTGAGTTTTTCCGGTATAGAAGAGGATCCTTTCCGTCGTGGTCGTCTTGCCCGCGTCGATGTGGGCCATGATTCCTATATTTCTTGTTTTTGATAAAGGAAATTCTCTTGACACTATATAATACTCCTTTCGGCTTTAACTAAAGATTACTAATTAGAAACGATAATGTGCAAATGCTCTATTAGCTTCAGCCATTTTATGAGTATCTTCTTTTTTCTTGAATGTTGCACCCGTTTGGTTTGCCGCATCCATAATCTCTCTTGCGAGCTTCTGTGTGATTCCTTTTTCGTTTCTAAGTCTTGAATATCGAACCAACCATCGAAGTCCCAGAGTTTCTCTTCTTTCCGGTCTTACCTCTACCGGAACCTGATAGTTCGCTCCCCCGACTCGTCGCGCTTTTACTTCAACGACCGGCATGATGTTCGCCATCGCCCGTTCAAACACTTCAAGCGGCTCTTCATTCGTTTTCTCTTTGATAATCTCGAAAGCGTTGTACACGATTCCCTGTGCAACACCTCTTTTTCCGTCCAGCATGATCTTGTTGATCAGCTTTGTCACTACCTTGCTTCCGTAGATCGGATCCGCAAGGATCTCTCTTTTTGGAACACTACCTTTTCTTGGCACTTTGCTTCCCTCCTTAATGATTAATGGTTAAATCATCGGTACTCGACAAAAGTCTGCTTTGTCGGGGCGCCATATATTCATATATAAACGCACCGTACAATACAATTATTTCTTAGCAGCTTTCGGCACCTTCGCACCGTATTTTGATCTTGCTTGTCTTCTCTTCTCAACACCGGAAGTATCAAGCGATCCTCGAACAATGTGGTATCTTACCCCCGGCAGGTCTTTTACCCTACCGCCTCTGATCAGCACAACGGAGTGCTCCTGCAAATTGTGGCCTTCGCCCGGAATATACGCGGAAACCTCAATCTGGTTTGAAAGTCTTACCCTTGCGATCTTTCTGAGCGCTGAGTTCGGCTTTTTCGGAGTTACCGTCTTGACAGAGGTACATACCCCTCTTTTTTGTGGAGAGCTGTTGTCCGTACTCTTTCTCTTGAGTGCGTTGAAGCCCTTTTGAAGCGCCGGAGCCGTCGATTGGTATTCTACCTGCTCTCTGCCCTTTCTCACTAACTGGTTGATTGTTGGCATTTGTACACCTCCTTCTTCTAAATTTTGTTTACACGCCAACTGCTAATTGTATCGAACCGGCTAAAATAGTCGACTCTTGTTCGTGTGAAAAACACACTAAACCAGTGTACCATTTTTAGTGTGTTTTGTCTACTGTTTTTTTAGTTTTACGAAATGTTTTCGGGGAATCGAAAACGCTTATTCGCTCAATTCTTTCATCAGCTTTTCGACCGTCGTGATCTCCGTAATACGCTTTGCATTCTCCCCGCAAAACAGCAACGCATCGTCCACTCTTCCTTCGGCTGCCGCAATCAATGCCGTTGTAATGCAGTACGGAATGCTCGTGCGATCGCATTGCTGCAGGCAGCCGTAGCAATGTGTGATTTTTTTCTTTTCGATCTCGATCTCTCGGATCAGCCGATTTTTGATCGCACGCCCCGGCATGCCCACCGGACTTTTTTTGACAATGATATCCTCTTCCTTCGCCTTGATGTATGCTTGCTTGAATCGAATGTCGGCATCGCATTCCTCCGTAGCGACAAATCGTGTTCCCATCTGTACCCCGCTGCAGCCGAGCGCCAAATAACGGTCGATGTCTTGACGATCAAATACTCCGCCACCAAATACGACCGGAATTTTTTTGTCGTATTTTTCCTCATACTCCCTTACAATCTCTATAATCTCGCGAATCTCGGCGTCATATCCCGCTTCCTTCACCTTCTCGATCTGCGCTTCATCAAATCCCAAATGTCCTCCTGCCAGCGCTCCTTCGATCACCACCAGATCCGCCGTTTTTCCGTATCGTTTATCCCACAGGCGCAGCAATGTTTTTGCCGCCTTGGGAGGCGATACGATCGGAGCGATTTTAATATCGGAGCCTTCGACCAGCTTCGGAAGCTCCGTCGGCAAGCCGGCGCCCGATATGATCAAATCCGCGCCGCTGTCGATACAGCATTGTACATAGCGTTCATAATGATTGGCGGCGCACATGATATTGACGCCGATTATTCCGTTGTCCGATATCTCTTTTGCTCTGCGTATTTCCCTTGCAAGCGCCCGAAGATTTGCCGCCAGCGGAGCTTTTGCAAAATCCTCCTCACGATAACCCGGCTGCGCGGCGGAAATCACACCGATCCCTCCATTTTTGGCAACGGCTCCGGCAAGGCCCGAAAGGCTTATTCCTATGCCCATGCCTCCTTGTATGATCGGCACCTTCGCCACCAGATTTCCGATTATCAACGGATTCAGTTTTCCCATCTTTCCCTCGCTTTTTTGTTTTCCTTTTAATAAAATTCGGTCTTGTCGTCAAATCAAAAGCCTGACTATCTCATAAGCTTCCCCCACCAGCTAATCATAGTGCAATCTCTTTCTTTTGTCAATTACAAAGCGTTGTCTTTAGGATATTACAGCCTTATATTTCATTTTTGTTCAACAAAAAAGACTCAGACATTTTTTGCGAATCTGTTTGATGCTCTCGGCAATTTCTTAAAAATAAAAATTCATCTCCCTTTGAGACATCCTTTGATCGAGCGTGCATACCCTACTGCATTCTACTGTATTCTCCCGTACTCGGCAATTCCACACCTTGTTCCGCGTCTTGTCTGAATAAATTGATTGCGCGGCAGTTGCTTTCATGTGATATAATTTCATTCGGAGGTAAATGAAATGATACACTACGATATGCCGTTGTACCGACCGCCGAGCGAGGCACGAAGCCTCATCATTCAGGTAACGCTCGGCTGCTCTCACAACAAATGCACCTTTTGTTCGATGTATCGGTCGAAGCGATTTTCCATACGGGCTTTTTCGGATATCCAAAGAGATCTGATGATCGCACGCCGAAGCTATCCCTTTGTGCGAAGAATTTTTTTGGCCGATGGCGACGCTCTTATTCTCAGTACCGAAAGATTGACAAAAATACTGACCGAAATCGGACGCCTCTTTCCGGAATGCGAGCGCATCGGCATCTACGGAACCTCAAAAAGCGTACACAAAAAAAGCCCGGAGGAGCTGCAAAAATTGCATTCACTCGGACTGAGTATCGTGTATATGGGATTGGAATCCGGCGATGACGCCATTTTGAAAAATATCAACAAGGGCGAATGCGCCGAAGAGATCGTGCTCGCAGGACAAAAGCTGATGGCGTCCGGCATCCGATTGTCCGTGACCGTCATCTCCGGCCTCGGCGGTACTGCGCGCAAGGAAGCACATGCCGTCAATACCGCGAAGGCGCTCAGCGAAATGAAGCCGGATTATATCGGTTTTCTTGCGTTGATGCTTGAGCCGAATACGGAGCTTTACGCCGATTATCAAAACGGAAGCTTTGTTCCGTTATCGGGTGCGGACATCGTGGACGAGATGATCCTCTTTCTGAACACCGTCGATTCCGAGGGCACTGTTTTCCGTTGCAATCATGCGTCCAATTATTTTTCGCTCGCCGGCACGCTCAACGAGGATATTCCGTCCATGCTTGCCGAGCTGGAGGAAGTGAAGCGCGACTTTGCACTCTTGAAGGACGAGCGTTATCGGCGGCTATGATTTTTGATACGAAAGCAGATCGCGGAGAGCGGTTCCGATATCCCTGTCGATACAGGCGGAGCGGCTCTCGATTTCTTTCGAGCAGATCGCTTCCTTCAAATTGATGCTCGCAAAGAAGGAGCTTTCATTTTTGAAGCACATTTGCCAGAAAGGATATTTGATGACGCCGGGCGTGTTGGCGCCGACGCCGAGCTCCAAGAACAAAATATTGCCCGCTCGGTGTTTTTCCAGAAAATCGGCATAGCGCTGATAGGCCCGATCCCAGCCCTTGTCCTGCACAAAGGTTCCATCCGCACGAAGATTCATACTCATCGGCTTGCCGCAGACCGGACAATGAGGCACCAGCTCGGACGGTACAGTCATCTTTGGCGTGATGCCTGCCGGAAGCGTCATCCCCCGCTCGTCGAGCTCGTAGCCCTGCGCCTTCACCATCGCCCGGATCGTTTCTTCATTATCGTAGGTGACTTGATGACAGGGCACGCTGCACTGAAACAGTCCGTAGTCGCCCTGCGTGTAGAACAGACGGCTTTTGTCGAAGCCTGCTTTCTGAAAGCAATGATCGACATTCGTGGTGATGATGAAATAATTTTTGTCCTGCACCAGACGCAGCAAATCCCGATACACCGGCTCGGGCGCATCCGTATATCGGTTGATGTAGACATATCGGCTCCAATATGCCCACTGCTCCTCCAAGGTCGGATACGGATAAAAGCCGCCGGTGTACATATCCTGAAACGGATACGCGGCGGCAAAATCACCGAAATATTTTTCAAAGCGCTCACCGGTATATACGAAGCCCGCCGAGGTCGACAGCCCCGCGCCCGCACCGATCAAAACGGCGTCCGCCTGCTCGAGCTTTTCCCTCAGTTGCGCGAGCTTATCGCAATAGTCGCCGGTAGATGTTGTAGTCGTCGTCTTTATATACATTGAATATCACCTCGATCTCACTTTCCTGTTTTTCTTTGTACGATCGCACCGCATCAATGGCAATCACCGCCGCTTCTTCGTTCGGGAAACGGAATTCGCCCGTCGATATGCAGCAAAATGCGATGCTTCGTAATTTATTTTCCTCCGCCAGCCTCAGACAGGATCCGTAGCAGGATCGCAGAAGCTCACGATCCGTCCGTGTCGGTTCCCCCGTGATGATCGGTCCGACCGTGTGCAAAACGAATCGGCTCGGCAAATTGTACGCCGGCGTGAGCTTTGCCCCTCCGGTCTCCTCCGGCGTGCCCTGCCGCCGCATGATTTCATCACAAGCCGCTCGCAGCTGCACGCCCGCATAGGTGTGGATCGCATTGTCGATGCAGCCGTGGCACGGATAGAAGCAGCCGAGCATGCCCGAATTTGCCGCGTTGACGATCCCGTCGACCTGCAATCTCGTAATATCGCCCTGCCACAGACGGATTCCGTTCCCGATCGCTTCCGTTTCGTCGATCGAAACGATGCCCTTGCGGCGCGTTTCCTCCTGCAAATATGCGTCCTGGATCTCCAAAAACGCCGAAGAAATTTTTTTCGGCGCGCGAACATTCATCAGCGCGCGCAGCAATCTTTTTTGCTGCTCCTCGTCATTCGGGATCGTCAAGGCGCTATCCTGCTCTTCTTCCGAAATCAGATAGTCCAGCAGATAGCGCAATCGCTCGGATTGTGTTTTCATCGTCTTTCCTCCGTTCTCTTGTTCAATGCGGCGCGGCGCAGGATCTCTCCTGCGCCGTTTTGAATTTTATTTTACAAGCTTCCATCTTCTGAGTTTTGCGACCAGCTGCCGACCCTTCGGCAATGTCTCCAGCTCCTGCGCCGAGATCGCATCGGTCGCAAAAAGCGCGATCACATACACCAGCCCGCCGATCAGGATCGCCAGCAGCACCGCCACCGAGTTTCGCCGGATCAGAAATTCGATCAGCTCATAGGAGCCTCGTGCGGCAAAGCCCATCAATGCCACCGTCGTGATCGGCGCGATCAGGAATTTTTTGATGCCGATTTCAAATTTGACCATTCTGCGCACGGCAATGTAGTCCAGCATCGCCGCGATGATATATGCGACGACGGTCGAAATTGCCGCGCCCAGAACATTCAGGCTCGGGATGCCCGTCAAGGTGTAGGTGAGCGCAAATTTCACACCGGCTCCGATGAACAAATTGATCACCGGGATATGTGCCTTGCCCATGCCCTGAAGGATCGAGGTCGTTGATTGGATCACGCTCAGAAAGATCGCCCCGAAGGACAGGATCGCCAAAATCTGTCCGACGCTTTGCGGTTCGCCCGGAAACAGCATCGTCGTGATCGGCGTTGCGAGCGAAAACAGTCCGATCCCTGCCGGCAGTCCGATCAAAAGACTCGTGCGGATCCCGAGCGCCGAATCCTTTTTCAGCTTCTCGTGATCGTTTGTTTTGTATGCCGAAGAGATCGACGGCACCAGACTGATTGCCACCGCGGAGGTCACGACCTGCGGAAGATTGACGAGCGTCGCCGCCATGCCGGTCAGCTGACCGTAGAGCGCGTTTGCCTGCTCGTTTGAAAAGCCGATCGCTTCAAGACGCTCCATAACGAGCGCCAGGTCGATCAGCGACATCACCGGCATCACCAGTGCGCCGATAATGATCGGCAAAGCGATCGCGACCAGCTCCCGCAGGATCTTGGATATTTTCTCCTCTTCAAATACCGCATCGCTCGCTTCGGCACGCTTGTCCTTTTTGAAATACATATAGAGCATGACCAGCAGCCCCGCCAGCGCGCCGGCGGTCGCCCCGAAGGTCCCGCCCGCCGCACCGTACTCCAGCCCGCGCGGAACGAGCAGCCATGCCAGTGCCAGTCCGAAAACGACGCGCGCGACCTGCTCGGCGATCTGAGAGATCGCGGAAGGTCGCATATCGTTATGCCCTTGAAAATATCCTCGAAACGCCGCCATGATCGGCACCAGCAGAAGTGCCGGCGCAAGCGCCTGCATCGCCAATTTCGCTTTCGGATTGGAGAGCCGCTCCGTCACAAGATACTCCGCGCCGAAGAATATGCTCACCGACGCCAGCACACCGAAGATCATCAGAATGATAAAGATGATCCGAAATACCTTGTCCGCACCCTTGTAGTCGCCGACGATTCGGCGCTCGGAGACCATTTTCGAGATCGCAACGGGAAAGCCCGAGGTCGCAATGCCGACCAGCATCACATAGATCGGGTAGGCGGTCTGATAGTAGCCGAGCCCGACGGATGTGATGATCCAAACAAGAGGGACGCGAAATGCGGCCCCCAAAATTTTTACCAATATGCCGGCTGCGCCCAGGATCGCAGCGCCTTTCAAAAAGGTTTCTTTTTTTGCTTCACTCATACTAATTATTCTCTAAGGTTTCGTTGATGATCACTTTGCCATTTGCGTTGAGCTCGTCGAGCTGCGCCTGGAATTTTTCAAATCGGAGCTGCTCGATGATCTGCTGCTTCGCATCCTCAAAGCTCGTCACCTCGTTGATCTTGTCGGTCAGATAGATGATATGGTAGCCGAACTCGGTCTCGACGATGTCCGAGATCTCGCCGACCTCCATCGAGAATGCCATATCGTTGAACGCCGGCACCATCATTCCTTCGCTGAAATAATCCAGATCGCCGCCGTTGACTGCGGAATAGGTGTCATCGGAGTAATCCTTCGCCAGCGTCGCAAAATCCTCGTTGTTGCGCGCCCTCTGCAAAAGCTCCTCCGCCAGCGCAAGCTTCTCCGCCTTCAGCTCATCGCTGAGCGGTTGACCGTTTTCGTCCGTCGTGCTGATCAGGATATGCGATGCCCGCACCTGATTGTTGGTGAAATCGGCGATGTGCTCGTCGTAATAGGTCTGAGCTTCCTCGTCCGTCACCTCGATCTGCTCCATCATTGCCGACGCATATTTGTTGTAGGTCAGGCTTTTTGCCAAATGCTCCTTGATAAACGCCTCGTCGATATTGTTGGTTTTCAAAAATTCGCTGTACTCCGCATCCTTGTTGACGATCTCCATATAGGCGGTGAATTCCTTTTCGATCTCCTCCTCGGTCGCGAGCAGCCCTTTGCCTTCCGCATCCTGATATACGAGCTCCTGCATGATGATGATGTCCAGCATCTGCTGCGAGAACATCTCGCGGAATGTCACGCCCTCTTCGATCTCCATATCCCACACATCGTCGCCGTAGAGCATTCGGAAGCCGTTGTCCTCGCCGACCTTCGCGATCGTTTTTTCGTAATAGTCCTTCGTGATCTCCACGCCGTTGACCTTCGCCACAACATTTTCCGGTAAACTGTTTCCGCAGGCGGTCAGCATTACCGCCGCCAGCAGGATACTCAATGCAATTTTTATTTTTCTGATCATATTTCCTCCTGAATTTTGTTTTCTGAGAGCTTATTATATCATTTTTTCAAGGTATTTTGCCACACTTTTGAGCAATTTATATTCCTCCTGTCTGCCGAAATCCTTCTTGACGATCAGCTGACCGGCGGCGGAATAAAAATTGACGCTTCGATCGACCTTGCTGATCCGTCCGATCTTCAGCTTCTTGGCGAGCGAGCGGATGTAGGCGACCTCCGTCAGCGCATAGACGGAATACGGGATGTCCGAGAAGCGATCCTCCATCTCCTCCTCGACGCTGTTTTTGTCATCCAGGTCGCTGATGGATGCGATTTTTTTGTAGATCTCGATCTTGTCCATCTCGTCCTCGATGTATTCGGACGGGATGTAGGCATTGACCTTGATGTCGATCTCGGTTTCGATCTCTTCCTCCGCTTCTTCGCCGCGCAGCCTTTTGATCGCCTGATCGAGCATTTTTACATAAAGCTCGTAGCCGATGTCCGCAATATGACCGTGCTGCGTTTCGCCGAGCAGCGTCCCTGCGCCCCGTATTTCAAGATCGCGCATCGCCACCTTGAAGCCGGAGCCGAATTCCGTAAATTCCTTGATCGTCTTGAGTCTTTTTTCGGCGACCTCCGTGAGCACCTTGTCCCGCTCGTACATAAAATAGGCGTAGCCCTGCCGGCTCGTTCTTCCCACGCGCCCGCGCAGCTGATACAGCTGCGACAGCCCCATCTTGTCCGCGCCGTAGATGATGATCGTGTTGGCATTGCCGATGTCCATCCCGGTCTCGATGATCGTCGTGCAGAGAAGCACATCGTACTTGCCGTCCGTAAAATCCTGCAGGATCGTTTCCAGGCGGCGCGAGCTCATCTGTCCGTGCGCCGTTACGATACGCGCCTCCGGGACGAGCTGCGACAGAGTATGGTGCATTTTGTCGATGGATTGCACCCGATTGTACACGAAGTAGACCTGCCCTCCGCGATGGATCTCGCGCATGATCGCATCGACGATGATTCCCTCACGCGCCTCCATGGCATAGGTCAGGACCGGCAGTCGCTCCTTCGGCGGATCCTCGAGCGTCGAAATATCTCGAATTCCGCTGAGCGACATATGCAGCGTTCGCGGGATCGGCGTTGCCGAAAGCGACAGCACATCGCAGTTGCTGCGCAGCTTTTTCAATTTTTCCTTGTCCTTGACACCGAATCGCTGCTCCTCATCGACCACGATCAGTCCCAGATCCTTGAAGCGGATATCCTTGGACAATATCCGATGCGTCCCGACCAGCACATCGACTTCGCCGGTCCGCAGCTTCTCGAGCGCCTGCTCCTGGGCCTTGGCGGTCCGGAAGCGGCTGAGCATTTCGACCTTGATCGGAAAATTTGCGAAGCGCTCCTTGAAGGTGTTGTAATGCTGCTGCGCCAAAACGGTCGTCGGGACCAAAAATGCCGACTGCTTGGAATCCATCGCCGCCTTGAAGACTGCGCGAAGCGCGACCTCCGTCTTTCCGTAGCCCACATCGCCGCAGAGCAGACGATCCATGATCTTCGTGCTTTGCATATCCGCTTTCACCTCTTCGATCGCCCGCAGCTGATCGTCGGTCTCAACATACGGAAAGTCCGCTTCAAATTCAGCTTGCCACGCCGTATCCGCCGAAAAGGCGTAGCCGGTCTCATTCTCTCTCTTGGCATACAAATCCACCAGATCCTGCGCGATCAGATCCACGATGCGCTTCGCGCGCTTTTTGGTGTTTTTCCATTCCGAGCCGCCGAGCTTGCTGAGCTTGAGTCCGCCCTCGCGGATCGTTCCGATGTAGCGCTGGATCTTCGCCATCTGCTCCAGCGGAAGATAAAGCGAGTCGCCGGCGCCGTAAGCGATCTTGATATAGTCCTTCGTGATGTTGTCGAATTCCTTCTGCTCGACCGCCAAAAATTTTCCGATCCCGTAGGTCTCGTGGACGACATAGTCACCCGGCTTCAGCTCGATAAAGGATTCGATCTTCTGCGTTTTCAGCTTGGTCTTGAATTTTTTGTCCGCATTTTTCTGCGGATTGTAGATCTCGTTCTTGGTAAAGATCGCCAGCTTGCGCTTGGAGTAGACGGAGCCGCCGACAAAATGCCGATCCGTAAACAGCACCGTGTTGATCTCCTTGCCGACCAGATGATCCGCCAGACGCGTGGACGCGATCCCGTGATCGTTGAAAAGCTGCTGCAGACCCTTGACGAGATGCTCGTCCTTCAGTGAGATGATTACGAGATATTTCATGCTTCGGAGGTACTTCACCTCCTGCATAAATTCCATCAGATTCCCGTTAAACACACGGCTCTCTCTCGTTTCGATCGTTACGATCGCATCCGTGTGCAGCCCCTTGATCGTCGAGGTCAGCGTCGTGTTGTAGAGATTTTTGTAGCTGAAGATATGCTCGAGCGTTTCCTCCTGCGACAGCAGTAGCTCGCCCTGCGAGCTCAGGGCAAAGCCCTTCTCGAGCGCGGAGGAAAAGCTGTCGCGATATTCCTCAAATCCTCCCTCCATCCGCTCGATCACCCGATTCGGATCGTTCAGAACAAACAGCAGCTCCTGCTGAAGATAGGAGAAGATCGTGTTGCTCTGCGCATAAAAATACGCCAGATATTTTTCGATCCCCTCGAAGTATTCCTTCTGCTCGATGCGTTCAAGATCCAGCAGAATATCCGCACCGCTGCTCGGCGTAAGCTCCGCTCGAATGTTCTTGAACGCATCCGAAAAGGCTTCTCCTTCCGGATAAAGGAAAAGCTTGGACGGTATAATATTAATTTTTTTATATTTTTCAGTTGATTTTTGCGTGTAGATGTCAAAGCCGCGGATTGAATCCACCTCGTCGCCGAACAGCTCCATTCGGATCGGCTCCGGCATCGACGGCGAAAAAATGTCGATGATCCCGCCGCGAACGGCAAACATCCCGATCCCCTCGACCTTGTGCTCGCGAACATAGCCCATGCGGATCAATTTTTCCGCCAACTCGTCCTTGTCGAGTGTCCCGCCAACCTCGATCGTGAGCTGATGCTCACGCAGAAATGCCGGCGGCGTATATTTGCGCATCAGCGCATCCGCCGTGATCACCGCAATGTCGTATTGCCCCTCAATCAGCTGAAACAGATTTCGGATCAGCTCGCATTCCGCATTTCGATTTTTCGCCTCCACGGAATAAAATCGAATATCACCGCTTTTGATCAGCACGGACTCCAATCCGGTTTTGAGGATCGCTTTGTGCGCATCCTCCGCCTCCTTGTCCGATGAATGGACCAGGATCGGCTTTCTTCCGTGGCGGTGCAGATACAGCGCAAGCTCCGTGCGCTGATTGCTCTGCAATCCGGTGACCAGCACCCGATCGTGTGCCGCGACGGCCTTTTTCAGTTCCGAATACTCCTCCGAAAGATCCAAGATCCGGTCGATCATTATTTTTTCAGTAGTCATATTTACCCGTTGTACTTATTCATCGCAATGTCGAGCGTCGTTTCCACCGCTTCGATCGCTGCCGAGGCAGCCGTCTCGATCGCTCGGATCATCGGCTCGATCTCGTTCCTGTCAAATTTGCTCAATACGAAGCTTGCCAGATCCTGCTGCGGTCTCGGCTTGGAAACGCCGATTCGGATCCGCGGAAAATCATCGTAGCCGAGCAGATAGATGATATTCTTCATCCCGTTGTGCGAGCCGGAGCTTCCCTTGTGGCGAATCCGAATGTGCCCCGCCTCGATGTCGATGTCGTCATAAATGACGATCAGCTGTGCGCGATCGGGCTTATAATAATTCATCAGCTCGACGACCGCCTGTCCGCTCAGATTCATATAGGTTTGCGGCTTGGCGAGCACGATTTTCCGCGTGCCGATGCGGCCTTCGCCCACGAGCGATTTGAACTTGATGCGATCCACCTTGACATTCAGCCTTTTAGCGATCTCATCAATGGCGATGAATCCCACATTATGCCTTGTCGCTTCATATTGCTTGCCGGGATTTCCCAGCCCCACGATCAAATACATATTCTCTCCCGTCACCAAAAAAGCCATACGCTGTGTACGGCTTTTCTCTGTAATTTACGGCTCAAACAATTCGCTGACCGACTCGCCCTTGAAGATCTTCGTGATCGCCGAGGAGAAGATCGGCGCCGTGCTGAGCGCCTTGATCCGGCCGATCTGTTTTTCCTCAGTCAGCGGGATCGTATCGAGCACGATCACCTCTTTGAGCGGCGAATCCTCGATGCGCTCGATCGCCGGCCCCGACAATACCGGATGTGTGCAGCAGGCGTAAATATCGTTTGCTCCGTACTCCTTGAGCGCGATCGCCGCATTGACGAGCGTGCCTGCCGTGTCGATGATGTCGTCCAGTATGATCAGATTCTTGTCCTTCACATCGCCGATGATGTTCATCACCTCCGAAACATTGTTCTTCGGTCTTCGCTTGTCCACGATCGCGATCGGCGCATCCAGATATTCCGCAAACTTTCGAGCGCGCGCGACGCTGCCGTGATCCGGCGAAACCACCACGAGATTCGGGATGTGCATCGCTTCAAAGTGCTTTACCAAAATCGGCCCGCCGAGCAGATGATCCACCGGGATATCGAAGTATCCCTGGATCTGATTGGCGTGCAGATCCATGGTCAGGATACGATCGACGCCCGCCGCCGTCAAGAGATTGGCGACCAGCTTCGCCGTGATCGGATCGCGCGCCTTCGCCTTTCGATCCTGTCTGGCATATCCGTAGTACGGAATGACTGCCGTGATTCTTCCCGCCGACGCTCTTTTCATCGCATCGATCATGATCAACATCTCCATCAAATTGTTGTTGACCGGCGCACAGGTGGATTGAATGATGTATACATCAACTCCTCGCACGCTTTCGTTGATATTGACGGCGATCTCGCCATCGCTAAAAGTTTTTACATCCGCATCCCCCACCTTCAATCCCAATTCGTCGGCGATTTTTTCAGCCAATGCCCGATTGGAATTTCCGGAAAACAATTTGATTTTGCTGCCACAGATCGAACCCATCTCTTCCTCCTAAAATTTCTTCTTCCAGTTTTCTTTGTTGATTTGTCGCTCCCGAGCGATCGCCAGCGCCTGCTCCGGCACATCCTCCGTAATGGTCGAGCCCGCCGCGACCGTCGCATTCTCGCCGACCGTGACCGGTGCGACCAGATTGACATTCGAGCCGATGAACGCATTGTCGCCCACCGTCGAGATAAATTTATTTTTGCCGTCGTAGTTGACGAATACCACGCCGCAGCCGATGTTGACATTCCCTCCGACGACCGCATCGCCGATGTATGCCAAATGCGAAGCCTTTGAGCCGTTTCCGAATTTTGCGTTCTTCAGCTCCACAAAATCGCCGATCTTGCAGTGATCGCCGACCTCGCTTTTCGGACGAAGATACGCATAAGGCCCGACCGTCGTGTGATCGCCGACCCTCGCCTCGCACAGCGTAGAGGATCGGATCTCGCAATCCGAGCCGATGATCGAGGACTCGATCACGCAATTTTCGTAAAGGATCGTACTACTCCCGATGACCGTGCCGCCGCGCAAATGACAGTTCGGATAGATGACGCAGTCCGCTCCGATCTTTACACCGGCGTCGATGTAGGTCGTTTCCGGATGGATCAGCCGCACGCCGTTCTCCATGTGCATCTTATTGATCCGCCGGCGCAAAATGCTCTCCGCCTCCGCAAGCTGCGTTTTGCTGTTGATCCCCTTCATGCTCTCGTTGGAGATCAGGCAGGTCCCTACTCTCGTCTGCCGCGCGGCAAGCGCAAACACATCGGTTATGTAATATTCGCCCTGCGCGTTGTGATTGGTGATCTCGGAAATACATCGCTTGAGCAAAGCGCCGTCGATCAGATAGGTGCCGACATTCACCTCGTCGATCATTCGCTGCTCGTCCGTCGCGTCCTTTTCCTCCACGATCGCCTCAAACAGCTCGCCGTTCTTGATGATCCTGCCGTAGCCCTTGGGCTCCTCCACGATCGAGCTCATCAGCACGGCGCCGTAGCCCTCGCTTTTTTTTCTGCTCAGCGCCTCAAAATCGCTCGCCTCGATCAGCGGCGTATCGCCGCAGGTGATCAGCACCTCGTCCGCATCCTCGATATGATCGAGTGCGCACATCACCGCATGCCCCGTTCCGAGCTGTTCTTCCTGAATCGCATAAGCCGCCGATTCGCCGAAATACTCCCTGATTTGCTCCGCGCCGTAGCCGATCACCAGCACGACCTGCGCGTCCTCGTCCGTTTTTGCATTGTTGATGACATGCTCAAGCATCGGAGCACTCCCGAGCCGATGCATGACCTTCGGAAGCTCCGATTTCATTCTGGTGCCTTTTCCGGCAGCCAGTATTATAATTTTTTTCATGTTCGCTCCTTACCAAAAAGTTCCTTATTATTATACAACCTTTTGGGGATTTCGTACATTATTTTTTGTCTTTCGGCGGAATTTGCGTCAAATTTTGTCGAGCACCTCGCCGATCCGGTCGCGAATGATCAGCGTGGCGATCCGATCCCGCTGTGTGGCGTCGCGATTGATCAGCACGATATCCTCTCCGCTGAAATAATCGATCAGCCCCGCCGCCGGATAGACCGCGAGCGATGTGCCGCCGATAATCAGAAGATCCGCGTTTCGGATCTGTGTGATCGACTCGCTGATCACCCCGCTGTCGAGCCCCTCCTCGTACAGGACGACATCCGGCTTGATCGTGCCGCCGCAGACGCAGGTCGGGATCCCCTGTGAGCTTGCGATATATTCGAGCGGATACGATCTGCGGCAGCTCATACAGTAATTGCGATGGATCGAGCCGTGCAGCTCAAGCACCTTTTTGCTCCCCGCAAGCTGATGCAGCCCGTCGATATTCTGCGTGATGACGGCGCTCAGCTTGCCGCGCCGCTCCAGCTCCGCCAATTTGTAATGCGCCTTGTTCGGCCGCACATCCGAGACGATCATCTTGTCGCGGTAAAAATCGTAAAACTCCTTCGTGTGCTCCATAAAAAATCCGTGCGACAGGATCCACTCCGGCGGATATTTGTATTTTTGGTGATACAGACCGTCCACGCTCCGAAAATCCGGTATGCCGCTCTCCGTCGAGACACCCGCTCCGCCGAAAAATACGATCCGCTCCGACTTCTCCGTCAGCGCCTTCAATCTTTCGATCTCGTTCATACTTCCTCCGTTTCTTCACTCGTCCAAATTCAATGAGGATGCAATAAAATATCGAAAACCGTTTTGACTGCAATATGCTTCGATCGCTTCCGTGAGGCTTTGCGCATCCTCATCCCCGCTCGACAGATATTCCGTAAGATAGACGCTCAATCCGCTTCGGCTGCACAGCAGCAGATATTCTTTGTAATATTCCGAGGTCTCCTTATCCTGCGTCACAAACCGTCCGTTGTCAAAGTCGATATTCGTAAAAACGCATTCCTGATTGACGCCCGTGATCGCCGCCAGCGACTCGTCCTTTGAGCGGATCGCCTCCTGCACGAACGCATCGCCGCCGTTAATCAGCACCGCCTTCTCCAAGCCGCCCAGATCCTTTATGATCTCGGAGAGCGCATCGAATATCCGCTTCTCCCGATAATGATAATACACATCCGCATTATCCAAAAAGAAGCCGTCCACACCTTTCTTCGCATACTCGTTCGCCTGCTCCCGCACCAGCTGTTGCCACTTCGGCGACGACACATCCACCCAAAACTCATCGTCCCAATTTTCGTACGGTGACAGGATGATGTCCTCAAATGCCTTGTAATAGGTTCGGAAGCTTTCGATCGAGCCGACATTCAAATAGGAATAGACCCGCGTGCCCGCCGCGTGAAGCCTTGCGATCTCCTCCTGCGAGTAATACTGCGCGTCGATCACCACCGAATCATATTCCGAAAGCTTTTCGATCAGCGACGGATCCGAGCCGACAAACACACCGTACTCCTTCGTCTGCGTTTGTGCTCGGCAAGCCGCCAACAGAAAAAGACAGCACAACAGGGTCACCCCTCGCTTTATTCTCATCCGAACACTCCCCCTGATTATCTGCCCGGCAGATATGCCGCGCGAGCACCGCCGATCATTTTGAGTCTGGAGCGCAGCGCGCTCACATGCGCTTCGCCGACGGATCGCACCTTCAGACGCACCGGCACCTGCACTGCCTTGATGTGCATCCCGATCGCGGTGTCCCCGATGTCAAGCCCCAGCTTTGCAACGATTTTTTCTACGACCACCGGCTCCTTGAAAAGCGCGAATGCCGCAGTCGCCGCGCCGCCGCCGGCATTCTTGTGCGGAACGACATTAACCTCCTCCAGTCCGTATTTTTTTGCAGTCTCCCTTTCGACCACCAACGCGCGGTTGAGATGCTCGCAGCATTGGACGGCAAACAAAAGCCGATGCTCGTTCAGGATCGAGCGGATCGTCCCGACCACGAGCTCGCCGAGCTCAAGATCCGTATTCTTTCCGATATGCTTGCCGAGAATCTCGCTGGTGCTGCAGCCCAGCACAAAAATATCCTCTTCCTCCGGCGAAGCGATGGCAACAAGCTCCTCCACCGCATTGATTACTTCCGATTTCAATCTGGCTTCCATAGCTCCTCCTCCAAAATTCATTTCCGATCGCATCCCTGGTCCCATTTTACCCGATGGATCATAAATTTGCAAAAAAACCGATTTTCATTTCGGTCATCCGCCACAAAAATCGGTTTTGAATCTCTAACTGTTTACTTCCCCGCCCGATACGCGATCCACAAGCTCCGGATTCTTTTCGAGCAGCTCGGACAGCGCCTCCTTGTCTGCGATGATCGTTACATCGGGGTGCAACCGAAGCACGCTCGCCGGCACCTGCGGCCGGATCTTTCCGGTGACAACCTCATACAGGATCTGCGCCTTGTCCTTGCCGGATGCCACCAGCAGGATTCTTCGTGCGCTCATGATATTTTTTACGCCCATGGTCAATGCGGTTTTTGGCACCTCGTCAATGCTTGCGAAGAACCGCGCGTTAGCTTCCACGGTTTTTTGATCGAGCGTCACATGATGCGTTCCGCACGCAAAGGCGTCACTCGGCTCATTGAATCCGATGTGCCCGTTGTGTCCGATCCCGAGCAGCTGCAGATCCGTGCCGCCGAGCTCCTCCATCAGTCGGTCGTATCGTCTGCATTCATCCTCCGGATCCTTCGCCAAGCCGTTCGGCACATGC
>JBGZCE010000052.1:0-5228 GCA_041845175.1 Filifactoraceae bacterium
ATATAGAAATAAATTCTCAACAGATTTTTATTTTATGAAGGGAAAATGCTCAAGGAGGTGGTAATCGTATAAAAGAAATTTTACAGCTTATCATTGGACTATATATAGAAGATAGGGGGAGGAATTTATGAAAAGAATTAAGGAAAAGCAAAAAGTGAAAAATCTGGAGGAGAATATAGTAAGTCGGATTGAGACAATTCATAGAGATAATTTAATGATTAAAAGCATTGAAAATACCTATGGAATAACGGCATTCAAAAACTTTTTTGACCAGGGCTTTCATTTTGCTAAAAACAATTTTTCGGTGTTTTCCGCTTTGTTTACTGCGGCGGTGATTGTATTAACAGGAGCATTCGCCGCTCTTGATGTTGCGTATAAAAGATCGGGATTGAGTGTCCATCATATAAATTCGATATATATAGAAACCGGAGTGAAAGTTTCAGTGGATTGAAGTTTCATAAAAAATTTTTGTGCGGATTATTTTAATTCCTATTCATTTTGGATTTACCAATTCAGCGGGCGGATATATTTTGGCGGGCGATTTATTTTTATTTTGCTCCGTGAATGTAAACGGTCGAGGAAATGGAGAGATTGTCGCATCTTCAATGCGATCGGATTGCCAATTTTTTGTTTGACATGAGCTTGATTTTGGAGTATCATGGATGATAACGAATATTCTAATTATAAGGGAATCTGAAAAAGCAAATAGAAGTTTCTTATTGTAAGCGATGAGGCGGCGGGCGGACTTTTCGGAGGCGGAGCGGATGCATGAGGATCGAAGAAAAACGGCGCTGAAGACGGCGCAGGGGCTGATGATGGTATCACAGATCAGTATTTCGTTTTTGATGCCGATCCTGCTGGGGGTATGGGCGTCAAAGCGATTGGTGAAGCACTGGGGCTTGAGTGAGTTTTGGATCATTGCGGCGGTGATTGCGGGCATTGCGATCGGCGCTTCGTCCGTGTATTCGCTTTTGCGAAAGAGCTTCGTATCAAGGCGTGAGGTTTCTTCGGAGCAGATAAAAAATGATTTTGAGAAGAATAATGACGATCAGTAGTAATAAACAGGTGGAGTGTGGATAATCGAGAATTTTTGGGGAGGATTGTTGCCGCCTCGGCAATCGTCGGCGCGGTGTCGGCGATCATCGGCGCGATCGTGCTGAAGGAGCGGCTTCCTTTTTTATACGGGCTCGGGCTCGGATTTGCGGTTTCGGCATTGATGCTGATCCAAAATTATCGCTCGCTTTCGGCGGCGGTCATGATGACGCCGGAGCAGGCACAGCGTTATATCTTTTCGCGGTATTATCTCCGGTTGGGGATTTATGTGCTGGTCATTTTTTCGTCGATTAAGGCAGCGCATATCAATGTGGCGGGAACGGTGATCGGTTTGCTGTGCATCAAGGCGGGGACGGTGCTGCTGGCTCTATTGAAGAAGGTGTGATCCGAGGGGGCAAGCGCTCCTGCGGATGTGATGTGTGGAGACGGTTATTTTATGGCGCTATGTTGTCGATAAGACAGTAGCGATAAAATAAATCGGGTGATGGGCTGCCCTCTCAGCTCAAATATTTGGAGAAGGAGTTTGCCTATGGAGTTTGGTGCGAAGATTATCTATACCTTTCCGGATACCGTCCCGTTGCTCGGAGGTTTTCGTTTGACGCAAACGCTGACGACGATGTGGGCGATTACGGCTTTTTTGCTTGTCGGAGCGTATCTTCTGACCAGAAATTTGCAGAAGGTGCCGACGAAGGTGCAGAGCGCGGTCGAAATTTTTGTGGAAGCGGTCTACAATCTGACGGCTACGACGATGGGAGAGGACAAGCTTTCTTTTGCGCCGTATATCGGAACCTTGATGTTATTTTTGGCGGCGTCGAATCTTTCGGGATTGCTTGCGCTGAGACCGCCTACGGCGGATTTGAACACGACGCTGGGGCTTGCGCTGATGACTTTCTTTTTGATCCACTTTAACGGGATCCGAAGAAAGGGCTTGGGCAATTATTTGAAGGGCTTTTTGGAGCCGTTCCCGTTGCTATTACCGATCAATCTGATCGGAGAGGTGGCAACGCCGATCTCGCTGTCGTTCCGTCTTTTCGGAAATCTTGTGGGCGGTATGATCATCATGGCTTTGCTGTATTCGGCATTGGCCGCTTTTTCGGGAGGAGGTATTCCTTTCCTGCAGTTTGGGATCCCGGCAATTCTGCATGCGTATTTCGACCTGTTCTCGGGACTTTTGCAAACTTTTATTTTCGCGATGTTATCAATGATTTTTATTTCCGGTGCAATGGATTAAAAATACAAATTTTAGGAGGATGTTAAAATGGAAAATATTACAGGACAAGATTTGATTATGGCATGTTCGGCAATCGGCGCAGGTTTGGCGATGATCGCGGGGATCGGACCGGGGATCGGACAGGGCTATGCGGCAGGTAAGGGCGCTGAAGCGGTGGGTAGACAGCCGGAGGCGCAGGGTGATATTGTCCGAACGATGCTGCTCGGAGCGGCGGTTGCGGAAACAACGGGTATTTACGGACTGGTTGTCGCACTGATCCTATTGTTTGCCAATCCGTATGTGTAACAGGATAGCCGGAAGGAGACAAATGTGGCAGGATTGATTGATATACAAACCTGGTCGATCATCTTTACGATTGCAAACACAGTCATTCTTTATTTGGGATTGAAGCGTTTTTTGTTCAAGCCGGTCAAGGAGCTGCTTGACAAACGAAAAGCGGAGATCGAATCTTCGTATGCGCAGGCGGATGAAAAAAATGCACAGGCGGAGAGCCTGCTTGCGGAATATCAAAGCAAGCTGGCATCTGCGAGCAGCGAGAGCCGAGAGATCCTGGAGCGCGCAAGAACGATGGCTCAGTCGCGTTCGGATGAGATCCTTGCCGAGGCGCAGAGCGAATCGCAAAGAATGAAGGAGCGAGCGATCCGAGATATCGAGATGGAAAAAGAGAAGGCGCTTCGCGGATTGAAGAGCGAGGTTGCGGATATGGCGATCCTGGCGACCGAGAAGCTGATCGGAAAATCGCTGGATGCACAGACCGATCAGGCTTTGATCGATGAAGCGATCAATGAAATAGGGGATGGATCATGGTTGAAATAGTTGCAAAAAACTATGCGAATGTCCTGTTCGAGCTGGCGCTTGCGGAAAATTTGCAGGATCGGATCGCTTCGGAGCTGAAAATATTTTCGGATGCCGTGAAGGAAAATCCGATGTATATGACATTTTTGACGGCGCCCAATATTTCAAAGGCTGAAAAGCTGGCTTCGATCGATGCGGTGTTCGGCGAAGGAGAGGATAAGCTGCTTGAGAATTTCGTCAAGGTGCTTTTGTCCAACGGACGCATTGCGTATTTGCATGCCGTTGCCTGCGAATATGAGGCGTTGCTTCGTGAGCATGCGGGCGTTGTCCGTGTGGAGGCGGTTACCGCTTCGGCGATGAGCGAGGAGCAAAAAAGCCGATTGATCGAGCGGTTGGAGCAAAGGCTGAACAAAAAGGTGGCGCTCGAAAACATTATAGATACAGGTATAATTGGCGGTATGAAAATCCGTATGGGTGAGCAGCTGCTCGATATGAGCATCGGCAGTCGCCTTCACGAGCTTCGGACGGAGCTTAATAAATAAAGAGCGAGGATGTGAGTAAATGAATTTGAGACCTGAAGAAATAGGGGCGATTATAAAGGAGCAGATCAAAAATTTTGATAAAAAGCTGCAGCTATCGGACACCGGCACGGTCATGCAGGTGGGTGACGGGATTGCTCGGGTACACGGTCTGCAAAAGTGTATGGCGGGCGAGCTGCTGCAGTTTGCAAACGGCGAGTATGCGATGGCGCTGAACCTTGAAGAGGACAGCATCGGTGCGGTCATGCTCGGCTCGGATGAGGAGATCAAGGAGGGCGATGAGGTCAAGCTGACGGGCACGGTCGTGCAGGTGCCGGTCGGCGAGGCAATGCTGGGCCGTGTCGTCAATGCGCTCGGACAGCCGATCGACGGCAAGGGTGAGATCAAGACGACCGAGTTTCGCGCAGTGGAGACGATCGCGCCGGGGATCATCGAAAGACGCTCGGTGTACGAGCCGCTTCAAACAGGGATCAAGGCGATCGACGCGATGATCCCGATCGGACGCGGACAGCGGGAGCTGATCATCGGAGACCGACAGACGGGAAAAACGACCATTGCGATCGACACGATCCTGAATCAAAAGGGCGGCGATGTCATTTGTATTTATGTGGCGATCGGACAAAAGCGTTCGACCGTCGTTCAGATCGCGGATATCCTTGAGAAAAACGGAGCGATGGATTATTCGATCATCGTATCGGCAACGGCATCGGAGCTTGCGCCTTTGCAATATCTTGCGCCGTATGCGGGCTGTGCGATGGGCGAATATTTTATGCACAAGGGCAAGCATGTCCTGTGCATCTATGACGATTTGTCCAAGCATGCGGTGGCGTATCGTTCGTTGTCACTGCTGCTCAGACGACCGCCGGGTCGTGAGGCGTATCCGGGCGATGTATTCTATTTGCACTCCCGTTTGCTGGAGCGTGCGGCGAAGCTTTCGGACGATTTGGGCGGCGGCTCGCTGACGGCGCTTCCGATCATCGAAACGCAGGCGGGCGATGTGTCGGCATATATTCCGACCAATGTAATCTCGATCACGGACGGACAGATTTTTTTGGAAACCGATCTGTTCAACTCCGGGATTCGTCCGGCGATCAATCCGGGGATCTCGGTATCGCGGGTCGGCGGCAACGCGCAGATCAAGGCGATGAAGAAGGTTGCGGGAACACTGAAATTGGCTTATTCACAATATAAAGAGCTTCAAGCCTTTGCGCAATTCGGATCGGATCTGGATGAGGACACCAAGGCGCGATTGGCAAGGGGCGAGCGGATCGTGGAGGTTCTGAAGCAACAGAACGCATCGCCGATCCCGGTCGAGCATCAGGTCATGATGATCTATGCGGTCAACAACGGTTATTTGAAAGAGATCGAGACGGAGGATGTCCGCGCGTTCGAGTCGCAGTTCTACCGTTATGCGGATGATCAGTATCCGCAGCTCGGAGAGGGCATTCGCCGGACGAAGGAGCTTTCACCGGAGCTGGAGGAAGAGCTCAAGACGGCGCTCGTCGAATTTACCAAGATTTTTTCTGAAACGAAGTAGCCGGGGAGGTAGACATGGCAAGCGGAAGCATGAAGGACATCAAGCGGCGCATCAAAAGCGTCGAAAGTACCAT
>JBGZCE010000053.1:0-22917 GCA_041845175.1 Filifactoraceae bacterium
ATCGGGTGAGGGCATACGAAGCGATCCTGTCGGACTTGGCTTTGCTGGAGGAAGGATACAGCGGACAATATATCAAGGAAAAGAACGATCATCTGCGCATGGCGGATTTTCAGCAGATCATGGCGGTGCTTCGCGAGGACATTTCGGATGAAGAAGCGCGCGAGATCATCATCGACGCGAATTATGTTCAGCGTCAGCTCAATCCGCGTCTGGTGACCAGATCGGTGATCGAAAAATATCGCATCATTCAGCAAAAGCGTAAATCGGGCGAATTGCAGGAGCACAAGAACAAAAAAACGAGAGAGCTGGTGGCTCGCGAGCTTCAGCTCAGCGGACGCCATATCGACCGCTATCGAAGGCTGGAAAAGCTGGAGCATGAGCTGGTGGAGCTGTTTTATCAGGGCAGGATCTCGCTGGAGCTGGCGTCGGCGCTGGCGGGGCTCAAGCCGCGCGTTCAGCAGCATATCGCCGAAAATTATCGGGCGCTGCTTGTGAAGCATCCGGGCCGCGTGGCGGCGGAGCTGAAGCCGAGCCTGTCGATGAAGGAGATCGATGCGATTTTTGACGAGCTGGCTTTGCCGAAAAACGAGGTGCGGCTGGTGGTGGTCGAAAACGGAAGGACGAAGAATATTTTACTCGAGGATGAAAAGCTGATCGTAAGGATCAAGCAGCTGGTCGGCTTGGACTAAGCGTGCGCGCCGGATGCGCGTAGAAGCTCGTTTTTTGTATGCTCGCCGAATCGGCGTATCCCTAAATTTCGGAATCAGGCAGGTATAAAATGAAAGCGGAGTTTTTCTTTTCGGATAAATTTGCGGCGGCAGGCGATCGCGGAGGCACGAACAAAATGAAAGCGGCGGTTTCCTTTTCAGGCGGCAAGGACAGCATTCTGGCGCTTGAGCGCGCATTGAAAAGCTGTGAGGTGGCAGGGCTCGTGATGACCTTTAAGGACGGCGAAAGCTGGTTCCACGAGATTTCCTCGGCCTTTTGCGACAAATTGTCAAGCTCGCTCGGCATCCCGATCGTTCAGATAAAAACGGCGGGCGGTGCGCAGTATACGGAGGATTTTGCGGCGGCACTCGTACAGCTCAGGGAATCGGTGGGCATCGAGGCGATCGTTTTCGGCGATATTGATCTTTTGCCGCATCGGAGCTGGTGCGAGGAGCTTGCCGAGCGCGCGGGACTTGTGGCGGTTTTTCCGCTCTGGGGGGAGGAGCGCGCAGCGCTGGTCCATTCGCTGATTGCCAAGGGCTATCGTGCGGTGATCAAAAAAGTTGACAAGAAGAAGCTCGGGAAGGATCAGCTCGGCAAATTGCTGGACAGGGAGTTTTTGGATCTTCTGAGATCGCGGAGCTTGGATGAATGCGGCGAAAATGGGGAATATCACAGCGTGGTGGTGGACGGCCCGTGCTTTTTGCATAAGGTGGACTACGAGCTCGGAGAGATTTACGAGGACGACTGGTCGTATATAATCCGTATAACATAGAAAGAAAAATTTTGCGAAGCCGTTTTCGATCGAAGCGGAGCTCTATATCGGTAGGAAGAAAAATTTCGGGGAGAGCGGAGTCATTCGGCGGCAGGTATCCGGGGCATCATACGGTCGGTGTAATGTCGGGAAGAAAAATTTTGCGAAGCCGTTTTTGACCGGAGAAGATACGATATACTTTAGGAAGCAAAATTTCAGCGGGTGCAGTGCCCGGTGCAGGAGAAGCTGCTTCGGCAGTCCTGCGGAGTCTGATACAGCGGGGCGATCGCGGCGGCGGATCGCCGAACCAAGGAGGGCACATGGAAAATTATTATGATAATGTGAATCATTTGATTGAAACGCGAAACGGGAAAAAAATACCGGTGATCGAGTCGAGGCTCCGCATCCGTTCGGTCGAAATGCCGACGAGCATCCATTTGGCATCCGGAATCCGGATTTTCGGAAAAAGGATCAAGGCGATTCTGTTTTCGACGGATCTGGCGATCATCAACAATACCAATGCGGATGCGGTGATCGCGGTCTATCCGTTTACGCCGACGCTGTCGATCTCCAAGGCGGTGATCGAAAATTCGCCGATGCCCGTGCTTTGCGGCGTGGGCGGCGGACTGACGACGGGTCAGCGTTCGCTGGATATTGCGCTGCACGCGGAGCTTTCGGGCGCATTCGGCGTGGTGATGAATGCGCCGGCGCCCAATGAGCTGATATCCAAAATGCGGGATCGCATCGACATACCGGTCATCATCACCGTCGTGTCGGAGAAGGAGGATTTTGAATCCAGGATCCGCGCGGGCGTCGGCATATTCAATGTGTCGGGCGGCGCGAATACGGTCAATATCGTCCGAAGGATCCGCGAGAAGCATCCGGACTTTCCGATCATCGCGACCGGCGGGCCGACGGAGGAGTCCATCAAGGCGACGATCGAAGCGGGCGCCAATGCGATCACCTACACACCGCCGACGACCGGAGAAATTTTTGAGGTCGTTATGAAAAAATATCGCGAGCAGATCGCGGAGCAATACTCGGAATAAAATGGCGCAGAGCCGATCGGTTTTGAAGAAAAACCGGTCGGCTTTTTTGATGGCGTGCGGATCGCCACGCGAGTGTTGTCGTGCTTGGCAACAAGCTCAAGCGAGAACACGATTTACGGCTGCGGTGAAGGAACGATTCTTCGTTATCTTGCGCGCAAGATCCGGTGAGCGCGGATCGCCGTCGCAGCGTATCTTATGCGCTGCCGGTTTGTCACGAAGGGATTATCCTTCCGCCGTTTCTGCCGATATATAAATGAAGAAAAAATACGGGAAGGAGTCTGTATGAAAACAAAAAAGTTTTTTGCGAGAATGAGCATCGTGCTTGCAGCGGCTTTTTTTGCACAATGGATGGTCGCCGCATCGGGGCAGGAAGCCCTCAGGGCAGGCGGCGAGCAATTTTTGTCGAGCTTTGTTCAGAAGGCGTATGCTCAAAAGATCATGCCGGTGCCGGCAGGGATCCCGAAGAGCAGGGCGGCGGAGCTTACGCCGGTCATTCATGAGCGCAGCGGAAGCGAGATCGATGCGACCTATGCACAGTACGGCTATGTCGTCGTAAAGAACACGACCAGCACGAAGAGGCTGAAGGTTCAGATCATAAAGGGCGACATAACTTATAATTACGATTTGAAAAACGGCAAGGCGGAGATCTATCCGCTGCAATTCGGAAACGGCAGCTACAAGGTGCGGATCATGGAGAACACCTCGGGCAATCGCTATGTGCCTTTGTTTGAAAAGATGATCGAGGTGCAGCTGAGCGATTCGCTGAATCCTTTTTTGGTGCCGAATCAGTATGTGATGTACGCCGACGATTGGAAGATCGTCGCCAAGGCGGCGGAGCTGACCAAGGGAAAGGCCACGGAGGTGGAGAAGGTCGCCGCGATCTATGATTTTATCGTGAAGAATATCAAGTACGACAAACAGAAGGCGGCAACGGTGCAGAGCGGCTATCTGCCGTATATCGACGAAACGCTGACGAGCAAAAAAGGGATCTGCTTCGACTATGCGGCGCTGATGGCAGGCATGCTTCGCTCGCAGGGAATCCCGACGCGGCTGATTATCGGAACGGTATCGACCAACGACATCAACCACGCGTGGAATGAGATCTATCTGAAGGACAGAGGCTGGGTGAGCGTGAAGATCCAGTTTGAGGGCTCGGTATGGAACCGGGCGGATGCGACCTTTGCAAGCTCGGGGAATGAGGGGATCGAGAATTTTATCGGAAACGGATCCAACTATACCGGACTTAGACTTTACTGATCGGAGTGAAATATGAAAAAAGCGATTTTGTCTCAGGAGGAGCTGATCTCTTTTTGCAGAGAAATGAATTTGATCATGGCTTCGTCGATCCCGATCCAAGAGGGATTGGAGTCCGTCATCGAGGGAATGGGAAACGAAGAAGCCGCGGACGCGCTGCGTCTGTCTCTGGCGCATTTGGAGGAGGGCAATCAAGTGTCGGAATCCTTCAAGCAAAGCGGACTGTTTTCACCCTATATGCTGTCGATGCTCGTGATCGGCGAGCGGACCGGCAAGCTGGATCATGTGATGGCGGCGCTTGCCGACTATTATGAAAAAAATCGGAGGATCGCGCAGAAGGTGCGTTCGGGTACGATCTACCCGCTGGTGATCGCGGCGATGGTGCTGGTGATCGTCGGCGTGATGGTGACAAAGGTGCTCCCGATCTTCGAGGGAACCTTTCAAGTCATCGGCGGGGAGCTCCCGCGCTCGGTCCGACAAATCAGCGTTGTCGGAAAAATTCTGATCGCGCTTTTGATACTCGCGTTCGTTTCGAGCGTGGCGGCGGTAATCATCTTTTCGGTAATGTATCGCACGCGAGAAGGGCGTGTGCGCGTCAATCAAATGCTGAAAAAGCTGCCCTATGTCGAGAATATTTACAGAACCTATCAGACCGCGCTGTTCTCCAATTCGCTTTCGCTGCTGGTGTCGTCGGGCTACGATCTGCACGAGAGCCTTGAGATGACGAGCAAAGCGACGGATGATTCGGAATACCGTGGCAAGATCGAGCAGGCGATCCGTCAGCTGGAGCAGGGCGAGCCGCTGTATCGGGTGCTGGAGGAGATGAGGATCTTTAAGGGCGTTCATTCGCGGCTGGTGCGCCTTTCGGTTCAGACCGGGCACATCGATTCGGTGCTCAGGGAGGTATCCGAAAAATATTCAGCCGAGGTGGAGGATTCGATCGATAAGCTGATCGGTGTGATCGAGCCGGCGCTCGTCGGCGCGACCTCTCTGATCATCGGCGGGATCCTGATCACCGTGATGCTCCCGCTGATGGTGATCATGTCCTCGATCGGGTAGAAGCGAGGCGGCTATGGAGAAAAAAAGCAGAAATCTGTTTTCGGGGATCGCCTTTGCGCTGACGGTCGCGCTGATCGTTTCGGTGCTCAGCGCCTTTGAGCAGAGGGTGATCGACGAGAATGCGCAGATCATCGAAAAAAATATCCGGCAAGCGGCGATCTATTGCTACGCCGTCGAAGGAGCCTATCCGCAGGACATCGAATATTTGAAAAGATATTATGGTTTGACGACGGATGACGAAAAATATTATATAAGCTATGAGAGCTTCGGCTCCAACATCATGCCCGACATCGTCGTCGTAAAGAAGGGAACTTACTATTTTGACGGGAAGGAGGGCCGATAGAATGAAGGGTCATCGCTATGCGTCCTCGCTGTTCGGATCGTTGATCATCTTCGTGTTCGCGACGGTCTCGGTGCTTCTGATCTCTGTCGGCGCACAGGTGTACGGAGAGGTCGGCGAAGCATTGGAGGTCAATGCCGCGCTGCGGACGGCGGGCGGCTATCTGACGAACAAGCAGCGGGAGCTCGGCACGCGTTTCGAGGCGGCGGAGGATATGCTGATCTGTCAAATGACGCTCGACGGGCAAGCGTACATCTGCCGGATCTATCTTTACGAAGGGGTGCTGACGGAAAGCCTGCTGCCGATCGAATACGAATTTGAGCGCGGCATCGGCGAGCCGATCGTCAAGCTGGATCGCTTCGAGGTGTCGGAGCATGCGGGCTATGTCGAGGTGCGCGCAGTCCGCAAGGGAAGCGAGATCACCAAGCGCCTGTGGGAGGACGATCATGTCGAAAACGGCTAAGGCATACGGCTTTTTGATATCGGCGGGACTGTCGCTGTTCAGCTTTTCCTTTGCGATCGCCATCTCCTTTTTGCTGTTTGCCGCCGCCGGGCAAATGAGCGAGGAGAGCCGTGAGCAGACGATCGCGCTCAATCTGGCGCAGAATATCGTGGATGAAAGCGAAGCGATGCTCCGTGATCTGAAGCGCGAGGAGCTTGAGAGCCTGCTGAGCGGATCACCGGCTCAACGCGAAGAGCATACGATCCGATGGGGGCAGGAGGAGCTTATGCTGGCATCGGAGACGGCGCTGTCCGCGGAGCGATCCGATGCGGGCGCTCTGGTCGAGATCCGCGTTCGTGTTTTCAAAACGCGGCAGACGGAGCCGCTGCTGCAAATCGAGACGAAAAGATACATCGCGTATCGGGAGTGATTATGAACAAGGTGAGCGGATTTATCCTTCCGATCGGAGTGGCTCTGGTCGTGCTAATCTACACGACGATCGGCGCGCTGACCTACACGACGGCGCGAGCGGATCACAATTTGACACAACGAAGCATCGCGTACAATCAGAGCTATTATTCGGCGGAAACGAAATTGGAAGAATTGATTTACGAAACTCAGCAGATCGCGGGCGGATCGGCGGCAGATTTTGAGGCGGCACTTCAAAAGCTGGAAGAACGATTTCCCGTGATCGTGGAATCAACCGGGGGGAATGACATAAGGATCCTGTTTTTCCAAGCCGTGAGCGAGCATGTGGTCTATCATGCGCAGATCGAAGCGCGCTTGGGGGAAAGCGTGAGGCTGGTATCTTCCGGCCTTGAAAATGTGGAACAATGGAAAGAAAAAAAGATGGAACTCTGGGAGGGGTAGTAGTATGGTAAGCAGTATGGACATATTCGATATGAGAAGACTCCGAATGGATATTTTCGGAATATTGAAGGCGGCGCTGGAGCAATCGGCATCGGACATTCTGATCGTTGCAGGCTGCAATTTGGCATTCAAGATCAACAACAACATCGTCGAGCAGGAGGGCGGAAAGCTGATCCCCGACGAGACGAGAAGATATATCGAGGAGCTTTACAAGGCGGCGGATCGCTCCATGGAAAAGCTTTTTGCAAAGGGTGACGATGATTTTTCATTTTCGATCAGCATGCTCGGGCGCTTCCGCTGTTCAGCGTACAAGCAGCGAGGCTCCTATGCCGCCGTGCTTCGCGTGGTGAGCTTCGATCTGCCGTCGGCGGAGGCGAAAAATATTCCGCAGACCGTGACGGATCTGTTTCAGATCAAAAAGGGCCTGGTGCTCGTGACCGGCTCGGCAGGCTCCGGAAAATCGACGACGCTCGCCTGCCTGGTGGATAAAATCAACAAAAACCGCTACGGGCACATCATCACGATCGAGGATCCGATCGAATTCGTGCATCGACACAACAAGAGCATCGTCAGCCAGCGTGAGATCGAGCACGACACGGAAAGCTACGAGAGCGCGCTTCGTGCGGCGCTGCGTCAGGCGCCGAATGTGATCCTGCTCGGCGAGATGCGCGACTTTGAAACCATACAGACCGCGATCACCGCATCCGAAACGGGGCAGCTCGTGCTTTCGACGCTTCATACGATCGGCGCGGCGAAAAGCATCGACCGGATCATCGATGTGTTTCCGGCATCGCAGCAGCAGCAGGTACGCGTGCAATTATCGCTGGAGCTCAAAGCGGTCGTTTCGCAGCAGCTGATCCCGGCAATCAACGGCGGACTGATCCCGGCCTTCGAGATCATGATCGTCAACAACGCGATCCAGAATATGATCAAGGACAGCAAGATCAATCAGATCGACAATGTCATCGCATCCTCCGGCGCGGAAGGGATGATCACAATGGACAATTACATCCTGAATCTGGTCAAGACCGGCAAGATCTCCGAGGAAAATGCACTCCGATACTGCATCAACTCCGAAAGCATGAAAAAGAAGCTGCTGTAAAGCGAAAAGCAAAATCGCGGCAGGAAGCGGCGATACGATGAAAAATAGAATGGCAACACAAAGGGAGCGGAGCAAGCTCCCTTTTTGCCGTCACAAAATTTTTGTGGAGTCGCGAATCCTCGATCGCTTGCCGCGCGTTGCGATACCGCCGGCGTGAAGATCGCCGCGCACGAACAGATTGTAACGGAGCCTGACGCGGCATACGCAAAATTTTTTGTGTGCGAAGGAGCCGAGTTACTCACGGATAAACGACGGAGGTTGAAGAAAGTCGAGCCTTTGCAGAGAGGACGGTATTTTTAATTGTAATTTTTTTGTAATTGCCTTTTTCCGCTCGCAAGGATATAATAAGGATAGGAAATGAAGCGAACGATTGATCCTATGCGATCGTTACAGGGAAAAGGAGGTGATTGTGTGAAGAACCAAAAGACGCTTATCGCGTTTTGTGCCGCTCTGGTATTGATTGTGGGCGGGATTTTCTGCTACAACAAATTTTTCAGACAGGTGGACGACACGATCGATACTCCGATAGTGATCGATAATCCCGCCGCAAACGGATCGGATACCGGCACGAGCGAAACGCCGCCGCCGTTGGCGCTGTCGCGGGAGGACGCGCTGCAGCTTGCCAAGGAGCAGATCGACATCGAGAAATACAACATCAGCGTTTCGGAAAATATTCCGGAGATCGACGGGCACAAATATTATCTGATCGATGTGATCAACAAATCGGGGCCGTCGTTTGCAACGCAGCTGGCGATCAATCTGTACACCGGCGAAATGTTTTCGTATGATCCCAAGACCGGTGCGCTGGGATCGATGATGGACTTTCCGCTGGAGACGCCGATCTCGCAGACGCAGGACTGGAACGGAGTATTTGTTCGCGAAGGGGAAGGTCCGAGCGTTCAGATCGACCTGATGCAGGCGGATCAGCACAGCTTTGAATTTACGGTCACACTCACGGAGAGCGGAGAGAATCTGCTGACGGCGATCGCGTCGATCGAGGGCGCAAAGGCGAACTATCAGGATACGGAGCAGGATTATCAGATCCTCTTTGTAAAAAACGGAAATCACCTGACCGTCAAAGAGTCCGGCTCGATAGCGCAGCTTCGGTCGAGCAATCCGATCGACGGCGAATATGTATTGCAGAAATAATTCCGAAAGCCGCGAGAAATGTGACGGATGCGGAACGGTTGGCGCGTCGGCGATCATCGTCGGCGAAACATAATGAAGAACAGGGACTGATTTTTGTGTAGCGCAAGGATCGGTCCTTTTTGCTTGCGAGCTCCATTGTTTTGTTTGCGCATACTGCTACACTGCTTGCGAGCTCCATTGTTTTGCCTGCGCATACTCTTACGCGGCTTGCGAATGCTTTTTGCTTTGCGTGCGATGCTTGAGCCAATGAAGCAAAGGCGCGTTTCGATCGCCGAGTCCATGCGGCGAAAAATAATTGAAACTGCGAAGCTTTAACGAACACATTTTCGCGAAAAAGAGCCGGTTTTTTGAAAAAACAAAAGAAAAAGCAACAATTCTTATTCTTGGGCTTGATAAAATCCTATCCGAAAGCTATAATAGAAGCAACGACAAAAATCTTTTTGAGTTAAAGTTATTTGAATGGATAAGAAAGGAAGAAGCAATGAGCAAGTTGATTATCACTGCCGCAATTTGCGGTGCGGAGGTTACTAAGGAACAGAATCCTGCGGTACCGTACACGATCGAAGAGATCGTTAGAGAGGCGAAGTCTGCCGCGGATGCGGGAGCTGCCGTTATTCACCTGCATGTCCGGGAGGATGACGGAACGCCGACACAGAGCAAGGATCGCTATGAAGAAGCGATCAAGGCGATCCGCGAGGTTTTGCCGGATATCATCATTTTGCCGAGCACCGGCGGAGCGACATGGATGACGGCAAAGGAAAGACTTCAGCCGGTATTTTTGAAGCCGGAGATTGCAACGCTCGACTGTGGAACCTGCAACTTCGGAGGGGACGAGGTCTTTACGAATACGATGACGATGATCGAGGAATTTGCAACGACGATGAAGGAATACGGCGTGAAGCCGGAGTGCGAGGTTTTTGAAAAAGGAATGATCGACACGGCGATCCTGATGGCGAAAAAGGGCTTGATCGATTATCCGATGCATTTCAACTTCGTGCTGGGCGTGCCGGGCGCCATGACGGCGACGCCGAGAGATCTGGCGTTTATGGTCGGCTCGATCCCGCCGGGCTCCACATGGGTTGCAACCGGGATCGGACGGCATGAGTTTACGCTTGCGATGGCGGCGATCGCGATGGGTGGAAATGTTCGCGTCGGCTTTGAGGATAATCTGTACCTCGAAAAGGGCGTGCTTGCGAAAAGCAACGGCGAATTGGTCGCCAAGGTCGTCGAGATGGCGAAGCTTGTCGGAAGAGAGATTGCAACGCCGGCGGAAGCGCGCGAGATGATGGGCTTGAAAAAATAGAGCCGATTCAGCGAAAATAATATTTGAAACACGATAAAGAGCGGAGTGCTGCCGAACGAACACGGCGGCGCTCCGCTTTTTGAGTTAAGGTCTTTGAATTATCCGTTTTGCACTCGCTCACCGCGAGTACAAAGATGATTCGGACATCGTGAATGAAATGATGGTTGCGGTCTTCGCCGTATATCTCAGCGAATACGAAGGCGCTCCGGGTAGGACGGTCGACTCGGGTCAGGACGATCCGGCCGATAAGGAATGCCTCCCGTCAGGAGATGCTTGCGTATCGCAGACCGATAATCAGGCGCGCAGGATACGCGGCACTATTTCATCACCTCGCGGATGACGCGGTACGCGTTTTTGAACCAGATCTTATCGATCTTGTCATCGCCGTACCCGGCCTTTTTCAGAGCGTGAAGCAGCAGCTCCATTTTGCCGATGTCGGAGATTTCCAGATAGCCGTCGATCCCGTCAAAGTCCGTTCCGATGGCGATGCTTTCGATGCCGGCGACATTTTCGATATGACGGATATGCTCCACCATGCTCTCGGCGGTCGAGGCATGAAGGTCGTTGAGAAACGGCGGATAAAAATTGATTCCCGTAATTCCGCCGTCGTTTGCCAATGTGCGCAGCATGTCGTCCGTCAAATTGCGGCCGTGCGCTTTCAGCGCGCGTGCGTTGGAGTGCGAAGCGATATACGGTTTTCGGCTGATCTCATGCACATGATAAAAGCCCTGATCCGACAGATGCGACACATCGACGATCATTCCTTTTTCGTTCATATACTCGACCACCTGAACGCCGAACTCGGTCAGACGCTGATTCGGATAATCCGATTCACAAAGCGAATTCGGAAAGCCGAGCGAATTTGGATAATTCCAGGTCAGCGTAATCAGACGGACGCCCATCTCGTATGCCTTCTCCAGTCGCGTGAGCTGTCCCTCCAAAATGCCGCCCTCCTCGATGGTCAAAAAGGCCGAGATTTTTCCGCGCTTCAAATTTCCGTCCAGATCGTCGGCGTTTTCGGCAAGCGCGATATCCTCCCCGCAAAGCTCCAGCTGCTTCATCAGCAGGCGATGCTTTTGCAAAAAGGCATCCCATACGGGCAGATCCTCCTTGATACATTTGTTTCGATTGACGAACAGCGCAAAAAATTGAGCCGCCGAATGACTTTGCTTCAGCTTTTGAATATCCACATGATAATTGTTGCGATAAAGTCCTTCCCGCTCGCGATCCTCAAAAAAACGAAAAGCGGTGTCGCAATGCAAATCGATCAGTTTCATGGTAGCCTCCTATGTGTATTTACAAATAGTGTACCATAAGTTACGAGGGGATTGGTAAAAAAAGATGAAGAATGTGCGAAAGGTCGCCCGATTGGATGTCGAGCGGCTTCGCAAAGTAAATATGCGGAGCGCGAGCTCAGGATAATCCGCTGCTCCGGCAATTCAGCTTTCTCGCGAAAAACGAAAAAGCGGCAATGAGTCCGGCGGATTTTTTACAACGATCCCGCATCAGCCTTGAGGTCGCCGTATGCCGGCTGCGCTCCGATTGTGCGGCAGCGTGAAAGGAAGCGCCACTTTACAGATAATATCCGATGCGATATGATACAAGAAGAAAAAAATCGCGATCAAAACGAGCGCTGTTTGCACGCTGCGATCATGATCGGATCGGTACATCCTCACGCCGGGCGAGAGCCTGACCCGGCTGTGATCCCTTGGCGAGAGCACCGTCATCGAGTGATCGGTGCCCGTGCCGATCGGACATGCGCCGGAGGAGCTGATCGGAGACGGTGCGATCGCAAGCGCAGACTGATCCGTCGGGATGCCGATGAATCGGATTTGATAACAGCTTGCTTCACCATCACAGGAACAGGGCGCGGTCCGGGGTTCAAAAGCGATGAGATGAGCAGCTCCCGACCGCGGAGGTCGGGGTGTGGAGCACGACGCTTTTATAATAGGTTATCCGAATATCATGTAGACTGTTTCCACGGCTTTGCGGCGCAGAGCACGATGCTTTTAGAATAGAAGGAGGGAACTTGTGAGGGAATTCAGAAACATATCTTCATTGAACAAAGGAAATTTGGCGCTTGCGCTTGCTCCGGCGCTGACGCCGTCGGGGATCGACAGCGATCCGCTTTTTTTCAACGGAGAGCCGGTGCACCCGCTGATCGTATCGAGGGGCTTGCTGGTGCTGGCGGACATCGTGTCGACCCGATATTTCAATTATACTCCGGTCGGGCTTCGCGATCCGATCCTGTCCGCGCAGGGCGATCGGCTGCGGGCGGAGTGCTTTTCCGCCTGCAACGGCGTGTATGCGCGGCTGGATCTTTTTCAGGAGGGACTCTACGGCGATATTTCCTACGGCACGACCAATGTGGACATCGGAACGGAGCTTCGCAGGGCGCTGATCGGGGTCAAGCAGGGGGACAAGCTCAAGCTCCTCATCGGCGACGACGGTTTGAGCGCATTTCACCGTCCGGCGGAGGGCGCGGGGATTACGAAGCTCCTTCGTCAGCGGCCGGTAGAGATGCCGGAGCGCTGGATCCGCGCATTGGGCAACTGCGCACCGATCCACCGGGCGATGAAAAGGATATTCCTCGTCGAGGGAATGGCTGCAAAAAATTTTATTGCAGCGCTGCCGCCGGCAACCGGAAAGGAGCAGGGCGGCTGGCTGACCTATACCAAAACGGGCGTGAGGCTGGAGCAGAGAAGGGGAAAGGACAGCGTCTACATCAGCGGACTTCATCGGTTGAGCGCGCTGAAGCGCTTGATGAGCGATGTGAAGTCGATCGCCTTTTATGCGCCGGAAAATGAGGATAAGGGTTCGATGATGATCGAGCTTCGGATGAACGATGCGCACCTGACGCTGAGCCTGACGGCAAAAAGCTATCAGGGCTATTCGGGGGAGGGCGCGCTTTTGGAATCGCTGTCCACCTTGGAAACGGTCGAGAATGCCGACCGTTTGGCAGCTTTGCTGAAATTCGAGTCCAAGATCGACCGGCTTGAAACGGCGCAGACGCTCGGCTTTTCAAAATCCGAGATGGATTATGCGCTGGGCTTGCTGGCGGTTTCGGGCAAGCTCGGATACGATGCGAACGAACAGGCGTATTTTCATCGCGAGCTGCCGGAGGAGCCGGATCGGGTGTGGAAGGACAATCCCCGGCTGGTCGCGGCGAGAAAGCTGCTCGATCAGACGCTTTACATCGACGGAGATCGCTGGCTGGTTCGGTCGAAGGATGCGGATTATCGCGTGATCTACGATCCGGCGCAGAGCATCGAGCAGGCGAAATGCACCTGCACATGGTATCTCAATCATCAAAACGGCAGAGGGCCGTGCAAGCATATTTTGGCGGTAAAGCTGAAATCGGAGGAGGGAAATGATGGCAAGTAAATTAAAGCAGGCGGTTGAGATCTACAAATCGCTCGGCTACGAGGAAGCAAGCATAGACACCGTTATGGAGCTCGGCCTGGGGAGCAAGGAGGAGCAAAAAATTGCACGCGAGGGCTTGAAAAGCGGCGAATGGACGGAGATCAAACAGCTGTCCGAGAACAGCTACGGTGTGGTGAAGGTTGCGGATGTGGAGGAAGTCGATTTGGAAAAGCTGGCTCTTTTTGCGATTCGGATCGGCGTCGATGCAAAAAGAGCGGCAAGCCTGATCCGGGGAAACAACGAGGCGGCGTTTCTGGTGATCAGCGAGAGAGGGAAAAAATATGCCGCCGATTTTATCGCCGCCGTCTGTCGATCGGATCGGCGAGCATGGGAGCATTCGTCCAGCGTGTTCGGGATGCTTTGCGTCCATTTGGTGCATCGGATGGAGCTTGAGATTCCGCAGTCGACGGAATATATCAAGGACTGGGCGGTGTATGCCGCCTCCGCGCTGAGGATCATGAAGTCGGAACGAAGATTCGATCTTGATTTTGCGCCGGGCGAGGAAATGATCCGAAGTCGATTCGCCGAGCACATCGAGGTCGGCATAGCGATCAACGCGCCGGCGACCGGGCCGTTCAGCGCGGTGCTGATCGAGGGCGTGAAGCAGGAGATGATTCCGAAGGATCATGCGAAGGAGCTGGTCTTTTTTGCACTCAACGCATCCAACCGACCCGGCGACCGAAAGGCGTGGATGAATGCGCTGGAAAAGATCGGCCTGACCGATCGGGACATCCTCGCACAGGGCGAGAGCCTGATCCCGCTGCTATCCCTCGGAGAGAGCGCCGTTACCGAGCGATTTGCGCCCGTTCTGATCGAGCATTCGTCGGACGAGCTTTTGCCGAGCATTTTGGTCTCCGCGTCCGCGAGCCGAGCCAAAAAAATCCGGCAGCTGGTGCTCAAATCCGCACTTGGGCGCGCGAAGCCGCATTCGGCGGATGAGCTGACCGACTGGCTCGCGCTGCATATCCATGACGGCGACAAAAGCATTGCCAAGCTCGCGCAAAGGCTTGCCGATGCATGGGCAGTCGAGCTTGAGCCGACCGAAGAAGAGGCGTCCGAGGAGCTTCGGGGGCTTTGGCAAAAAACGCCGAGCCTTTGGAGCGTGCCGAGCTTCGATCCGGGCGAGGTGTCGCCGGAAAAGCTGACGGAGCTTGCGGCGGAGCTGTCGAAGCGAAAAGCGAACGCAGCGGATATCACCGAGGAAAAATTCCTGGCAATGGCAAACGAACTTGCCCGACGCGATCCGAAGGAGGCGCGGCTGAGCTTGGTCGGGATACGAACAAGCGAGGTCGGCGCGGCGTATCTGCTCGGAGCATGGGCAAAGAACAAAGAGATCTATATGCAGATCGATAAAGAGCGAAAGCGATTTGAAAACGGCGCCGAGGTCTTGAAAAAGGACTACACCGATCTGATGCGAGCGCGAAATTTTGTGATCTGCACGAATATCGACAAGCTGCCGTGCCTGCTTTCCACACCGAGCCGCATGGATCTGTCGATCACGGTCGGCGACTTGGCGGATCGGCTGCTCAAATATCAGGAAGAAAAATGCACCTTCGTGTGGGAGCCCGATCTTCAGCTGGCGCTCACGCGGCTGGATATTCACGGCGCGACGGAGGAAGCCCGAAGCAGGCTGAAAAAGGTCAAGCTCTTTATTCGGCTGCCCGACGGCGAAAAAATACGAAACGAACAGGGTACGCCGCTGCTCGCGGGCGAGCTTGTACTGGCATACCTTGCGGATCCGCATGTCGAGCCGCACTTTGAACCGCAAAGATACTATTGGGGCATCAATTTGGGAATGCCGAAAAGCCTGCGCGATTTTCCGAATCGCTTCGGCTATATGCACGGCAGCTTCTTTTCGATCTTCCCGCATTGGGGCGACTTCGCGCTGACCTGCGTGCGCAGAGATACGGAGGTCTATCACGAACAGGGCATCGTAATGCGACAGGTGGCAAGAAGAAAGGAGCCACTGCCGGGCGGAGCGCTGATGAACCTGCTTGCCGCACAGAGCTATCTGAGCGACGAAACTGCGGAGGATGTGATCACGGCGACCGTCAAAGCGTGGGAGCGCGGGCTGCTGATCCCGGGCACCGCCGCCATCCGCTATCTGGATTGGCGCGGCGGAGAGCTATCCAATCTGGCAAGCCTTGCGGAATCGCTCGATCATATCACGCAGGACGGCATATTGTCCGTCGTATGGCCGGTCGCCGACGAGCTGATCGACGAATCGCTCAACGCACCTCGTATGATCCCGGGCACCGCCGAGCTTGCCAAGCTGATCCGAAAATATCTGGACGAGGTGCTCGACGCCGTCAAAAAGGGCATTGCGCCGTCATCCGCCCTGACACTTAAAGGCGTGCGCAGGCTTGCTCAAAAATCGGGAACATCCATCGCCGTCACCACGGCAAAGGAAGTGGTCGAGCACCTGAACGCTTCCGATTTTGTAAAGCAAAACGAAGAACTGCAAAAGGCGGCGGGGCAAGCCTCGACAAAGCGGGAAAAAGCCGACAAAACGGACGGGAAAAGGGATGCCGAGACGGACGACTTTCCGATGCCCGCGGCCGCTTTTGACGAAACTTGGCGAGCGTGCGCGGAGGAAAGGCCGATCATCGAGGACGGGATCACGATGCGAATCAAGACGCTCGACACGGATCGGAGCGTCAAGCCGCTTGTATTCGGCTGGCAGCTGCCGGACATCCCTGACCGCGAATATCATGTGATAATCAGCGGATGGATGTACGGACTCGACAACGAAGGACAGACCCGCGCCGTCGAAGCGCCGCGTGGCAGTGACTACGCGCGGGAGGGCAGATCCGAGGTATGGCTTCACTGGGATGAATCGGAGCAAAAAATGAAGGTTTCCGAATTTCGCAACTGGCGAAGCGAAGTGAACGGTCCGCTCGACGGAGAATCTGCACCGCTGAGCGCAGCGATGCTGACGACGATCGTCGGACTTTTGGCACAGGACGGCGATGCGGTCTACTCCTCCCGTGCATCCGTCAGACGATTGGTGAAATCGGGCGAGCTCGGCGTTGCGATGCTTCGGAGAGCAACACGCACCCTGCTTTCGCACGAATCGGTCAGTCCGGCGAAGCTCGTGCGCGTGCTCGAAAAGGAAGCGGAGCTGCTGCCGGTGTTCTGGGTGATGCTGACCGAATGTATTCGCGCCGCCGGTGAAAAGACCGAGGCGGACAAAAAGCCTCCGACATGGGTAAATCGCGTGCTCGACATCTGTATCTACCACGCCCGACATCTCAAGGAAGCGGCAAAAAGAGGACTGATCCCGCCGGAGGACGCACAATGGATCGGGCTGGACAAGCTCGCAAGCTGCAAAGCCAAATCCGCCGCTGTGCAAAAGGCGAAAAAGCTCGCGGACTTTCTCAACGCATAGTGCGTAATATTAAGATAATCTATTGAAGCGATAAAAATATTTTATCGAAAATTTAGGTTAACAGACGCTATCTCCTGATATAATGAAAAGGGAGAAACCATCCATTTGTTAACAGAAGGAGAAGCTATGCTGATCGACATGCACCTGCACCAGGACAGACATTCCTTTGACAGCCATGTCAGCCTGGAGGATATTATAGAAGAAGCGAAGAACAAAGGACTCGACGGAATCTGCATCACCGACCACGACAACCTCGGACTTCGCGAGATCGTAAAGAATTTTTATACCGAGGATCTCAAAATTTTTGTTGGCGTCGAGATCCTGACCACGCAGGGCGACATTCTCGTCATCGGATTGGACAAAGTACCCGACAAAATGGTCACGCCCGACGAATTGCTCACGCTCGTGCACGAGCAGGGCGCCGTCGCGATCGCGGCACATCCGTACCGCAAAAACAACCGCGGGCTCGAGGATCACATCTACGAGCACACGAGCGACAGTCTGCTGCCGCTGACTGCGGTCGAAGTGCTCAACGGCAGCACGCCGGAATATCTCAACCTGCAGGCGGCAAAAACGGCCTGTGAATCGGGCTTGGCGATGACGGGCGGCTCCGACGCACATTTCAAAGAGCGCGTCGGATTGATGGCGACCCGCTTTGCCTATCCGATCGAAACCGAAGCCGAGCTGATCGCCGCACTCAAAAAAGGCGACTGTGAGCCGGTGTACTACGAAAACGGCGAGTATCGTTTTTTCGACCGGGAGAGCAAAATCGAAAAAACCGCATAAAAACCGTGTTACGGAAAAATATCGAATGCAAAGTAAAATATCGGATTAAAAGAGGAAGGGCAAAACCTTCCTTTTTTGCGGGCAACAAGCCGCAGAGAAATTTGCTTTTCAAGCGAAACAAAGCAAAATAAAAATCACGATGCCGAGAAATTGTGAAACAGAAGAAAATATTCACGGAGAAATTTGTTCCTCAAGCGAAGTAAAGCGCATACAAAAAGGATTTTGATTATTAACTGAACTTAATGGGTAATTGTTTCATATCAAAAGAAAAGAAGTAAAATATGAAAAGAAAAAATTTGATATTAGTAATGATGCTTTTATTGAGCCTGTCGCTTGCAGCCTGCGGAACGACGACCGAAACAACAACGGAAAGCTCCGAAACAACGACGGAAAGCACCGAAAGTACGGAGAACACCGAGAGCACGGAAAGTACCGAGAGCACGGAGAGCACCGAGGCTGCCGCATTGGAATTGACCTTGGAGGAATTGGCGAAATATAACGGACAAGACGGAAATCCCGCATATATTGCGGTAGACGGCGTAATCTATGATGTGACGGATTCACCGGCATGGACAAACGGCGGACACAACGGCTTTGAAGCAGGACAGGATTTGACCGATGCGATCAAAAACCAATCGCCGCACGGCGTTTCCATGCTGGAAGGATTGCCGGTGGTAGGAAAGCTGGTCAGCTGATGTACTCGGTTTTGGGCTATCTGAGCTTGGCGATGCTGGCGATACTCGCTTTGCCGTATCCGCTCCGCATACTGAACAAAAAAATGCTTGACAATAATCCGAAGATCACTTCGCTCGTCAAACAGCTCAAAAAAATCCATCGCCCGGTCGGCGTAGCGGTCGGAGTCCTTGCAATAGTGCATGGATATATGGCGATGGGAAGCCTTCGCCTGCATACGGGAACGCTGACCTATCTTTCGATGCTGATCGCCGTCTGCTTCGGCGGACTCTTTCACATCAAAAAGAAAAAGACCTTTCTCACCCTGCACCGGAGCTTCGCCGTAATCACGCTCGGATTGCTGGCAGTACATTTGCTCTTTCCGTCCGCGATATACTATCTGATGAACTGAAGAAAAATATAATCGTACAATTGAATCGGATCGAAAAAACGGAGAAGCCGAAACAAATATGCTGTGCGGCTGAAAAGGATTACCGTAAAGACATAAAAAATCCGAATCACAATGCGGCAATGGCGATCAAAGTAAAACGCGATCGAAATAAAATACGCTCGCACAGCCGAAAAATCACTGTTGAAAACAAAATAAGCATACAAAAAGAATCCGGACCCTGCTCAAAATAAGAGCCGATCCGGGTTCTTTTTGCGTCCGAATTATTTGTAGATATCTCCTCGACTGTCGCTATCAAACACAAAAATGAGGATTTGATGATCGATGATCCTGAAAATTGCACGATACTTTCCGATCCGCAGCCGAAAAATGTCATTATAGTCCTTGTGATAAATCTTTGCGATATCATTCGCAGGCTTCATTTGTTGCGAAAATTCGGATGGATACTTCACGAATTTCGCAGTTAGCGGTACAATATAATGGGAAGTGATTATCGTTACCGATTCAAACAGGGGGGAACGAATGAGTTTTCAAAGATTTTTCAAAGGGCAGGCGGACAAAAGCATCTTGCGCACGATCGATCTTCGCTATCGGGCGAATTACAAAATCCTTTTGCGCCGGATCAAGGACGGGTCATGGACGCAATGGCAGCAGGGAATGCAGACGAGCAGCACCTTGCTGCCGGCGATCGCGCTGTATCGAAGCTTTTTGCAATCCGGTTTGCCGAAGGAGGAGGCGATCCTGCTGTGCCGGGTGTGGGTGAATAACCGGGCGCGGCGGATCAATCGCGTGCTTCGGGCGCTGAATACGCTGTCGAATTTTTCGGAGCTTTTCAGAAATGTGTTTGTGCAGCAGCTGCACGGGACGGAGATCTGGACGAGCGAGGTGCTGGAAAACAATGATGAGGAGCTGCGGATCGACATTACGGCGTGCCTGTGGGAGCGAACCTGTCGCCGCTTCGGCTGTCCGGAGCTTTGCGAAATTTTTTGTGATGCGGATTGGGTCACCTTTGCGCATTTGCCGAAGGTGTATCTTGAGCGGACCGAAACGATCGGCACAGGCGGCGAACGCTGCAATTTCAAATTTCATCTGAAATAACGGAAAACAAAAAAGAGTCGAGTGCTGCGAACAGAGGAGCTTAGAAAGGTCCGTCCGCAGGATCCGACTCTTTTGATTTATAATGAAGCGTACAGAATCCGAAAGGCTATTGGAAGGCTTGGCATTGAGCCGAGCAATTTCACGATCGGCGCAGGCTATTCCGAATGATTTTGAACACTCGGCGACAAGTCGCGCGATTTCGCAGTGTCGGTTGACGCTCCCATTCCATCTTGTTTTTTATGCTCAGCGATGAGCTGTGCTTACTCAAGATTCAGGCGATGATCGAGCATATATCGCGTTGCCAAAAAGAATCCCGCCGTTTGAATGATCGTCGTGACAAAGGTGAATACGATCAATTTGAAAATGTCGTCGATCGACGGATAATATGCCGAATAGGAGTTTGCGACTATCGAATCGAGCACAAAGCCCGATGCTATGATCTGGTTGAAGATGCTGAGCGCAAACGAGATCCCGAGGTAAGCCAAAATGCCGGCGATCAGCTTGTGACGGAACTGCGCCCCGATCCCGCAGGAAAGGTAGATCATCAAGGCGCTTGAGATCGGTGCAATGAGCATGGTCAACACCGACAGAATGATCATTATGACGATCTGCGGCGTGATCTGCTCTTTTATGCCTGCGATGATCTCCGGCCAGATCTTCGAGAAATCTGCGAGGAATTCAGCAAAAAATCCGAAGTGGAAAAACATCAGCAGGATGCTGAGCAGCGAAACGATCAATGCAATAAACATCCACAGATAATAGTTGAGCGTTTTTGAAATGAGGATCTGTGTGGTAGTGATCGGCAGCGTATGCGTCAGATAGCCCTCGTCGCCGTAAACCGTTTTGAAAAAGCTGATGATCAGAACGAAAAAGGTGACGATAAAGGTTGCGCCGATAAGGATCCATGTGAAACCGAAGATCAAGCCCATCAGTAGCTCCGCCCAAAACGGCGGATACTGTGTCAGATCGGTATAGTAGTAGTTTAAGAATGTAAATCGCGACAGAATGGAGAAAGCGATCGACAAACCGTAGAGTGGTAAAAGCTTTTTGCCGATGCCGCGAATATCATATTTTAATAATTTGAGTATCATCGAAACACCTCCCTGAAATATTCATCCACGCTCATATTATGATCCTCCCGAATGCTGTCGATCGTGCTGTGTCGCATGATCATTCCGTTTTTCAGCAAGATCACTTCGTCCAGCACCTTTTCGATGTCGGCGATCAGGTGCGTTGATATGATGACGGTCGAGCTTTCGTCGTAGTTGCGGATGATCGTATCCATTATATAGTCGCGCGCCGCAGGGTCAACGCCCGCGATCGGCTCGTCCAAAAGATACAGATCCGCCTTTCGGCTCATGACAAGGATCAGCTGAACCTTTTCCTTTGTTCCTTTGGAAAGGGATTTCATCCGTTTGGTCGGGTCGATGTTCAGGCTGTCCAGCATCGCGCGTGCGCGATCCTCTCGAAAATCGTCGTAAAAGTCCATAAAAAGCTTGATGATGGAATTGACGGTCTGGTTGTCGTCCAAATAATTTTTGTCCGGCAGATAGGAGACGATCTTTTTGGTTTGCGGCGACGGTTTTTCACCGGCGATCAAAATCTCTCCGGCAGTCGGCGCGAGCAGACCGTTGGCGAGCTTGATCAATGTGGTCTTTCCGCTGCCGTTGGGTCCGAGCAGTCCGATGATGCGTCCTCGGTCGATGGACAGGTCGATGCCCTGTAAGGCGATCTCCCTGCCGTAGCATTTTCTCAGTGTCTTGCATTCCAAAATTTTATTGCTCATGCTGTTCCCCCTTCAAATAGTCTTCAAGATTGCTTACCGCTCTGGCAGTTTCTTCCTTTTTATATTCGCCCTTGATGATGCGGATGATCTCGTCGGTCGTGTAGCCCAAGCGATTCAGTTCGCCGACGAATTCGTCCGTTTTGCTTTGAGCGGTCGCGAGGCGAAGATTTTTTATGGTAGCGGCGTCCTCCGTGATAAACCGGCCGGCGGTACGCTGTGTATAAATCAGTCCCATTCCTTCCATTTCGGAAAGCGCCTTTTGCATCGTGTTCGGGTTGACGCCGGCAAGGCTGGCGAGATCACGCACGGATTCCAATTTGTCGCCCGGCTTGTATTCGCCGGAGAGAATTTTGGACTCAAGCACCTGGATGATCTGCAGATATATCGGGTTGCCCTGATCGAATTTCCAAGCCATTCTCATTGCTCCTCCTTAGTATATGATTTCGGATGTTCTCCGTTAAAAACGATTTTATAAATAAAATTGTTCTATTCGTATAGTACAATAACACAAACGAGATGTCAAGCATAACGTTGAAAAAATTTTTGCGGCGGAGAAAATATGATGAGGCATCGGCTCCGAAAGTTTTTACGGCGGGGAAATCATGATGAGGCACCGGCTTCGAAAAATTTTGTGGCGGAGAAATTATGATGAGACATCGGTTCCGAAAATTTTTGCGGAACAAAAAAATACAAAAGTGTCGGTGGTCGAAATTCACTCCTTCGCTGAACAAAAATTTTGGGCGTGAGCAGTTAAAACATAGTATTTGCAATATTTTAAGGTATTTTTGTAAAATCTGTTGACAAAGAAAAAGTGCTGTTATATCATTTGCGTATAATTTTTTAAGGAGGAGCTATGGAGTTTATTTCGACAGGAAGCTATTTGCCTTCTTTTGTCGTTACGAATGATATGCTGTCGGAGATCGTCGATACGGATTCGGCATGGATCATTCAGCGCACGGGCATCGAGGAAAGAAGAGCGACATTTGAAGAGACGACAGCAATGCTCGGAGCCAAGGCGGCTGAGCGTGCGATGGAAGCGGCGGGAGTTTCTGCACGGGATATCGATATGGTGATTTTTGCAACGGTGACTCCGGATTCGTTTGCGCCGTCCACGGCGAGCTATACGCAAGGGCTGATCGGGATCGAAAATGCCGTGAGCTTTGATGTGGTGGCGGGCTGTACCGGCTTTGTGTACGCGTTGTCGGTCGCCGGCGCGATGCTCAAGTCGGGCATCGGAAAAAATGCGCTTGTCATCGGCGCGGAGGCGTTCAGCAAATGCCTGGACTATGATGATCGGGGATCCTGCATTTTGTTCGGCGACAGAT
>JBGZCE010000054.1:0-23331 GCA_041845175.1 Filifactoraceae bacterium
CCTTTCGGTTACATTTTTTGTTTAGTAGCTAAAAGATAACACAAAAGTGGGTTTTCCGCATTTTATTTTTTTCGGTGTAACATATGTATTGTAATCCTACACAAAAAAATTGTTCAAGTGATTGACAGCGCAAATGATTTTTGCTAATATAAATAGCGTAGCTTTGCGATCGGGACCATAGCTCAGCTGGGAGAGCACCTGCCTTACAAGCAGGGGGTCACAGGTTCGAGCCCTGTTGGTCCCACCAATTTTAGTCGGTGGAGTTCCCGAGTGGCCAAAGGGGGCAGACTGTAAATCTGTTAGCGATGCTTTCAGTGGTTCAAATCCACTCTCCACCACCAATTTAATATCTGCGGGTGTAGCTCAGTGGTAGAGCCCCGGCCTTCCAAGCCGGTTGCGAGGGTTCGATCCCCTTCACCCGCTCCAAGCCAGATCCTCTTTACGAGGATTATTTTTTTGAGAAAATATAAAAAATATATTGACAATGCGGAAAAAAAAGAGTAAGATAAAGCCAGATTAGCACTCGAACGAGTTGAGTGCTAACAGAAGGAAGGGCTATATGAATTCTCTAATCACATTGACTGAAAGAAAAAAAAGAATATTGGAATTCGTAGTCAGAGAATATATCGCGACCGCCGAACCGGTGGGCTCCAGAACGATCTCGAAAAACAAAGATCTCGGGATCAGCGCCGCGACGATCCGAAATGAAATGTCCGACCTGGAAGAGCTGGGATTGTTATTGCAGCCTCATACCTCTGCCGGAAGAATACCCTCCGCCGATGCGTATGAATTGTATGTCAGCAATCTTTTGAACACGGAGTCGCCGCTGAATAATGATTTTGTTTTTGATTTGGACGGCGTCTTTGAGAATGTCGACCAGATCGCCAATCTGATCGAAGAATCGCTCAACCTTTTGACTCGCGCAACCAATTATACTGCGGTTGCATTGTCGCAAAAAAATATTCCGAAGCATATCGTCAAGCACATCAACATCGTGCGTCTTACGCCGTATGAGGTCATCGTGCTGATCGTTTTGGAAAACGGTGAGGTGAAGAAGTCGATCGCGCAGATCAATGAATCGATATCGGATCATGAGATCGTGATGATCGCGGAGCGAATGAATGCCGTGCTGGTTGGCAAAAGTCTTCAGGAGATCAATATGGATGTGTTATCATTTGTTCGGGATCAGTTGGAATCTTATTCGCAGGCATTTGACGATATCACACATGAATTGAGCGAGGCGGTAAGACAGGACGAATCCTTGGAGCTGGCTTTGACCGGCGCCACGAATATGTTTAATTATCCGGAATTTCATGATATTGAGAGAGCAAAATCCTTTCTGGATTTTTTGGGGAGCAAGGAAGAGCTCCAAAAGCTGCTGGAGATCGAAGGCATCCAAAAGGACGATATCAATATCGTGCTGGGGAATGAAACGATGGGTGAAGTGGCAAAGGATGTTGCGATCGTAACGGCAAACATACACTACGACGGGGCGGTGATCGGGAAGATCGGCATTATTGCGCCGAAGCGGATGGATTACAAAAAGGCATGCTCAGTCGTTCATTATATACAATCACAGATCAATGCCATAATAAATGATTCATAGAGAGGAGATGCAATGTCAAAAGAAATTGATGAAAAAGAGGATCTGTCGGTTACGGACGAAAAGGAAGAGCCGACGGCAAGAGCGGATGAGGAGCTTGTGACAGACCCGATGGAGGCCGCGGATCCCGATCACAAGGAAGAAACGAATTCCGATCAGAATGAAAAAAATGACAATATCGTGGACTTTGAAGAAAAGAAAAAATCAGTGGGGAATGCCGAGGTCGAAAAGCTGCAGCAGGAAATTGCAGACTTGAAGACTACCGTTCAGAGAACGCAGGCGGATTTTATCAATTATAAAAGAAGGACCGAGGAAGAGCGGGCGAAAATCGCCTTGTTCGCGAATGAATTGCTGATCGTTGAACTGCTGAGCGTTTTGGACAATTTCGACCGGTCGCTGCAACATCAGGACGATTCGGGCAAAAGCTTTGTGGAAGGGATTTTGCTGATAAAGAAACAGATTCTGGATCTTTTGGAAAAAAATCAAGTCAAAGAGATCCCGACGGACGGCGACTTTGATCCCAATTTTCACTACGCGGTTTTGCAGGAAGAGGGAGAAGAAGCGAATAAAATTTTGGAGGTTCTACAAAAAGGATATACTTTGGGAGATAAAGTGATCAGACCGTCAATGGTCAAGGTTTCGAAATAGAAATTTTCAGGAGGAAAAATAAATGAGTAAAGTAATTGGAATCGACTTAGGTACAACAAATTCATGCGTGGCTGTTCTTGAAGGAGGAGAGCCCGTGGTAATAGCGAATCGGGAAGGAATGAGAACGACCCCTTCGGTCGTGGCATTCACAAAGGACGGAGAGCGGATCGTCGGAGAGCCTGCAAAAAGACAGAGCGTAACCAATCCGGATAGAACGATCAGCTCCATCAAGCGCGAGATGGGATCCGATCATAAGGTTACGATCGACGGAAAAAATTATACCCCGCAAGAAATTTCCGCGATCATATTGCAAAAATTGAAAGCGGATGCGGAGAGCTATCTCGGACAAAAAGTAACGGAAGCGGTCATTACCGTGCCGGCATATTTTACGGATGCGCAAAGGCAGGCGACCAAGGACGCCGGAAGGATTGCCGGCTTGGAGGTAAAACGAATCATCAACGAGCCGACGGCTGCGTCGATCGCTTACGGATTTGATAAAGACGGCAAGGATGAAAAAATCCTGGTCTTCGACCTTGGGGGCGGAACCTTCGATGTGTCGATCCTTGAATTGGGAGACGGTGCGTTTGAAGTGCTATCCACAAGCGGAAACAACAAGCTCGGCGGAGACGACTTTGATGAGGTATTGGTAAATTATATTGCCGATGAATTCAAAAAGACCGAGGGTGTCGACCTGAGAGCGGACAAAATGAGTCTGCAAAGATTGCGCGATGCGGCCGAGAAGGCGAAAAAAGAGCTTTCTTCGACCATGACGACAAACATCAACCTTCCGTTCATCACCGCAACACAGGAAGGACCGAAGCATTTGAATATTGATTTGACAAGAGCAAAATTCGACGAGCTTACAAAAAAATTGGTGGATATGACGATCGAGCCGACAAAAAAAGCGATGGCGGATGCCGGCGTTTCAAATTCCGACATCAGCAAAGTGATCCTGGTGGGCGGATCGACTCGAATCCCTGCCGTTCAGGAAGCGGTTAAAAAGCTGATCGGACAAGAGCCGCACAAGGGGATCAACCCGGATGAATCGGTAGCGATCGGCGCGGCGATCCAGGCGGGCGTATTGACAGGGGAGGTGAATGACATTCTCTTGCTGGATGTTACTCCATTGTCATTGGGAATCGAGACCTTGGGAGGCGTATCTACAACGATTATTCCTCGAAATACAACGATCCCCGCAAAAAAATCGCAGGTATTTTCGACCGCAGCGGACAATCAGACGGCGGTGGACATCCATGTTCTGCAGGGGGAACGATCCATGGCGGCGGATAATGTGACTTTGGGTAGATTCCAGTTGACGAATATCCCGCCGGCACCGAGAGGAATCCCACAAATCGAGGTAATCTTTGATATCGATGCAAACGGGATCGTTCATGTAACCGCAAAGGACCAAGGTACCGGAAAAGAGCAGGCGATCACGATTACGGCGTCCGGAAATTTATCGGAAGAAGAGATCGAGAAAAAAGTGAAAGAAGCGGAGCTCCATGCGGAGGAGGACAAGAAGAAAAGAAACCGAATGGAAGCGCTGAATCAGGCGGAATCTACGATCTATCAAACCGAGAAAGCGCTTGAGGAGGTCGGTGATAAAGCATCACAGGAGGAAAAGGATGCCGTAACGGCGGCGGTCAACGAGTTGAAAACGATCGTTTCAAATGAGAATTCCACCGAAGAGGAATTGAGAAAAGGGATAGATGAAGTTATGAACAAGTTCCACTCGATTTCTCAAAAAATCTATGAAGCGGCGCAGGCGGAGCAGGCGCAGCAGGGGAATCAATCAGCCGAAAGCGCTTCCGGAACGGATGATGTTGTAGATGCTGAAATTGTTGATTAATACAAAAGCCTTGCGTAAGCAAGCCTTTGAGTATGAGGTGAGCTGTGGCTAAAAGAGATTATTATGAAGTTCTCGGCGTAGGAAAATCTGCGGACGAAAAGGAATTGAAAAAAGCATATCGAAAAAAGGCGATGGAATTCCATCCCGACCGAAATCCGGGGAACAAAGAGGCGGAAGAAAAATTCAAAGAGGTGAATGAAGCATATGAGATCCTGTCGGATCCCGAAAAGCGATCCGCCTACGACAATTACGGCCATGCCGCATTTGAACAGGGCGGAATGGGCTCGGGCTTCGGCGGATTCCAAGGAGGCTTCAGCGGATTCGGCGGCTTTGAGGATATCTTCGGCGATCTGTTCGGGAGTGCGTTCGGAGGTTCTTCAAGCAGACAGCGAAGAAATGCGCCGACAAAAGGGAGCGATATTCGTTATCGGATCAACATCAGCTTTGAGGAAGCGGCATTCGGCGTAGAAAAAGAGATCGCGATCACGCGGGAGGACGAATGCTCTGTATGCCATGGCTCGGGTGCGAAGCCCGGAACCCATGCCCACACCTGTCCGACCTGTAATGGAGCGGGACAGGTAAACAGACAGGTAAAAACACCTTTCGGAGCGATGATGAGCACATCGGTTTGTCCTACTTGCGGCGGCAGTGGCGAGACGATCGACGAAAAGTGTCCGAAATGTCACGGAAGCAAGGTCGAGAAGGTCAAGGTCCAAAAGAAAGTACGGATTCCGGCAGGCATCGACGACGGCTCGACGATCCGAATGTCGGGCGAAGGAAATCAAGGGCTGCGAGGCGGTCCGAAGGGTGATGTCTATCTGACGGTAACGATCTCTCCGCATAAATATTTCAAAAGAGAGGGCTACAATGTCTGGCTCGAGATCCCGATCAGCTTTGTCGATGCCGCGCTCGGCGCTCAGATCAAAGTGCCGACGCTTGACGGAGATGTGAAATATATGATTCCGGAAGGAACGCAGACGGGAACGGTATTCCGACTGAAAGAGAAAGGCATCCCTTATCTGAATTCAAATCGACGCGGCGATCAGCTGATCAAAGTGACGATCGAAACCCCGAAAAAAATGAATGCGAAGCAGAAGGAAGCATTGAAAGCCTTCGATCAGCTTTTGAACCCGAATAAATATAAAGATATGAAGGATTCTGTTGTTGAGGAGGAAAACAAGACGAAGCCATCCGGCGATCGGGAAAAGCATTCCTCCGAGGAAGATTCCGGAAAAGAGAAAAAAGGTTTTTTCAAAAAAGTGAAGGATTTTATGGAAAGCGACATATAGCTGTCGTTCAACATCAAATACAGGAGAAAAGCTCGTGCATAGCGCGCGATGAGCCGATTCGGGTTTGTCGTTGCAGCTATGGGGAGCCGTTGCTCCTGTATTTTTTATTGTCTGATTCTTAAACTGATTTCAGGCTCCCGACAGAATTGTAAACCTTGCAAATATTTTTGGTTGACAAATGAGACGAATACGCTTAGTATAGGATGAGGTGAGGAGGCGGATATGAAAACGATCAAAAAAGTGATGGGCGTTTTGGAGAATCATCGCGGAAATTTTGTTTCTGGTCAGGCTTTGGCGGATGAGATCGGAGTCTCCAGAATGGCGATTTGGAAATCGATCGAAGCGCTCCGAAAGGAAGGCTACCGGATCGAATCTCTGCCGAGCAAGGGCTACAAGCTTCAGGAGGGAAATGATATCTTATCGGAAGAAGGGATCCGTAGCCATTTGCCGAAAAAATATAAACAGAATCCCGTTATTGTGTATGATACGATCGATTCCACAAACAATGCTGCAAAAACGATGGCGATGCAGGGCGCCGAGCACGGCACGCTGATCGTTGCCAACGAACAGAAGCAAGGACGCGGAAGATTCGGGAGAACTTTTTTTTCGCCAAAATCGAAAGGCGTTTTCTTAAGCATCGTTTTGCGACCGCAGATGCTGATTCAAGAAACCGTGTTTACGACCATTCTTGCGGCGATCGCGACCGTCCGTATGCTGGGCAAGATCACGGAGGAGGAGATTCGGATAAAATGGGTCAATGATATTTTCGTGCAGGATAAAAAGGTCGGCGGGATCCTGACAGAGCTTGCGTGCGATGTAGAGAGCCAACAGGTCAGCTACATCGTTGTCGGGATCGGACTCAATGTCAATATGAGCGCGGAGGATTTTCCGCCGGAGATATCCGAGCTTGCCGGCTCGATCCGGTCGAAGGATTTTTCGCGAAATTATATGGCTGCGGAATTGCTGAATCAGGTGCTGTCGATCTTTGAAGAGCATAGCGCGGAAGCGATCCTCGAGGAATATCGCTCGAAGCAATATTTGCTTGGGAAGGATGTGTTTTTTGAAAAAGACAATCAAAAAATGTACGGCAAAGCGCTGGACATCGACGCGAAAGGCGCGCTGGTCGTCCGCGTGGGCGAGGAGGATGTTACGCTGAATTCGGGCGAAGTATCGGTAAGATTACAATAATTTAGTGGAGGGAAAATGAAAAATAACGAGCAGACGATCAGTCGGATCAACACAAAAGAAATGGTGCTGTGCGCAATATTTACAGCGCTGATCATCGTAGGCGCCTTTGTCAAAATTCCGGTGCCTTATGTACCGCTTACTCTGCAGGTCATGTTTACCAATTTGGCGGGGATGGTATTAGGCGCAAGATTGGGCGCGCTGTCCGTCATGGTTTACATTATTTTGGGACTTATCGGTATCCCGGTTTTCGCATCGGGCGGAGGGATCGGCTATGTATTTTCGCCGACCTTCGGCTATCTGATCGGATTTGTTATAGGCGCGTATTGCTCCGGCAGGATCGTTTCGATGAACAATGAAAACTCGCTGGCGAAATATCTGGCGGCAAGCGCTGTAAATCTGCTGATCGTATACGGGATGGGAGTCGCCTATTTGTATCTGATTCGCAATTTTTATCTGGCGGAGCCGATGTCATTGTCGAACGCGATCATGTACGGGGCGTTGATCCCTTTGCCGGGAGACATTATTACGGCGGCGATATCCTGTCTTGTCTTGACCAAGCTCCACCTGATGATCAAAAATTATTTGAATACTACAAGATAAATGTCGGCAAGAGACACGAAAATAAAAAATCGTGTCTTTTACTTTATTTTGGTAGAATAACCGTATGATTTGTGTTACAATTTCTTATGATTGATGAATAAAAAACGGAGGTGCCGAATGAGAGTAATTATCGTGGGCGGCGGAGTCGGAGCGCTTACTTGTGCGGAAACGCTTCGAAAGGGAAGTGATTTTGAAATTTTGATGTTTAGCGAAGAGGCACTCAAGCCGTATTTCAGACCCTCTTTGTCGCATATGATTCTGAACGAAAAAATCGAGAGCAATTTTATGTTGAAAAAAGATGCATTCTTTGACGAAAACAATATCGCCTTGTCGATCAACAGCCGAGTCAAAGCGGTCGACGCAAAAGAAAAGCGGATCGTTTTGGCAAATGATGAGATCCTCGCCTATGACAAACTGGTTTTGGCGACCGGGAGCAACAGCTTTATCCTTCCGGTTGAGGGTAATGACAAAACAGGCGTATTTTCTTTGAAATATTATTCGGATCTTCAAGCGATCAACGCGTATGTTGTGCATTGCGAGGATATTACGATCATCGGCGGCGGGCTGCTGGGCATCGAAGCGGCGTGGGCATTTCTGAAGGCTGGAAAGAAGGTCAGGATATTGGAATTTTCTGACCGTCTGATGCCGCGTCAGCTGTGCGAAGAAGCCGGCGAGCTTTTGCTCAAGGAGCTTCGGAGAGTGGGCATCGAGGTGCTGCTGTCCTCGAGCGCGAAAAGCATCGAGGGAATGGAAAGAGTGGAATCGATCACGCTCCAAAGCGGCGAAACGCTCAAAACGGATGCGATCCTTTTCTCGGTGGGCGTGCGACCGAATCTGGAGCTTGCAAAATCCGCAGGTGTGGCGGTCGATCGCGGGATCCTGGTCAACGGCTCCATGCAAACCTCGGATAAAGACATCTACGCAGTGGGCGATTGCAGTCAGTTGGAGGCTATGGTGCCCGGGATCTGGCCGTTAGCGATGCAGATGGGCAAGATCGCCGCTACGCATATTTTGGGCGGCGAAATGAAAATGCAGCTGAATCCGCCGATCACCATGCTCAAAGCATTGGACATCGGGGTATACTCTGCCGGCGATATAAGCGATTTTGACGATTCGATCATATTGAAGGGCGATGATTTCAAATTTTTCGCTTTCAAAAACGGCCGCTTTGTCGGAGTCAATCTGATCGGAAATACGAAATTATCGGCAAAGATTCCGAAGCTGCTTGCAGAGCAGACGACGAAGGAAGATATTGAAAAAATTTTGGGAGAGATGAAATAGATGCTTTTATTAGCCAATGAATGGAACGACTACAAGATTTTGGACGCCGGCGGCGGCGAGAAGCTGGAACAATGGGGATCGATCGTGTTGAGACGCCCGGATCCGCAGATCATCTGGCAGACCGATAAAGAAAAAAAGATCTGGCAGCATCCCCACGCGATTTATCATCGAAGCGTGAAGGGCGGCGGAAGCTGGGAATTCAAAAAAGAAATCCCGAGCAGCTGGGTCATTCGGTATAAGCAATTACAATTTATCGTAAAGCCGACAGGCTTTAAGCACACCGGACTGTTCCCGGAGCAAGCCGCCAATTGGGATTGGATCATTGAAAAAATCCGCGCGGCAAATCGGCCGATCAAGGTCTTGAATCTCTTTGCCTACACCGGCGGCGCAACCTGCGCGGCATCGTATGCGGGAGCGCAGGAGGTCGTACATGTGGACGCGTCGAAGGGAATGGTCGCATGGGCGAAGGAAAATGCACAGCAAAGCGGACTGTCTCAAAATAAAATACGCTATATCGTGGATGATGCGTTCAAATTTGTCGAGCGGGAATATCGCAGAGGGAATCGCTATGATGTGATCATCATGGATCCGCCTTCGTATGGGCGAGGACCTAAGGGCGAGATCTGGAAGCTCGAGGATGAATTGGAAAAGCTGCTGATGCTTACGCAAAAAATACTTTCCGAGGATCCGCTGTTCTTATTGGTGAACGCATACACGACCGGATTTTCTCATATTTCTCTTTCCAATATGATGAAAAAAGTGTTCGTCAGAGACTTTTCCTTCATCTCGGGGGAGATCGGAATCGGGATCCAAGGCTCGGATATCGTGCTGCCGTGCGGCATATATGCAAGAATGGAGAAAAAATGATCAATGTAATTTATGAGGACAATCATATCATCGTTGTCGAAAAGCCCTTCGGGATTCCCACGCAGGAGGATGACTCGAAGGATCAGGATCTTTTGAATATGGTCAAGGAATATGTTCGGATCAAGTACAACAAGCCGGGCGAGGCATACATCGGCCTGGTCCATCGACTGGATCGAGTCGCGGGCGGCTTGATGGTGTTCGCCAGAACAAGCAAAGCGGCGTCCCGCTTGTCGGAGCAGATCCGCAATCGAACCTTCGACAAGGAATACCTCTGCGTGGTGGAGGGAAACCTGAAGACGGATTCGGCGACCCTGGTAGACTATTTGAACAAGGACAATAAAAACAATATCGTTCGCGTGGTAAACAAAAACGCGATCGGGGCGAAGGAAGCGAAATTGTGGTACGAACTGCTGGAGCACAACGAACTGTTGAAGCTGCTGCGAATCAAATTATATACCGGCAGGCCGCATCAGATCCGCGTGCAGCTTTCGAATATCGGCTGTCCGATCTGGGGAGACGGAAAATACGGCTCCGGCTTTCAGAGCCGAAAGCAGATCGCGCTATGGTCCTACCGGCTGTCGTTCGAGCATCCGACAAAAAAAGAAAAAATGCTGTTCGAGCTTGAGCCGCCGAAGGAAAGACCATGGAATGAATTTCGAGCGGTAGTGAGCGCTTCGCTCGACTGAAAATTTTGATACACGGCGCAAAAATACTTGTTGTGATGTAACAAGTGCTTTTCTTGACATACCCGAATGCAAATGATATAATTTGTTTAATAGGGGGTGCATTGTGAGCAATAACATTACTGTAGAAAATATTAAAAACGGAATCGGGAAGCATGTTGGCAAAAATGTGATCATCAAAGCCAACAAGGGAAGAAAAAAAATTGTTACGCGCAAAGGAAAGATCGAGGGAATCTACCCGAGTGTTTTTATGGTGAGTTATTGCAGCGACGATATAACGACGCGAGTTACATACAGCTATATCGATGTGCTTACCGAAAATGTACAAATTAAATTAGCTCGAGAATAAGTACTGTTCTAACGGATGGTACTTTTTTATTAACATAAATATTAATGCGATAAACGACTTGGAGATGAAATGGATCGGATCGAATTGAAAGCGAGAGCAAAGGTCAATCTGTCGTTGGAAGTGCTGGGAAAGCTGCCCGACGGCTACCATGAATTGGCCTCCGTGATGCAAACCGTTGACATATATGATAAGATAGTTTTGGAAAAAAAATGTGAGCCGCAGATCGAGATCCGTTGCAATTTAGATGAGCTGCAAAATGAAGACAACTTGGCCTTTCGAGCGGCGAAAAAATTTTTGGAGCACGGCAAAATATTTTCCGGCATAACGATCGAATTGAAAAAAAATATTCCGTCGGAAGCGGGGTTGGGCGGAGGAAGTACGGATGCCGCCGCTGTACTGGTCGGGATGAACCGTTTGTTTGACGAGCCGCTGGATCGGGAGGAGCTGCACATTCTGGCGCGCTCGCTCGGTGCGGATGTTCCGTTTTGCTTATCGGGCGGAACACAGCTGGCGCGAGGCATCGGTGAAAGGCTGGAAAAATTGCCGCACATCCCGTTGCAGCTATTGATCGTAAAGCCGCCGCAGGGGATCTCGACAAAAAAGGTATTCGAAGCCTTTACGGCAGGTGATTTTACCGACGGCAAAAGATCTCTCGGTCTCAAAAAAGCCTTGGCGGCCAATGATCGGGAGCTGCTGTTTGAGAATATGTATAACGGAATGTACAAAAATGCGGTAAAATATGTACCACAGATGGGCGAAATCATCCATACATTGGAGCGGAAATTTTTTTGCCCGGCGGCGCTGATGTCCGGGTCCGGGTCTGCAGTGTTTGCGGTATTTGAGGATTTGAGCGCGCGCGAAGCCGCATACGGATACTTCTCGGAAAGGTATGAGCAGGTTTTTAAGACGCAAACATGGAGCGAGTCGATCACGATCTTATCATAAAGCAAGGAGCGAAACACGAAGATGGAAAGAATGAATATAGGTATATTATTCGGCGGAATGTCGGAGGAGCATGAGGTATCCTGCATATCCGCCAAGTCGATATATGAAAATATTGATCGCACGCGGTTCAACCCGATATTGATCGGAATTACGAAAGCCGGCGCATTCAAATATTTTGACGGCGATCTGAAGCACTTGGCGAGCGGGCGTTGGGAGGAGGCTGCGAATCCCCAAGCGACGGTCGATCTGCTGGGGATCGGCGGAACGGTCGGGATCGTCGGAGAGCAGGTCATTCCGATCGACTGCTTTTTTCCGGTGCTGCACGGCCCGTCCGGAGAAGACGGAAAGCTGCAAGGGATACTGGAGTTTTCAAAGATCCCGTATGTCGGCTGCGGTGTTCTCAGTTCGGCAATGTGCATGGATAAAGAGATCATGAAGGATCGGTTGAGATTCTACAATATTCCGCAGACAAAGTATTTGATCCCCGATATCGACAGCTCTGCGGAAGCGGTCTGTGATCAGATCGAGCAGGCGGGATTTCGCTACCCGGTCTTTATCAAGCCGGCCAATCTGGGCTCGAGCGTGGGGATATCCAAGGTCCATTCATCCTCCGAATTGGAAAGAGCGATTCTTTCAGCGCGAAAATATGACAAAAAAATTCTCGTTGAGGAAGGCGTGGATTGTCGAGAGATCGAGGTCTCGGTGCTGGAAAGAGGTCGTGAGATCTATGTTTCCTCGCCGGGCGAGCTGATCGTAAAAAACGATTTTTATGACTATGATACAAAATATAAGGAAAGCACGACCGAATTCGTGATCCCGGCAAAGGTGACTTACCGAGAGGCGGACGAGATCGCCTATCTTGCAAGAGAAGCGTTCAAATGCTTGTGCTGCGAAGGGATCGCAAGAGTGGATTTTTTCATTGACAAAAAGAACGGAAAGGTTTTGCTGAACGAGATCAATACGATGCCGGGCTTTACAGAGATCAGTATGTATCCGAAAAATTTGCAGCACGACGGGATAGAGTATAGTGGAATCATCGGCGAATTGATCGATTTGGCGGTAAAAAAGCATGAAAAAAAATAACAGAGCGATCGGCGTATTTGATTCGGGACTCGGCGGATTGACCGTGGTCAAAGAAATTACGAAGGTCCTTCCGGACGAACAGATCATCTACTTCGGCGATACGGCACGAGTTCCATACGGAACAAGATCGTCCGAAACGGTTACGAAATATACCTTTCAATCCATCAACTTTCTGTTGGAAAACAATATCAAAGCGATCGTCATCGCGTGCAATACGGCAAGCGCGATGAGCCTTGCGCGTGCGCAGGAACGATACAATATTCCGATCATCGGCGTGGTAAAGCCGGGCGCCAAGGGCGCATTGGCAGCCACAAAAAATAAAAAAATAGGGATCATCGGAACACCCGGCACCATCGGCTCCGGCGCTTATGAATCCGAAATCAAGAAAAGAGACCCGCAAGCCGAGGTTTTTTCAAAGGCATGCCCGCTTTTTGTCCCGATCGTGGAAGAGGGCTGGGCGGATACGCAGGTCGCCGAGTTGACGGCGCGGGAATATTTGCGCCACTTCGACAATACGAAGATCGATACCCTGGTGCTCGGCTGTACACATTACCCGATCCTGTACCGCACGATCGACCGGATATTGGATTCAAAGATTCGCCTGATCAATCCGGCGATCGAAACAGCCAAGCGGCTGCAATATCTGCTCGAGAAAAACAATTTGCTGCACGACGGAAAGCTGACGGAGGATCACCGGTTTTTCGTATCGGATCTGCCGGAGCGCTTCCAAAAAATCGGGGAGGAATTTTTGAACAAGCCGTTCAAAAATGTATCCGTCGTAGAGATCCAGAAATACTAAACTTGTAAATAAGTCGGATTTTTGATATGATTATCTGATTAGAGGTGATAACTTTGGAAAATGTAATGATCAATATAAAGACGATCCAATACGATCACAACAGTAAAGAGCATGATGTGATCGAATTGAGAACGGAAGGAAAATACTACAAGAAAAATAATGCGGACTACCTGGTGTATGAAGAGAGCGAGCTTTCCGGACTGCTCGGAACGACGACAAAAATAAAAATTATGGAGAATCAGGTAGAGCTCAAGCGATCGGGAGAGCATGAATCCGTGATGTCGTTTGAAAAGGACAAAAGGTTTCAAAGCATAATGACAACGCCGGTAGGGAATATCCCGCTTGAAATTCTGACAAACAATATTTCGTTTGATATGATGTCCGATCCGTTATCCATCAAGCTCGAATTTGAATACAATATTGCATTGAGAGGATTATTTCAGGGGAAAAACCTGATCAGCATTGAAGCTACGCAAATGAAATAGGAGGAGCTATGTCTATTAAAAAAGTTCTTGAAACAATTGAAAGAGAGTTTTTAATAGAAAAGGGAGACCGTGTGCTGGTTGCGTTTTCAGGCGGGGCGGATTCTTCGGTGCTTCTTCATATGCTCAAAGCGCTGCAAAAGGATTTGCAAATCGAATTATTCTCCGCCCATTTGAACCATCAAATCCGCGGAGCGGCGGCGCATGAGGATGCGCTGTTTGCATATCGTCGGAGCAGGGAGCTGGGCATCCGATGCTTTGTGCGATCGGTCGATGTGCCTCTGTTGGCGAAAAATGAAAAATTGTCGATGGAGGAGGCTGCCCGAAAAGCGCGCTATGAAATGTTCGACGATCTGGTCAAAAAAATGAAGATCACCAAAATCGCAACGGCGCATAATATGGATGATCAGGCAGAGACGATCATGATGCGGATCATGCGCGGAACAGGGATACAAGGATTAAAAGGGATCGATTACAAACGCGGAAATGTAATCAGGCCTTTGTTGGATATCAAGCGGTATGAAATCGAAGAATATTGCCATTTGAACGGCATTGTGTACAAAACGGATGAGACGAACCTCGAGCCGATCTACACAAGAAACAAAATTCGCTTGGAATTGTTTCCGTTCATTGAAAATGACTTCGCCTGCAATATCAAAGAAATTTTATCCCGAATGGCATCGGGGATCCGAGAGGATGCGCTCTATCTGGAGGAAGAAGCCCGTAGGCTGTATGCGGAGATAACGCACGGAACGGATGCGGACAATATACGGATCGAGTACACAAATCTTAAGGCTCACTACAAGCCGATCATAAAGCGGGTCATAAGGCTGGCATACGCCGAACTGTCCGGCAGCGCGGAGGGCTTGGAGCATATCCATTTGGAGGATGCGATCAAATTGCTTGCGAATCCGAAGCAAGATGCGATGATTCACCTTCCGAAGGGAATAATCGCGCAGAAAAAAGGGTATAACCTGTACATTACAAAATCCGAGATCGACGAAGAGGAGCCGGCCTTTGAATACGAAGTGGTGCTGAACGGCATAACAAGGATCCCGGAGCTTGATTTGGAGATCGAAACCAAGATTATGAACAAGCACAACAGCAAGCTGCTCTCATCGAGCGGTCTGGTCAAAGCATTCGATCTGGAAAAGCTCAGCGGAAGAATCTTTGTAAGAAACAGAAAATCGGGGGACAGGATCAAGCCTCTCGGACTCGGCGGAACCAAGAAAATAAAGGATATTTTTATCGACAAAAAGGTTCCGCAGGAATCTCGAGGAAGAGTCCCGATATTCCATGATCAGGAGAAAATAATATGGGTAGCGGGGTATGATATCAGCGAAGAGTCAAAAATTAGTGAATCGACAAAAAAGGTCGTGCGGATTATCGTGCGACCAATGAAAAAGGACTAGCTTAGGAGGAAGTGGATTTTGAAAAAAATATTCAGAGGTGTACCGTTTTATGTGATCATGATCGTATTGGTAGTTGCAATTCTGCGTTTTGTGAATGCTCCGACATCAACCGTGACCGATTTGAATTTTTCGGAATTCTACCAAAAACTGGAGGATGAACAGATCAAAGAGATCAATATTATTGATTTCAGCGTGACCGGCGTCTATTTGGATAACGGAGAGGAAAAAAAGTTCTCGACCTATATTCCTTACGCCATCCGAAGCGAAGAACTGTCGAATATCGTGATGGAGCAATCAAAAGCAGGCAAGCTGACCGTTATTGCAAGCAAGCAGCCGCAGCAATCATGGCTGATTAACCTGGTTCCGACGATATTTATGGTCGGCGGACTTGCCGTCGTCTGGTATTTGATGATGCAACAATCGCAGGGCGGAGGCTCCAAGGTGATGGGCTTCGGAAAATCTCGCGCGAAAAGACACAAGGAGGATCAGCAGCGACGGATCACCTTCAGCGATGTGGCGGGACTCGATGAAGAAAAGGAAGAGCTGGAGGAGATCGTTGATTTTCTGAAATCACCTCAGCGATATATCGAAATCGGAGCAAGGATTCCGAAAGGCGTGCTTTTGGTAGGCCCTCCCGGAACGGGAAAGACTTATCTTACCAAGGCGGTTGCCGGAGAAGCCGGCGTGCCGTTCTTCTCGATCTCGGGATCGGATTTTGTTGAAATGTTTGTAGGCGTGGGCGCATCCCGTGTTCGCGACCTGTTTGAAGAATCCAAAAAAAATGCGCCATGCATCGTTTTCATAGATGAGATCGATGCGGTGGGAAGACGCCGCGGAGCGGGACTTGGCGGAGGCCATGACGAAAGAGAGCAAACCCTGAATCAGCTTCTGGTCGAAATGGACGGCTTCGGCGTCAATGAAGGGATCATCATCATGGCGGCGACCAATCGCGCCGACATTTTGGATCCGGCGCTGCTGAGACCGGGGCGATTCGACCGTCAGATCATGGTGGGCGCACCGGACATCAAAGGTCGTGAAGAAATATTGAAGGTCCATTCGAGAAACAAACCGATCGCAGAGGATGTCAACTTCAAAGATTTGGCGAAAGGAACACCGGGCTTTACTCCGGCGGACATCGAAAATCTGATGAACGAAGCGGCACTTTTGACTGCAAGAAAGAAAGCTAAAAAAATCGACAAAAATACGATCGAGGAGGCGATCACGAAGGTGATTGCCGGAGTAGCGAAAAAATCAAGGATCATCAGTGAAAAGGAACGCGTGCTGACCGCCTATCATGAAGCCGGCCATGCCGTCGTAGCAACGCTGCTGCCGAATACCGATCCGGTCCATCAGGTAACGATCGTGCCGCGAGGAATGGCGGGCGGATTTACCATGATATTGCCGGAGGAGGATCGCTACTATCGAACCAAAACGGATCTGAAAGAAGCGATGGTCCATCTGCTTGGCGGACGAGTTGCGGAAAAATTGGTTCTGTCGGACATTTCGACAGGCGCAAGCAACGACCTTGAGCGAGTGGCAATGATCGCACGCAATATGGTCACCCGCTACGCAATGAGCGACAACCTCGGAGCGATGGCATTTATCGACTCGAGCGACGAAGTGTTTTTGGGAAAAGACTTTACGACAAGGAAAAATTATTCCGAGCAGGTCGCTTCAAAGATCGACGAAGAGATCAAAATTCTTGTGGATGAAGCCTACCAACTGACGACAAAGCTTTTGAGCGAGAATCTGGATAAGCTGGAATATGTAGCAAAAGCATTGTTGAAATACGAAACCTTGGATGCAGAGCAATTTATGCAGGCATACAACAAAGAACTGGACATTCGTGATGAAAACGATAATCTTCAGGAGATCGTCGCCGAGATCATCGAAGAAAAATCCTTTGTAGAAATGGGCAAAGAATAAGCATAGCGATCATCGATGATTTCTTGTTCGATTCATTCGGCTACCGCATAGACACGCAGAATCATTCGATCAAGGAGGCATAGGATCATCGAATCATTGCAATGAATTTCAAACGACTCGTCGGAAATACAATACAAGATGAAAAACGGCAAGCACAAAATGGCGTTTGCCCGATGAAAAAGACTTCCGAAAGGGTAATATCTCATAACCTGCCAAAAGGCTGTAAAAACCAGACAGAATTTCCTGTCTGGTTTTTATTATAGGCTTAAGCCTGTTTTGCGATTGCGAAGCTTTCGCAAAACAAAAAACACAACCACCCGTTAGACGGGTGGTTGTGTTTTTCAGGACAAACGGTGTTTGAGGAGGAGACATATTTAGAACGATTATTCCTCCGAAGAAAGTAGTAACGCAAAAGGTGGGCGGAGGGAATGTCCCTCGAAGAAAGTGCATGTAAGACGGCAGAGGATGTCTTGCCCGGCATCTTAATAGCGATGTAGTAGTTTGTTCGCTTCTCAACAAGCGTGAGAACGACCGATTGATTTGCGGATTGGCGACCAATGACCGTATCCATTTCCCAATGACCGCATACCGGGCGCAATCCTGCAATATCAGGACGCTCAACAATACTCGTCCCAAGAACCTTCCGGTTTTTTCGATAAGCCTTTTTTCTTTTCTTTCTGCTCAAAGCCTCCGGCAAATCAAAAGGCGAGAGCGGAAGACGGTTATCCCATAGCGCATTGTAGAGCGTTTTGCTACAAGGGATTTTGTCCCCGGGAAACAGTTGATGACGGCGAGCAAAACCGACACAAGCATCGAGAGACCACTTTTTTGTTTTCATCATGCCAAGCATCCATTGAATAAAAGGGTTATCTGCCGTAATGATATATTTTCTACGGCTATGAAGACGATTCAAGGCGTAATACCGTTGGCCTTTTTTTGGAGAATACTCGGGTCTGCGGCCACGAGATCCTTTTCGTGCACCTGTGCCTCTACGAAGTTCGTTTAGGACAGTAGAAGGGGAACAATTCAGTGTAGCTGCTATGCGACGAAGTGAATACCCCAGTTGATGAAATATCTTGATTGTGCATCGATCTTCAAATTTTAGATGTTGCCCTCTTTTACGATCGGTTATTGATGTGGTAGAATGTTGTTGATCCATAGTGATTCTCCTTTGCTGAATTTATCTGCAAACTACATTCTACCAAAGGAATCCAACTATGGATCACTTTTTTATTAACTTGTTCAATTTCATTTTACAATTTACCGAACCAAAAAAAGAGGAACTCTGGCACAATAAGTTTTTACCACAAAAACAAAAGTGCTGAAGGAGATCTCTCATGAATAGTATCACCGAAGAAATGAGATTTTGGCAGTTAAAAAATATACCAGTAATGTACAGGTCTTGTATTTGTTCTCCAGAAAGCCTAAGAACAGTTTAACGGCTCATATCCAAGAAGAACTAGAGCTAATCTGGAAGATGGTAAGCGAAATGAAGTCTATGAATGATTAGTAGAAGTATATGTCAGCGCATGCAAGAAAGGACACAGCAGGAGTTTTGGAAGCATATATCATCAAATTCAAGAAAAACACTTAAAGTGAAAAGCTCTAAAATTAATCTGAATAAAAGATGATGACAAAGTGCTAGAGCGAGAAAAATAAATAGAAACATTCAAAAAAGTAATTGACAAATATAATTAAAACGACATATAATAAACAAAAGCACAATAAAACTGAATTGTCTGATTTTGAAATATTGCGAGGTTTTGATTAATGGAAAAGAATATTATATCAAACAGAATTGACCTAAGAGTTTCGAGACGAAGAAATTTATTTTTTCAAGCTACCCGTCAAAATAAAGCTTTGACCGTATTCTTCTTTTTTGTTACCGTTGCAATTGCTTTTGTCGCACCTCTGAAATCTTTTATTATTCAATGGTTGATTGATGCACCGACAAAAGAATCGGCTGTGCATTATTTGTTTTTCGGCGCGATAATTACTGTGTTGAGTTTTGTGTTGGAGCTTGTCAGTCGAAATGTCTTCACAAAAATAAAGTATGTCTGCATTCGACTTGTTCGCTCGGATATTATGAAAACAACTTTATTCCGGGATATGAACAGCTATTTTCGAAAAGACAGCAGCGATATTCTTTCTGCACTTACAAATGATATCAAAATTCTTGAGAGTGATCTTTATGATGCCTTTTACAATATCTTGCTTTATGGCGGCATGTTGTTCTTTGCGATTGGTATGCTGATTTACATAAATCCCACATTGCTTCTGTTTGTACTCTTGGCTTCTATCCTCCCTTTTGTCGTGCCGAGATTGCTGGATAAGAAGATACACATGGCCAGACAAAATTATTCTGAACAGATGGCTTCTTATACCGCTCGAACCGCAGACATCCTCAAAGGGTTTGAAACGGTTCACCAATTTCATGTAGAAAATCGTTTCGATAAAAATCATTCGTTGGCAGCACAAAAAATTTCTTTTGCGGAAATGCAATTTCAAAACAAAATGAATTTGAGCATATCACTTTCTTCTTTTTTGAGTAATCTGCTGTTCTATATTGTTCTGTTGTCAGGAATGGTTTTATTTTTCGACGATCAGATGAGCATCGGTTATATGGTTGCCGCCACCAATTTATCGAATTATATCATTGCACCCTGCAAAATGATTTCTCAACAATATTCGAAACTGAAATCAACAAAGAGCATTCAGGAAAAATTTCTCCGGCTCACCGAGGAGCCTGTTTGTTCCAAAGGCAAGGATATTGGAAAAATCAACGAAATCCTATGGGAGAATGTCGATTTTCGATATGATGGTATGATTTCTCCGCTATTGTCAAATATCTCTATGCTTTGGGAGAAAAGTGACCGAATTGCTCTTTTGGGCAAGAGCGGCAGCGGTAAGAGCACGCTCATAAAATTATTCTGTAAGTATTTTGACGGGTATACCGGAAGTATTCGAATAAACGGTATTGAACTAAAGGAAATCTCCTATGATTCTTTCTTTCAACAAGTAGCCATCGTATCTCAGAATCCTTATCTATTTACCGACAGCATCAAAAATAACATCTGTCTGTATGAAACTTTTTCGGACGCTGAAATTGAATCGGCATTAGTAAAAGCAGGGCTGGAAGAATACATCCACAATCTACCGGACGGATTGAACACAATCGTATCAAGCGGAAAAAATTTATCCGGAGGGCAAGCGCAACGAATCGCTCTGGCTCGTGCACTCATACGGAATAAGAACATCCTTGTCATAGACGAAGGAACTGCAGGACTGGATATTGATACGGCAGAACAAATTATGGCTTCTATACTCGATATTCCGAACTTGACAATCATTATGATTACGCATGATGTCCGAAGCAAGTACCTTTCTTCGTTCAACAAACGGTTTCTTGTCTTCGGTGGAAGAATAGATATTTGTTAGGTAATCTACTAGCGCTTTATCAAAGAGAGGTATTATGAAATATATTACATCACAAGAATTTAAAGAAACGATAATAACTAAAAAAGCATGTATTCTGCCTACCGGATCATATGAACAACATGGAGGTCATTGTGTTTTAGAAACAGATTCCATACTTGCTGAGAAAATTGCGGAAATCGTGGGTAAAATGACAAATATTCCTGTTTTGCCAGTAATATCATATGGGATTAGTTATATACACAAATCATTTCCGGGTACTATATATATAACTGATACTACATATATCAGTTATATATCAGATATTATACTATCATTGAAGAACAATGAAGTAAGGAGGCTGTTTATAATTAATGGGCATGGGGCGAACTATAATTCGCTATTGAAAGCGGTAAATAATTATAGTGATGAAGGCTTTAAAATTGAAATATTCAACTGGTTTGAATTTATAGGAGAGGATATATTTCCTAAAAAACATCGCTCTCATGCAGGAAGCATGGAGACATCCGCGCTTGCATTTTTGAATAAGGATTTTATTCGGAGTGATAGTGTGGAAAATATGGTTCTGAATGAAAAATATAATTATACGAAAATAGTAGACATAAAGGAATGTACATTAAATGGGGTTATCGGAGCTGCAGATGAATGGTCGGTAGAAAAAGGAGAAACAATCATTGGGGTAGCAGCAGGAGAAATTGCAGAAAGGATTCGTTATGAAAGGGATTGTACTTAGAGAACGCACAGATTGTAAATTAAATGCAGTTATTCGATTACGGAGAAAGGATAATGGTGATATCCGTTATACGATTCAACAATTTGATGCGATCAATGGTAAAATTCAATGTTTAGAAAAACCTTTATTTGCACATATTCGATTAACTAATAGGTGTAATTTGAATTGCTCCTATTGTTATGCAGAAGATGGTCAGAAGCACACAGATATGAATGAAGAACAAGTGATGAATCTAATAGATAAATGTATTGATAATCAAATTTTTCATATAACATGGACAGGAGGAGAGCCGTTATTACACCCTCGATAGTCAAGTCCTAAATGTGGTGTAAATTCAAAAATAATACCTTTAGGTTAGGGACGTGTTGTCCCAGAGGATGCCTTGGCATCCTCTTTAGTGACCATCCGCACATCGGAGAGAGCTGTCAATGGGCGCATTGCGCCCCCGAAGGGGTCCCATTGACTGATCTCGGAGTATGTGCTACCTTTTTACACTGCAAGAAGATCTCGTTGCTCCTTGGCAATTTTTACCAGTTTTAACGGAAGGTCGGCTCCCATCATCTTCTGAAGGGTCGAAGCTTTGAATACGCAACGCGATGAAGCGATGTATTCATCTCGTTCCATTAGGACAGCTCCCATGAGACGGATCAAGGATTCTTCACTCGGGAATATCCCGATGACCTTTGAACGCCGCTTCAACTCCCTATTCAGCCGCTCTATCTGGTTAGATGTCCGAAAGTATTTGTGAAGATATTTCGGGAATACCATGACGGTCATGGCAGCTTCAAAGCCATCATCAAGGCAAGTCATAGCCTCATCGGCTACCTCCTTGTAATCGGCAATGATCTCATCTCGACGTCTGCGGGCTTCTTCGATCGTTTTGCAGTTGAACATCTCTTGGAGTTCGCCAGCCAAGCCCTTCTGGTACTTAACAGGTGTCTTCTGGATGATGTTTCTTGAAAAATGGAACTGGCAGCGTTGCCAAGGAACGTCAGGGAATTGCTTGCTTATGGCATCAATCATGCCTTCATGCGCGTCGGAGGTTATCATCTTTACTCCGTTAAGACCACGTGCTTTCATACTCTTCAAGAAAGCATTCCAAGTTTCCTTGCTCTCGTTGCGATAGACATCAAAACCAATGATCTCTCTGCGCCCTTCGCTGTTGGTAGCGTAGGCGATCATGAGTGCCTTGGAAATTACCCTGGCGTTCTCTCGGACCTTGAAGTAAGTAGCGTCTATGGTCAGGAACGGATAGTCCACCGTCAGAGGTCGCTCTCTGAATTCCTTGACCTTCTCATCGAGTTCTTTACAGGCTTCCGACACAGTAGACTTTGAGAAGCTTTTTCCACAAAGGGTCTCCATGATCTGAGATACTTTCCGGGTGGAAACGCCGTTAACGCACATCTCGGCCATAGTGATGACCAGAGCGATAGTGTCAATAGTTTTTCGCAAATTCAGTTTTATACTTAACCGCCTTAACTGTAACGTACCGGTGCCCCCTTGCATGTCAAGGGGGCTTGCACGGAGCTTGCCCTTGACGTTGCAAGGGGGCACCGGTATCATCAGGCAGGCGGTAAGTGACATAGCGTTCAAACCAGGCAACTTAAGTTTACCCGGCTATGTCATTCTCCTCTTCGGAGATGATCATCGATTTTAAGTGATCCATGTTGAGATAACGCTTCGTCCCCCAGTCGGATGATGCTACGTGCCTCAATCTGGCACACACCAGCATGAGGGCTGATTCGCCATCCGGGAACGAACCAACGACTTTAGTGCGGCGTTTTATTTCCCTGTTGATTCGTTCAAGGGTGTTGTTTGTGCGGATCCGCATCCAATGCTCAACAGGAAAGTCCATGTACGTCAGGGTCTCTTCAATGCTTTCCTGAACCTTTTGGGAAGCTTTTGTAAGTTTCATCTGCTTAAGCTTTTCTGACACTGATTTTGCCTTGTCCCTTGCCGCATCCTTATCCTCAGATGCATGTATGGCCTTTAGCATTTTAGCCACTTCCTTTACCTTGCCGTTAGGCACAACGCTAAACACGTTTCGGTAAAAGTGAACGATGCATCGCTGATATTTTGCCTTTGGAAAGACTTGACCGATGGCTTCGACCATTCCAAGCGCCTTGTCACCAATGACGAGCCTTACGCCGCTTAATCCA
>JBGZCE010000055.1:0-3663 GCA_041845175.1 Filifactoraceae bacterium
CTTGACCTTCTCAAACTGCTTTGCGCCGGAGACACTGCTGCCTCCGAACTTTACAACCTTTATCATTTTTTCCACCTCTAATATTTTGCTTTTTCAAGTCCTCGATCCGCAGATTTCGGCAAACGGATCGCGTGCCGATGTCCTCGAATCAAATACACTTGTATTTTTACTGAAAACATAGTATCATCTTTTATGATGAAGTTCAAGAAAAAAATCGTTGGCGGAGCCTGCCGCATTCGATCGGAATCCGCAAAGCGATGCGCCCGACCGCCGGGAAAGCGCGCAACGATTCGTATACTGATTATCCAAGGAGAAAAATATGAGCAAATTCGTAAGCACCAGAAACATCCATGACCGCAAAACCGCAAAGCAAGCCATCCTGAAGGGCCTGGCCGACGACGGCGGACTGTACACCTTTGCCGACATCCCGAGCCTTGCGATGGAGCCGCTGCTCGATCTGAATTATCAGGAGCTGGCGCTTCGGATCCTGCGCGTGCTGTTTGACGATTTTTCCGAGGAGGAATTGACGCATTGCATCCGCAGCGCCTATACCGATACCTTTGACGCGGAGGATGTGGTGAATATTTCCAAGATCAACGACGCGTATCTGCTCGAGCTGTATCACGGCCCGACCTCCGCGTTCAAGGATGTCGCACTGACCATCCTCCCGCAGCTTCTGTCCGCCTCCGCTCCGACGAAGAAGGTGTACATCCTGACCGCCACAAGCGGCGACACCGGCAAGGCGGCGCTGGAGGGCTTCAAAAATGTCGAGAACACTTTTATCACCGTATTCTATCCCAAGGATCTGGTAAGCCCCGTTCAGGAAAAGCAAATGAACACGACCACGGGCGACAATGTGGAGGTGATCAGCGTCAACGGAAACTTTGACGATTGCCAGTCGCTGGTAAAAAAATGCTACGAGGAGCTCCGGCCCGAGAATGTATTCCTGTCCAGCGCAAACTCGATCAACATCGGGCGACTGGTGCCGCAGATCGTTTATTATTTCAAAGCCTATATCGAGCTGGTCCGACGAAGCGAGATCCGCTTGCAGGACAAGGTGAATTTTATCGTCCCGACCGGAAATTTCGGGAATATCCTTGCCGGCTATATCGCAAAAAAAATGGGCTGCCCGATCTGCAAGCTGGTCTGTGTGTCCAATCGAAACAATGTGCTGACGGACTTTATAAATACCGGATCGTACGATCGCAACCGTCCCTTTTACCATACGATGTCGCCTTCGATGGATATTCTGGTCTCCAGCAATCTGGAGCGATTGCTGTTTATGCTGAGCGACCACGACGATCAAAAGATCGCCCGCTATATGCGCGAGTTGAAGGAGACGGGCAGCTACCGCATCGACGAGGAATTGCTCAGGAAGCTTCAGGAAAATTTTGTCGCCTGCTGCTGCGATGAGGAGGATACGAAAAAAGCGATCCGCAAGGCCTTCGATCAGGATCATCGCCTGATCGATCCGCATACGGCGATCGCTTATTTCGCAAACGATCTCCTCAAGGACCCGCACAAAAGCATCATCGTATCGACCGCTTCCGCGTACAAATTTTCAAAAAGCGTTTTGGACGCGCTGACCGAAAACGACATCGAGGACGAGGTCGCCGCGATGGACGCGCTGTACCGATTGAGCAAAGAAGAGATTCCTGCCGCCCTGAAGGAGGTCGACACATTGCCGATCCTGCACGACAAAAATATCGATGTGGAGGAAGGAATCAAAATTATTCAGGAAAGGATCGCCAAGCTATGATCAAAATCACTCTGCCCGCCACAAGCGCGAATCTCGGACCCGGATTCGACACCTTGGGCGTAGCGCTGGATATTTACAATCACTTTTATGTAGAAAAAAACGATTCGCTCGTCATCGAGGGAACCTCGGAGGAATTTCGCTCGGAGGACAATCTGTTTTATCAGGCGTATCTCAAAGCGCTGAAACGAAAGGAAGGGCTCTATGTGCGATTTGATTGCCGCATTCCCTTCTCCAGAGGGCTCGGCTCAAGCGCGACCCTGATACTCGGCGGCATTTTGGCGGCAAACCATTTGCATCATTTGGCGCTGAGCATGGAAGAAATTTTTGATATCGCAGCCGCGATGGAGGGTCATCCGGACAATATCGCGCCCTGTCTGTTCGGCGGATTGAATGCGAGCTTTATGGAGGACGGTAAGGCGTACACCACGATCATCAAGGTGGATCCGAAGTTTCGCTTCACCGTGCTGATTCCGGATTTTGAAGTATCGACTCATGAGGCGCGAAAGGTGCTTCGGCAGGAGGTCTCTCTGACGGACAGCATCTTCAACGCTTCACACGCGCTGTCCCTGGCTTTCGCCCTGCAGAACGGCGACGAAAATATCCTGAAGCTCTCCGCGAAGGACAAGCTCCACGAGCCCTATCGCAAAGCATTGATCCGAGACTTCGATCAGTTGAAGGAGGAAGCCTTCCGAAATCATGCGCTCGCTTTTCTGATCAGCGGCTCCGGCTCCTGTCTTCTGGTGATCTCCCTCGATACGATGGAGGACAAATTCGCTCTCTCCGGTCTGAAAAACAATTGGATCATTCGCGATGTTCGGATCAGCGAAGGCCCGCCGCGGATCGAGACGATATAACGCCGCATTATCGGCCGCCGCGGTTCTTTTCTACTATAATAAAGGAGATTACATCACAGCGTTGCAGATCGGATCTTCGCGAGGCAAGCATTCGTTCGATCCGGCCCAATGCGCATTCGCTCTCCGGCACGAGCTGCTTCAAGCGCGAGCCGATTCGCGATCCTTCCCATAATGACAAAAGCCTTGCGGATCACGCAAGGCTTTCGATATATTGTTTGAGATCATCAAAGCTTCCGCTCGGATAGCCTGTGATGTCCTCTTCATTTTTGTTGATCAGATGATCCGTCAGCAGAAACACCTTCATGCCGAGCTTTGCCGCGACCATATCCTCCGTCGCGTCATTGCCGACCATCAGGCATTCCGACGGCTGTACGCCGAGCCGAGCCGTCACCTCGCGGAAATAATCGGGATTCGGCTTGCTGTAGCTTGAATTTTCGTAGGTCGTATAGAGCTCGAATTCCTCCGGCTCCAGTCCCGTCCACTGAATGCGCTGTCTTGTGGCGATCTCCGGAAAGATCGGATTGGTCGCCAGCGCCACGCGAAAGCCCTCGGACTTTGCCCATCGCACAAGCTCTGCCGCCTTCGGCTCGATCCTGCAAAAGAGCTTGGCATTTTTGAAATCCTCGCTGTAAAAATCCTCGAACAGGTGCATCTCTTCCTTCACCTTTTCACCGTACAGCTCCGAGAAGCGCGCCCAGAACGCGGCTTCGTTGGTTCTGCTTCCGTCGTTGGTAATCATTTTGGAGGTCGCGTCCCAAATCGACTTGACCAGCTGATTCGGGTCGTAGCCGTGCGGCGCAAGCTTTTTTGCAAGCAAGCCGAAGTAGCCCTTTACAAATTCATCCTGATCCATCGGAAGCAGGGTTCCGTCCAAATCAAATAATATCGTCGTTATACTCATAATCTCCCTATCCTTTTGCCTCTTACCGGCACCGAAAACGATGCGCCGAACTTCAAAGCCCGTTCTCTGTCTGCCTATGCTTTCGCCTTGCTGCCGACTTCATCGGAAGCGATGAAACAAGAAAGGCTATCCTCATATTATCCTTATAC
>JBGZCE010000056.1:0-7502 GCA_041845175.1 Filifactoraceae bacterium
GCCAACAGCTGCAAGCAAGTCTCGGAGAAAATGCCGAGATCGTAGCGACGATTGTGTGCGGAGACTCATACTTTAATGAAAATCTTGAAACGGCAACGGAAAGAGTACTCTCGCTTATTAAAGCGGAGCAGCCGGAGCTTTTGATCGCGGGACCGGCGTTCAATGCCGGACGATACGGAATGGCTTGCGGTACGGTTTGCACCAAGGTCAAGGCGGAGCTGAACATTCCTGTTATCACGGCAATGTATGAAGAAAATCCGGGTGTCGATGTATTCCGAAAAGAACTCTATATCGTTCAAACCGCAAACTCCGCGGCAGGCATGAGAAAAGCGCTTCCGGCGATCGGAAAATTTGCTCAAAAGGTTTTGAGCGGCGAGCCGATCGGAACTCCTGCGGAAGAAGGCTATATCGAGCGCGGCGTTCGTGTAAACATGTTCGCAGAGGAAAGAGGTGCAACAAGAGCGGTCAAGATGCTCGTTGCGAAGCTCAAGGGCGAGGCATTTACAACCGAGTATCCGATGCCTGCATTCGACCGGGTAGCTCCGAATCAGCCGGTAGCGGATATCACGAAAGCAAAAATCGCGATCGTGACATCCGGCGGAACCGTTCCGAAAGGAAATCCGGACAGGATCGAATCCTCCTCCGCTCAAAAATACGGAAAATATGATATTTCCAAGTTCGACGATCTGACAGAGGCGGATCACGAAACGGCTCACGGCGGATACGACCCGGTCTATGCGAATCTGGATTCCGACCGAGTTATCCCGGTGGATGTCCTCAGAGCCTTTGAGAAGGAAGGAAAGATCGGAAAGCTTCACGATTATTTCTATACAACGGTCGGAAACGGAACTGCGGTTGCCAATGCGAAAAAATTTGCGGCTGAAATCGCGGAAGATCTGTTGGCGAACAAAGTGGATGCCGTCATCCTCACCTCGACCTGAGGTACCTGTACTCGTTGCGGGGCAACGATGGTCAAGGAGATCGAGAGAGCGGGCATTCCGGTAGTACACATGTGTACGGTAGTACCGATTTCTCTAACGGTAGGAGCAAACAGAATCATTCCTACGATCGCGATTCCGCATCCGCTCGGAAATCCGGCGCTCGATGCGAAGGAAGAATACAGCTTGAGAAAGAAACTTGTTGAAAAAGCGCTTAAAGCACTTGAAACGGAAGTTCACACACAGACAGTATTTGAAGACTAATTTTGAGGTAGATGGGCTTATGCCCGTCTACCTTTAAAAAAATAAAATTCAGGAGGACGATTTATGTCAAAAGCGGTAATCAAAAGTGCGAGCTATGTGCTCGTGCACACGCCGGATATGATTTACAACAACGGAACGACTACGCAGACCGAGCTGAAAACCAATCCGGACTCTGACTTTTTGAAGGAAGTCAAAAATAATTTCAGAAGCTATGAGGATGTCGTTGCTTATCCGCCGAACCAATCCTACATCGGGAACCTCTTCCCGGATGATCTGGCGCAGTACGCTCAGCCATGGTATGACAAAAAGGTCGAGGGTGCATCCCGCTACGGAAAATTCGGCGAGATCCAGCCGCAGCTGGAATTTATCGCGATGATGAAGGCGGTGGACGCATTCGATCTTGTAAAATTGAGCAAGGATTTTACGGCGAAGGCGACAGAGGTCATCAAAAACGATCCGATCTTCACGGAGCAGGATGTTGCAGCGCTGAAAGAGGGAGAAGATCAGGAATTGATCGAGAAATTGGTATCGGAAGAGCATTCCGAGCCGATCGAGCACGAAGGCAAACTGGTCGGATGCGTCAAGAGAGCGCATGATGTGGATAGCAACCTTAACGCCCATGTTATGTTCGAGAATCTGGTCGTGAAGGCCTCCGGTGTTCTTGCGGCGAGACATTTGGTCAAATCGAGCGGCATCGATCCGGCGATCGTGGATTATGTGATCGAATGCTCCGAAGAGGCTTGCGGCGATATGAATCAGCGCGGCGGCGGAAATTTTGCGAAAGCGATCGCCGAATGCTCGGGATTCGTGAACGCAACAGGCTCCGACCTGCGCGGCTTCTGTGCGGCGCCGACTCACGCGATCATTTCCGCAGCATCATTGGTAAAAGCAGGCGTGTATAAGAATGTGGTCGTTGTAGCGGGCGGAGCAACTGCCAAGCTCGGCATGAACGCAAAAGACCATATCAAAAAAGGCGCGCCGGTGCTTGAGGATGTGCTCGGTGGATTTGCGGTATTGGTATCCGAGGATGACGGTGTATCGCCATACCTCAACACCGACCTTGTCGGACGACACACGGTGGGAACGGGATCCTCGCCGCAGGCGGTCATGACGGCGCTCATCACACAGCCGCTTGAAAACGGAAACATCAAGATCACGGACATCGACAAATATTCGGTCGAAATGCAGAATCCGGATATTACGAAGCTGGCGGGAGCGGGCGATGTACCGGATGCGAACTACAAAATGATCGCAGCGCTGGGCGTAAAAAGAGGCGAGCTTGAAAAAGCGGATCTTGCGACCTTCGCACAAAAATACGGAACCTTCGGCTTTGCTCCGACACAAGGACATATTCCGTCCGGCGTTCCGTTTGTGGGCTATGCGATCGACAAAATGAAGGATGGCACCTACAACCGCGTAATGATCGTCGGAAAAGGCTCGTTGTTCCTCGGACGAATGACCAACCTGTTTGACGGTGTTTCCTATGTGCTTGAAGCAAACAAAGGGATCGAGAAAGAAACTGCGGGCGTTGATGAAGGGCAAATCAAGCAAATGATTGCCGAAGCAATGAGAAAGCTTGCTGCAAGCCTTGCTGAATAGGAGGTTTCAATGAATAACACAATAGCGAAGGTGTTTGAAGATATTGCCAATGCGATCGAAAGCGGATCCTTTTCTTCGCCGAAAAGAGTAGCGCTGACAACGCTCGGCAGTGAGCACGGAGAAGGAACGCTTCTGGAGGGCGCTTTGCTTGCGAAAAAGCTGTATCCGAATCTGGACATCGCACTGATCGGAAGAAAAAATGATACCGGACTTTTCACCTACGAAACGGAATGTGAAGACGAAATGTATCGGATCATGGAAGAAAAATTGGACTCGGGCGAAATTTCCGCCTGCGTAACGATGCACTACAACTTCCCGATCGGCGTTTCGACCGTCGGAAGAGTGATCACTCCGGCAAAAGGGAAGGAGCTGATCATCGCAACGACGACCGGAACATCCTCCACCAACCGAATCGAAGCGATGGTGAAAAATGCGATCGGCGGCATCATTTCCGCAAAAGCGATCGGGATCAGGAAACCGACCGTAGGGATATTGAATCTTGACGGTGCAAGAACCGTTGAAAAAATCCTCAAGGAGATTCAGGCTGCGGGCTACGACATTTGCTTCACCGAATCCAAGCGCTCGGACGGCGGAACGGTTATGAGAGGGAATGATCTTCTTCTCGGAACGCCGGATGTCATGGTAACCGATTCACTGACCGGGAATGTACTCATGAAGCTCTTCTCGTCCTTCAGCTCCGGCGGCGAATACGAAGTGGCAGGCTACGGCTACGGGCCGGGGATTGGCGAAGGCTTCAACCGAAACATTCTGATCATCTCCAGAGCATCGGGCGCGCCGGTCATTGCCAATGCACTCAAGTATGCCTTCGACATCGCGCAGGGAGAGATCAACAAAATCGCGGCGGAAGAATATGACAAGCTGAACAAAATCAACTGGACAAAAATCATCGACAAAAACAATGCGAAGAAGGAATCCGCCGCATCGACAGAGACTGTCGTCGCACCTCCGAAGGAGGTCGTGACGGGACAGATCTCGGGCGTGGATATTATGGATCTGGACGACGCGGTCAATATGCTTTGGAAAAACGGAATCTACGCGGAGAGCGGAATGGGCTGCACCGGACCGATCATTCTCGTAAACGAAACCAAGGTGGACGCCGCGATCGAACTGATCAAAAAGGAAGGCTTCGCAACCGCTTAAACGAAGCTTACCGCTTTAATTGACAATAAATACGACATAAGAATCCGAAAACGAAAGGGAGAGGCGACTCTCCTTTTCGTTTTGCAAAAAAATCCGCGCCGCAGCGGCGAAAAGAGGAACAGGCAAGCTTCTGCTGCGCGCGAGCCGTAAATGGACAATCTCAGAAGATGAAGGTAACGAGCGCACAGAAAAGAGCGCTCAGTCGTACACGGGCGAAGCGGCGAAATGAGGAACAGGGGATTTTTTCGCTGTGCGCAAGCCGTAAAGGGATCGCAAAAGACAAAAGCAGCGAGCGCACGGAGAAGAACGCTCGAGCCGTATTCAGCCGCGGAGAAGATCGTTTGAGTTGGCGATCGGAACAGGGTCGGAGCGGATAGCGGAGAAAGTTTTTGGAGCAGGGACGGAGCGAACAACGGGGGAATTTTTCGCCGCGTCGTGCGATGAGCTTCGGGCTCCCGAGGTCGGTGCTCCGAGGGCGTCGACAAAGACAGACCGACTGGAAAAGCTGAAATTTTGTTGTTTACAATACTTAAAACTCGTGATAAAATATTATGGTAATTTTATGAGTGGGAGGTGCAAAGTGAAAACATTTCTGTTGGTTTCTGAAATCATTGTCAGTATCCTTTTGATCATTGTGGTATTGCTTCAATCGGATAATAAAGGGGGACTCGGAGTCCTTTCGGGAGCCTCCGATCAATTAGCCGGGAATCAATCCCGCGGAGCGGATTCGATCTATAAGAAGGTCACTGCGGTTTTGGGCGGCTTATTCATTATTTTGTCGATCGTATTGGTAGCAATATTATAATTTATTAGGAGGATTCATCTAAAATGAACACAATTATGTATGTGGCTCCGGTCGTCGGCATCGGCGCCTTGGTTTTTGCGTGGATGCTTGCAGGCAAAATCAACAAGGTGCAGCCGGGAACGGAGAGAATGCAGGAGATTGCTTCGTATATCGAAGAGGGAGCAATGGCATTTTTGATGAGAGAGTACAAGGCTCTGGTCATCTTTATCGTGGCACTTTTTGCGGTGCTTGCGCTCGGGATCAATCTGGCGACGGCGGTCAGCTTTGTTGTGGGCGCGGTATTTTCTACATTGGCGGGCTTCTTCGGCATGAAGGTGGCGACCAAGGCGAATGTTCGGACGGCGAATGCGGCGCGGGAAGGCGGCATGAACCAGGCGCTTTCGGTAGCATTTTCCGGCGGAGCGGTCATGGGAATGTGCGTTGTGGGCTTGGGCGTTCTCGGCTTGGGCATCGTATACATCGTATTGACCTCCGCACTCGGTAAGGACCTGATGGAAGCGGCAACCATTCTGACCGGCTTCGGACTTGGGGCATCGTCGCTTGCTCTGTTCGGTCGTGTCGGCGGCGGGATCTATACCAAGGCGGCGGATGTCGGCGCGGATCTTGTCGGAAAGGTCGAGGCGGGGATCCCGGAGGACGATCCTCGTAACCCGGCGGTTATCGCGGATAATGTCGGCGACAATGTCGGCGATGTTGCCGGAATGGGCGCGGACCTTTTTGAATCGTATGTCGGATCGATCATCGGTGCGGTGACGCTCGGGATCGTTGCAGTTAATGTACAGGGAATGCCATACGGCGAAAACGGCGTGCTTTTCCCGTTGCTTGTAGCGGCAGTCGGCGTGGCTTCGTCGATCATCGGAACCTTCTTTGTTAAAGGCGGCGACGGAAAAGATCCGGGCAAGGCGCTGAAAATGGGAACCTATGTATCCGGAGCGATCACGATCGTCGGAGCATTCCTTTTGTCAAGAGCATTTTTGGGCAACCTGTCGGGCTTCTGGTCCATCGTATTCGGATTGGTCGTCGGAACATTGATCGGACAGATTACGGAGGTTTACACTTCCTCAGACTATAAACATGTTAAGAAAATTGCGGATCAATCGGAAACTGGCCCGGCAACAACGATTATTTCGGGCTTGGCAGTCGGTATGGAGTCCACTGCGGTACCGGTGCTTCTGATCTGTGTCGGTATCCTCGGTGCATACTGGGCAGGCGGACTGTACGGAATTGCGCTGGCGGCGGTAGGAATGCTCGCGACGGGCGGTATGACGATCGCGGTCGACGCATACGGACCGATTGCGGATAACGCGGGCGGTATTGCCGAAATGTCGGAGCTTCCGGGCTCGGTCAGAGAGATCACCGACAAGCTGGACTCGGTAGGAAATACAACTGCGGCGATCGGAAAAGGCTTTGCGATCGGATCTGCGGCACTGACGGCGCTTGCGCTGTTCGCTTCGTACACGGCGGTGACCGGTTTGACGGAGATCTCCATCACAAAGCCGGCGGTAATCGTCGGAATGCTTGTCGGCGGGATGCTTCCATTCCTGTTCTCCGCGATCACGATGCAGGCGGTAGGAAAAGCGGCGTTCCAAATGATTGAAGAGGTCAGAAGACAGTTCAAGGAGATCCCGGGCATCATGGAAGGAAAAGCGAAGCCGGACTATGCGAAATGTGTTGACATTTCAACTTCGGCGGCATTGAAGGAAATGGTCATTCCGGGTGTGCTGGCGGTAGCAAGTCCGCTGGCGGTAGGCTTGCTGCTCGGAGTCGAGGCGCTTGGCGGATTGCTTGGTGGATCGCTGGTATCCGGCGTTCTGATGGCGATCATGATGTCCAATGCCGGCGGAGCATGGGATAATGCGAAAAAATATATCGAGAGCGGCGCGCACGGCGGAAAAGGCTCCGAACCGCACAAAGCGGCGGTAGTCGGAGATACGGTGGGAGATCCGTTCAAGGACACTTCCGGACCGTCCATCAACATTTTGATCAAGCTGATGACGATCGTTGCGGTTGTGTTTGCACCGATCTTCGTAAGATACGGCGGGATCCTTTTGAACATGATCGAAAAATAGGATCATCTTGCAGCATCGGGCGCCGGATCGAAGACGCTCGGAGCGCGAACGAGCTTGTGAAGCTTGTACACGAAGCTTGTCTGAAAAGAAGTTTCGGATGAACAGGCTTCGCGGCGGGAGCGATCGCTTTGGACGATCACGAATCGCTGAAAGAAAAAGTTCGTCGAGAATATTCGACGATAAGAATTAAAGTACACAAAAAATTCGCCGAAGGACACTCGGGGATAAGAATAGAGCAAACAAAAAATCCGCTTCGGCGGATTTTTTGTTTGCAACTGCGATGGAGCGCTCTTTGCAGAAAAAACTATCAAAATGCGGACGGATTTGATATACTGTTCTAAGAAGCAAATGGAAAATATGCCGGCCGCTTGCGGATCGCTAAGGCGCAGAGCCGGCGAGCGTACGAGCGGATAGTTTGTACGCACGGCGTTGTGAGAGATAAAGCGCAGGGACGAGATGTGGATAATGATCGAGCCTGCACGAAGACGCCGAGCAGAGAGTTTGTGAACAAAGGGCTTGACCGCAGCGCTTCGTGAGATGAGCATGATGCGCGGGATGCGGACGATAAACCGAGCCTGCACGAAGATGCCGAGCCGCGAGCTTGCATAAAGGCGTAGAGCGGACGGCAGATTCCGTGAAAGCGACCTGAAATCGGATAACGGGCGC
>JBGZCE010000057.1:0-19694 GCA_041845175.1 Filifactoraceae bacterium
CCCGTTCTTCCGATCCTGCGGAGCTGATCCGCATTCATTTTGAAATTTTTGAGCTGACGATAGGTTAGCACCGCCTGGATCGCCAACAAAATCATTACCAATATCGCAAATGTTTTCATAAATTCTCCTTTTTCTTTTGAATTTCAATTTGTATACCCGTGCAGCCGATTCTCTAAATGCTTTCGATCGACGCTTATTAAAATTGCCTGTCGCGGCTTTTTGAGGTATAATCATACTATAACACATTCTTGACCGAAAGGATATTATGAAATTACAGGGAAAAGGATGCGAGCTGATGATCCCCGACGGCGAGCTCTTACCGTTGAAGGACATCGAGCGAAGCATCATTAAAAAATATCGAAAAGAGCTTTGGACTCCGTTTATGCGGGCGGTCCGAAATTATCAGCTGATTCAGGAAGGCGATGTCATCGCCGTAGCGGTCTCCGGCGGAAAGGATTCTCTGGTGATGGCGATGCTGCTCAAGGAGCTTCAACGACACAGCCCGGTTTCGTTCGAGCTGAAATTTATCGCCATGGATCCCGGCTTCCATGAACAAAATAAAAAGCAGCTGCTTCTGAATTGCGAGCATTTGCAAATCCCCGTTGAGATGTTCCGGACGGATATTTTTGAGGTAGCCGAAAAGATCGCCGCCGATTCGCCCTGCTATCTGTGTGCGAAAATGCGCCGCGGCTCACTGTATGCCAAAGCGGAGGAGCTGGGCTGCAACAAGCTGTCGCTCGGCCATCATTATGACGATGTCATCGAAACCACGATGCTGAATATTTTATACGCCGGCTCGGTCAAAACGATGATGCCCAAGCTGAAATCGCAAAATTTCCGAATGCAGATCATTCGTCCGCTTTTTTATATTCGCGAGGAAGCGATCCGGCGTTATACGCGCGCGAGCGGGATCTTGGCGATGAACTGCGGCTGCACCGTCGCCGCAAAAAAGATCGCGTCCACACGCTACGAGATCAAGGAGCTGATCGAGGAACTCAAAAAAACGAATCCCACGGTCGAAAAATCCATCTTCAAGGCGCTTGAAAACATCAATCTGGACGCCTGCATCGGCTGGCAAAGGAACGGGAAAACCCATTCCTTTTTGGATGAATATTAGTTGACGAAAGCGTCATACTGCTTTATACTGGGTTCAATATCACAGGAAGGAGGATCCTATGTCGCAAAAGAAAAAAAGCCTCGCGCTCTTGCTTTGCATTTGCTTAGCGCTCGTTTTGCTGAAAAACAGCATTGCCGTATCCGCTCATTCGGTTCATCAATGCTCCGCGCACGGATGCTCCGCCTGTCTGGAAATTTACAGATCCTGCCAACCGATCGACTTTTCGGGTTCGCGAGACGATGTCGGCATTTTGCTGTTCGGCTTGGTCTTCGTTTGCGCTCTTTTGTCGAGCGAGGGAACTCGCCCGGTCGCACACACCTTGGTTTCTCGAAAGGTTCGGCTGGATGATTAAAATTCCTCCTGCATCAACAAACTATTTACAAAATTCAGGAGGAAAAATGAAAAAAAATAATACTATTGTTTACAGCTTTTGCAATGATCGCAGCAAGCGCGGTCGCTTGCGCGCCTCAAACCTCGACCGAGACGGAAAATCCGGTCGTCACGGAGGAAAAATTGTCGATCGTGACAACGATCTTCCCGCCTTACGACTTTACCCGCGAGATTGCGGGCGAGCATGCCGAGATCAGCATGCTGCTGCCGCCGGGCGCGGAGACGCATTCTTTTGAGCCGAGCCCTCAGGACATCATCAAAATCCAAAATGCCGATCTGTTCATCTATAACGGCGGCGAGAGCGATACCTGGGTGGACGGTATTTTGGAGTCGATGGGCAATGACGCTCCCCAAACCTTGAAAATGATGGATGCGGTCCCGCTGCTCAGCGAAGAAATCGTGGAGGGTATGGAGGAAGAGGAACATGAGCACGCCGAGGATGCGGATCATGCCGAGGAGGATGCCGACCATACGGAGGAAGAGGCCGATCACGATCATGAGGAAGGCGCACATACGCATGAGGATGTTATGGATGAGCATGTCTGGACATCGCCGAAAAACGCAATCCTGATCTCGGAGGCGATCACGGCGAAGCTTTCGTTGCTCGATCCTGCAAACGCACAGACCTATGTTGACAATCTCAACGCATACAAAGAAAAATTGAGCGCACTGGACAGCCAGTTCAAGGAGATCGTTGCCGGCGGCGCACGAACCACGCTGGTATTCGGCGACCGTTTCCCGCTTCGATACTTTGCGCATGAATACGGCTTGACCTATTTTGCCGCCTTTGTCGGATGCAGCACGCAAAGCGACGCCTCCGCCGCAACCGTTGCCTTTCTGATCGACAAGGTCAAGGCGGAGCAAATCCCGTATGTGCTTTACATCGAGCTTTCGACGCACAAAATCGCCGATGCCGTCGCGGATGCGGCCGGCGCACAGACTGCGGAATTCCACAGCTGTCACAATCTGTCCAAAGAAGATTTCGATGCAGGCGAAACCTATCTCTCGTTAATGGCAAGAAATGTGGAAACATTGAAGGCCGCTCTTTCGTAGGTGATTTATGATCGATTTGTTCGGAGAAATGCTCAGCTATCCCTTCATGGTGAAGGCGATTATCGTCGGGCTGTTAGTCTCGCTTTGCGCTTCTCTTCTCGGCGTATCGCTCGTTCTGAAGCGGTACTCCATGATCGGAGAAGGACTGTCCAATGTCGGCTTCGGCGCTTTGTCCGTGGCTTTGGCATTTAATATCGCTCCGCTCAAGGTTTCGATCCCTGTTGTCGTTCTCGCCGCCTTTCTTCTTTTGAAGATCAGCGAGAACAGTAAAATAAAAGGCGATTCCGCAATCGCGATCATCTCCACCGCCTCACTCGCAGGCGGTGTGATGATCGTATCGCTGACGACAGGCATCAGCACCGATGTGTGCAACTTTATGTTCGGAAGCATTTTGGCAATGAGCAACAACGATGTCAATCTGAGCATCGTGCTGAGTTTCGTTGTCGTGTTCTTATTCATTTTCTTTTACAATCGAATTTTTGCAGTGACCTTTGACGAAACCTTTTCGAAGGCGACCGGGATCCGTGCAAACAGATACAATATGCTGATCGCATTGCTTACGGCGGTAACCATCGTGCTGGGAATGCGGATGATGGGCGCGTTGCTCATTTCTTCGCTGATTATATTCCCTTCCTTGAGCGCCATGCGCGTATTCAAGAATTTTCGTTCCGTCGTGATCAGCTCCGCGATCATCTCCGCCTTCTGTTTTTTGGTCGGAATCACCATTTCCTATCAATTCGCCACTCCGGCGGGTGCCAGTGTGGTGATGGTAAATCTGTTTGTGTTTCTGGTCTTTTTCCTCATCGGCAGATTGCGAGGCAAAACCATGACAAAAATTTTATCCGCTTCCATTATCGTTATCAGCCTGTTGCTTATGACCGGCTGCGCTTCGAGCCAAAGCGCCGATACCGCCGAGGCGACGAGCGGCAATGTCCAAACGCCCGCCGCGATCGAAAAGGGAACGATCCCCGACAAGCCGACCGTGGAGGAAACGGCGGAGGGCGAGATCCTGATCCGCGAAAAAATGTTTATCGCACAAATCGAGGATGTGTATTTCAATATTACGGATTACGAGGGCAAGACGCTTGTGGTCGAGGGGATGTTCGCCATGTATCCGAACTCCGACGGCGAAATGGTCATCCCGTCCGTTTACCGTCAAGCACCCGGCTGCTGTGGAAATGACGGCTGGGCAGGCTTTCTGCTCAAATATGACGGCGAAATGCCCGTACACGATGACTGGATCCGCGTAAAGGGAACGCCATCCATCGTACAGGACGGTATGTTTACCAATCTGTATCTCACCGTCAGCAGTCTGGAGATCCTGGACGAGCGCGGCGCGGAATTTGTCGATCAGTAGATGAAGCATGCTGTCCGACCGCACAGCGGGGGGCGGGCAAGCGCCGTATGGCAACATGGCTTTCAAAAAGGAATAAGGTTTTGTGTTTACGCAGCCTTACGTGCCGTGTGCAACGATCGACCGATGATCGATCATTTGTTTGGATAGAGACCAACCATCCGGCGGCGCTGCGAATAACCGCAGCTGATGTTTATATACTGTATTTCGATATACAAAAAGGATGTCTTTTATGAACCGGCCTCCAAAAATCAGACTGACGATCTGACGGAGGAGCTTCGTTCACACAACGAGACATCCTTTTGTTATTTCAAATTTAATTTTCGGCAGTTTTTGTTTTTGCCATACGGCGCTTAACGCACGGTCACGCGGATCAAGCCGCCCTTTTTTTCATAGCCGGTATCCCACAGCTCGCGCAGCTTCAGCCAGCGAGAATGCCCATAGGTTACCGCCTTCACATAGAACTCGCCGTTCATCTCCTTGTAGCCTGCCAAATTGAACCAGTGCCACTGGAGATTCGAAAACGCGCCGTTCTTATGGTGCAGCAGAAGACATGGCACGAGAATCTCCGCATCGATCTGCTCCAGGACCATCCTTTTCGCTTCTTCAAAGGGCATGCTCCCGTGCAGACCCTCCGCATACAATCGACTCTCGCCGATCTCTCGCCAAAATTTCGAGATGCCGTCCAAGTAGATTTCCAAACTGTCGATCCCCGAAAAGCGCGGTCGCAGATACGGCTTCATCCTTTTGGAAAAGCTGCGGTATTCCTCCCGCTCGACCGGATCGCTTTGAAAAGGATACACACGCTCGATCCCCTTCTCTCTCGCCATCCATACGCACAAATCACATGCCGTCACCGCCGCGCAGCCGCCAAAATACATCATCGGATCGCGAAAGCGGCTTTGGTTCCAGCCAAGCTCGCCGTCTATCGTAAAATAATTCAATTCCTTCTTCATTTTTCCCTCATTTCTGATCGATCCTTCGGTTCGGATTTTTCATTTCCGTTTATATATTCCCCGAATCGACAAGTCAAAACCTTTTGAGGGCGCGGCGGCTGAAAGATCGTCCGCGAACATACGCGACCGAGCAAAGCCGTGATCCTGCTATAGCCGAGTCCGTATCGCCGACACAGATTCAAAATCATCCACGAATATACGAGTGAGCAGAGCCATGATCCTGACAAAACCGAGTCCGCATCGCCGGTGCAAATTGAAGATCGTCCGCGAACATACGCGCGCGGTTTTTCAAGGCGCTAACAAATCATATTTATCATCGTTTTCTATTCCATGCGCTGCCATTTCAATTCTTCGCCGTTTGCATCGAATTTCTTGCGCTTGGCGGTCACTTCGCCCATGTCGATCGCATAGATGGCAGTGACCTTGAGCCCGTCGTCCAAAGCCCGTTCAAAGTATTGCATCCATTGCGGCGTATATTTTTCGCAGATTACTCTGAGCCCGCGCGTTTTTTCCTCCTGCGATTCGACCGATCGAATGGTGCCCGTTACCATCGCGGATTCGAATTCGGTGGTGAACAGCTTGGTGGTCAGCACATTGTAGCCTTCCTTCAGCTCCACGAGCCTTGCCACTTCCTCCGGCGTTATCAGATCCGGCACCTGACTTTTGCCGACAAAGGTGAGATGAACCTGTGAGCCGTCCTTGATCAGATCGACCTTCTTGCCCGATTTTGCCGAGTGAAAATACAATACCTCGCCGTCTCGCGCGATCGACAGCGGCACACCGTACGCCTTGCCGTCCTCATCGACCAGATTCAATACACCGTACTGCGCGCGATCGATCACCTCAAGCCCGAAGGAACGATCCATTTCCCGATCCTTTCTTCTCATAAGAACTCCTTTCTTCGGATATGCTCCGTTTTTGTATAACAAATTTCGCTTCGCCGATTTTTTCGCTGTCCTCGGATCAAGCGCTGTGCTTCGTTCCCCTTTTGTGAATAAACGCTTTTCCCATCCTTGTGCCTGCGGCGAATCCGCCGCCCTTTGCCGTCGTATCGACTGCCCCGCCGACTCGCTCGGCAAGCTTCCTGCCGTCATTCGAGCATACGCGGCAATCGGCTCTTTCGTTAATCCTCCACCATCGACAGCTGGATCTTCCCGCGCTCCTTGTCGATCCCAATCACGGTCACCTTGACGATGTCGCCGACGGAGATCACATCGAGCGGATTTTTGACATATCGCTTGCTCAGCTTGGAAATATGCACCAAGCCGTCATTTTTCAGTCCGATATCGACAAATGCGCCGAAGTCCACCACATTCCGAACGGTTCCCTCCAGCTTCATCCCGATGCTCAGATCGTCCATATCCAGCACATCCGACTTCAGCATGACCGGATGGATGCTCTCACGCACATCGCGGCCCGGCTTTTTGATCTCGGTCAGGATATCCCGCAGCGTCGGCACGCCGATGTCGAGCTTTTCGGCAAGCTCCTTCACCTTGACGGCTTCAAGCTTTTTGATCGTTTCCGCTCCGGCATCCGCCAGATCGCGCGCCGAGATGCCCACCTCGTTCATGAGCGCCTTTGCCTTGTCATAGCTTTCCGGATGGACGGCGGTATTATCCAGCACCTCATCCGACTCTTTGATCCGCAAAAAGCCTGCGGATTGTTCAAACGCACTTGCGCCGAGCCGCTTGACCTTGAGCAGCTCCTTTCGGTTTTTGAACTTTCCGACGCTCTCGCGATATTCGATGATATTTTTTGCAAGCGACGGACTGATGCCGGATACATGGCTGAGCAGCGCGACCGACGCGGTGTTCAGATCCACGCCCACGCTGTTTACGCTCGCCTCCACAACGCCGCCCAGCGCTTCCTTCAATCGGCCCTGGTTGACATCGTGCTGATATTGCCCGACTCCGATATGCTCCGGATCGATCTTGACCAGCTCCGCCAACGGGTCGATCACGCGCCGGGCGATCGAGACCGCTCCTCGCAGCGATACATTGAGCTCCGGAAATTCCTCGGTCCCCAATTTGGACGCGGAGTAAACGGACGCGCCCGCCTCGCTGACGATCAGATATTTGACCTCATGCGGTGCATCCTTGATGATGTCTGCGACGATCTTTTCGGATTCTCTGGATGCGGTGCCGTTTCCGATGGCGATCAGATCAATGTTGTATTTTCGAATCAGCGAAAGAATCTCCCGCTTTGTTTCCTGCACCTTGTTTTGCGGCATCGTCGGATAGACCGTCGTGGTCGCGAGCAGCTTGCCGGTATCATCCACCACCGCGATCTTGCAGCCGGTACGAAACGCCGGATCCCAGCCAAGCACCACCTTGTTTTGGATCGGACTTTGCATCAGCAGCTTGGAGAGATTTTTCCCGAAAACCGAGATCGCTCGTTCACCCGCCTGCTCCGTAAGCTCCGAGCGGATCTCCCGCTCCAGCGACGGCAGGAGGAGCCTTTTGAGCGCATCGTCGATCACGGCGCTCATCAGCTCGCGATGCCGATCGGTGCGGATATATTTTTCCGAAACGAGCCCTGTGATCGTCTCCTCCGGATGGCTGATCTTCACCTTCAGAATGTCCTCGCGCTCGCCGCGGTCGATCGCCAGCGTCCGATACGGCGCCAAGCCCTTGACCTTCTCCGAAAACTCGAAATACATCTGATAGGTTTTTGCGTTTTCGAGCTCCTCCGCGCCCTTTTTGAGCGTCGTCTCGATCCTCGCGTGTTCAAAATCAACATCGCGCACGATTTTTTTGAGTTCAAAATCCTCCGCGATCATCTGCGCCAGAATATCACAAGCGCCCTGAACCGCTTCCTCCACGCTGTGAACCCCAATCTCCTCGTTCAGATAGCTTGCCGCCTTTTCATACACATCCTCGTTGCCGAGCAGAAGGACCGTTGCCAGCGGCTCGAGCCCCTTCTCGATCGCAACGGAGGCGCGCGTTTTTTTCTTTTTCCTGTACGGCTCGTAAATATCCTCCAGCTCGACCATCGTTTGCACCTGATCGATCGCAAGCCGCAGCTCCTCCGTCAGCTTTCCCTGCTCCTCGATTGACTTCAGGATCGCCTCCTTGCGGTCGAGCAGATTGCGCAGATACTTGAGTCGATCGAAAAAATCTCGCAGGATCTCGTCCGACATCTCGCCCGTCTGCTCCTTTCGGTATCGCGCGATAAACGGGATCGTTTTGCCTTCATCGATCAGCGCGATCGCATTCTCCACCTGATTGCTTCGCAAATTAAATTCTTTCTTCAATATTTCCGTGATATTCATAAAGCTCCTTTGAAATCCCTGTAACTCTCCGTTTCATACAATAAACAGCACCGCTTTGCAAAGAAATGGACTGTGCACACACAGTCCGTCAATTCAAAATATGTATTACAAATTTTTTATGCTTGGCGGCGTTACGATATAATAGCCCTCGGCAAAGCTTTCCCCGATATTTGAAATTTTGTGAGGAATATTGCTCATGATATAGATGGTGTCGCCCGGATGCAGTATGTGCACATCATTGCCCATGGTCACCTCGATCGTTCCCTTTGCCAGCACCAGAATTTCCTCCGCATCGTGGATCGTAAAATCATCCATATCGGTCGATTGCGGACGAATGCTGAATTTTGCGGCAAGCATCTTGGTGCCGTGCTTTTCTCCGTTTTCGATGGAGGTCATCAATTCATACGAAACCGCCGAGTTCGGAAAAAACATCTTGACCCGCTCATCCTTGCGCACCACCGGATTATCCTTTTTGATATCGTCCATCAACAAATAGATCGGAATGTTGAGCGCATTGGAAATTTTGCGAAGCGAGGTCAGTGACGGTTCGATCAGCCCGCGCTCGAGCTGCGAGATATAGCTTGACGAAAGCTGTGTGATCTCCGCCAAATCTCCCAATTTGAGCCCCTTGCTTTTTCTCGTGTTTCTAATCTTTTCTCCGAGCATATCTTTCCCCTCTCGTAAAAAATCGAATTTTGAATAAAAGTCTTGAAATATATTCCCAATAAAAATTTTAATATAATTATAGCATATTACAAAAACAAATCCATAGAATTTTTTATTTTTATTCCCACGCGGCGAATAATTTCTTCACACACCCGCAAGCGAATACCGGATGTCGCCCTGCAATGCCGCGCGATCACAGGGCGATAAAAAAGGATACCAGAAACGGGACGAGAAAGGACAGCGTCGCTCCGCTGATAAAGCAGATGATAGCGGTCGTCGCGTCGGTCTCCTTCGACACGATCGGGAGCAGCGTATCCATCCCGGTCGCTCCCGTCGGCGCGATCGCCTCCAAAAATCCGATCTTCTTCGCAATCAGCGGAACGGACACGACGGCAACGAGCTCGCGCGTCACATTTGCCAAAAAGGTGATGGCGCTCAGCTCCGAGGAATACGGCGAAATCAGTACCGGCGCAAGCGAATACCAGCCGAAGCCCGATGCGATCGCCGCACCTTCATTCCAGCGATAGCCGAGCAGCAGCGCCACGACGATGCCGCCGACAATACTGCCTGCGCCGACCGCTACCGGCACGAGCAGGCTCTTGAAGCCGAGCTTTTTGATCTTTGCACCGAGATCCTCGCTCTTTCCGAGATCGATCCCGACAAAAAACAACAGCGCGCACAGCCCGAGTTTCAACACATTGTCGTTGATCGCCTCGAAGCTGTCCGGCAAAAAGGTGCCCGCGACGATCCCCAGCGCCACGGCAATCAGGATCTTCTTCGTCATCGACTCTCACCTCGCTTCAAAAATTTCCCCAAAATATGTACGAATACGATGCTGAAAACGATCGAGGACAATCCGAACAGAATGCCCTTGAAGCCGATCGTCGCCAGCGAGCTCAGGATCGCATCATTCATCCCCAAGCTGATCCCCATCGCGAACAGCAGCAACATCAGACACGCCGTTTGCAGCTTTTCGATCGAGCGAAACACCTGTTCTCCGACCAATCTTTTTTTGCCGACCAAAATCCCTATCAGCAGCAGTACGATATAAAGCAGTAAGGTCGTTTGCATAGCTTCTCCTCCATTTCTTTGCTACGAAAAATTATATCATATCCGCCCGCCTTTGTGCGATCCCCGCGCAAGAAAATCGGATCTGCGCAACAAAAAAATCAAGCCGTTTTCGGCTCCGCCTTACGCACCCGTGGCGAGCGCGACCCTGCCCTTCAGCGCGGTGCAAAAAACTCCGACAAAAGAATTGCGTCCGCGACATTTTTTCGGGATAACGCCTCCGGATCGATCTGCTTTTTCAACTCATGTTCTTTTTTAACATCATTTTCCGCCATCATTCACACCGTCTTCCGATCACTGCACCTTCGTGCTCATCCCTAAAGCTTTTTGATTGTCTTGCTTATCTTCATTTTATTTTGCCGTACAGAAAAATAAATAATCAGAATTATGTATTTCGATCACGGGAGCGCGCACAAAAATCCATCCGCACATTGCTCATTTATTTCGCATAAAATCCGTCCGCGCTTTGTTCATTCATTTCATGTGCAGAATCCTCCGTGCTTGGCTCCGTTTTGCGTATAAAAATCGACCCGCTTCTCAAAATGCTGAGAAGCGGGTCGACCAAAAATTTTTGTAAAGGAGTTGTTTGTTTGTGTGATTGTGTGTCTATTTCTGTTTTTGTGTGTTGCTTTTGTTTTTGTTTCTCTATCTTCGTTTCTTTCGTATCGCTTCGTTTACTTTTGCCTTTGCACCTTTGTTTGTCGCTTGTCGCCTGCTTTCAGCCGTTTCGCTTTCGGTCATCGCTTTTGCTCCCGTCTGCGTAGATGATAATATGCTCCGAGCATTCCGGCGGTGTTTCCGTTTTTGGCGAAGGCAAATTCCGTCTTGCTACGCAGATAATCCAGCATATTTTTTTCAAGTGCTTTTTGGAGCTTCGGTTTCAAAAATTCGGATTGCTCCATAATTCCGCCGCCGAGAATGACGATCGCGGGGTTGGAAACATAACAGATGTTCGCGATTCCGAAGGCTATGTGATCCATCAGCCGATCGATCTCTTCGTTACAAACCGGATCTCCCGCCTTTGCCCGCTCAAAAATGAAATGCCCGTTGAGCGATTGCGGCGGCAGCTTCAGACGCTTTGCCACCGCCTGCACGAGCGCCGTCGTGGAGGCGACCTCCTGATAGGTTCCTTCTCCCATGTTCATATAGCCGACCTCAAAGGCCGCTCCGTGCGCCCCGTGAAAGATTTCTCCCTCAACGACCATGCAGGCTCCGATCCCCGTCCCGATCGTCAGACAGACGCAGCTCGAAAAATCCTTGCCGCTGCCGATGATATATTCCGACAGGCCGGCACAATTGACATCATTCTCCACCTCGCAGCGCAATCCGAAGCGATCCCGAATGCTCTCTTTCCAGTTGATCCCGATATAATTCGGAATTTGACTGCCTGAATAAATGATTTCTCCCTTCTCCGGATCGACCATCCCCGCCGTCGAGATGCCAACGGCTTCGATCGTCTCTCGCGCAAGATAGTCAGCGATGATCTCGTGAACGAGAGTCACCAAATGGCTACCGCCCAAATGCGCTTGAGATGCCAGCTCGTTCTTTTGCAAAATTTGTCCATTTTCATCGATCAAGCCATGCTTGATCCTTGTTCCGCCGATATCGATCGCAATATATTTTTTCATAGCCCCTCCGAATCCAAAAGCAGGCGAAACGCCTGCCTGGGTATGTTCAACCGATTATCCGAAAAAACGACGGTAAATCTCCTCGGCTTTTTTCTTCTGCTCCGGCGTTGCACTTGCCATCGGCGCTCGGTTGCAGCCGGCATCGACTCCCTGAAGCTGCAGCATCGTCTTTAAGGACGGATACAGTCCGTTTTTCAGCACCGCTTCGATAAAATCGTTGGTGATGTGTTGATCCTCGCGTGCCTTGTCAATATTGCCCGCTTTTGCATTTTCCAAAATGGATTTTGCACGAATGCCGTTGATGTTGAAGGTCGACCCGATCGCTCCGTCGATCCCCAGTACCGCAGCCGGAAGCATCATCTCGTCAAAGCCCGCAAAAATCAATTTATCCGGAAATGCCTTTCGGATTCGCTCCAACAGGAAGAAATCGCCGGCGGTAAATTTCACGCCGATGATTTTTTCATTCTCGAACAGCTCTCCGAATTGCTCCGTACTCATATTCACTCCGGTCAGGAAAGGAATGGAGTAGATGATCATTTTGTTGTCCACATTTTCCAAAATCGCATTGTAGTAGGACTTGATCTCTTCAAAGCTGAACTTATAATAAAACGGCGTAACAGCTGAAATTGCGTCGTAGCCGAGCTGTGTCGCATATTTTGCCAGCTCGATCGCCTCATACAGATTCAGCGAGCCGATCTGCGCAATCATTTTGACCTGATGCGCGGACTCCTCCATTGCGATCTTAAAGATCTTCTTTTTTTCGTCGGTGCCGAGCATAAAGTTCTCACCGGTGCTTCCGCCGACATACAGTCCGTCCACCTTCATTTTGTCGATATTGTGTCGGACGATTTGTCTTGTTCCCTGTTCATTCACGCTTCCGTCCGGGTTAAATGAAACCAGCAATGCGGAATATAATCCGCTGAAATCCTTACTCATATTTTCTCCTATCGTTGATTGCATCCACATATTTTTTTGTGATCAATTGCGGCCTGGTGATCGAGGATCCGACGACCACGCTGTAGCATCCGAGCTCCAGCACCCGCTTTGCCTTTTCCGGCGTATCGATATTGCCCTCGGCAATCACCGGCTTGTCCGTTTGGGCAAGCAATTCCCGAATCAGCTCAAAATCGCTCGCTTCGATCCGAAGCGCACGGCTATGCTTTGTATACCCCACCAAGGTCGTTCCCAGAAAATCAAACCCCATTTTGTCCGCTTCAAGAGCCTCCTCAAGCGTTGAGCAATCCGCCATAAAAAGCTGATCCGGATACTTTGCTCTTACTTCCTTGAAAAATTCCTTCAGCGTTACACCGCCCGGCCTCAGCTCGTCGGTGGCATGCAGCGCGATAATGTCCGCTCCGCATTCGACCAAAGCGTCAACCTCCGCCATCGTCGGTGTGATATATACCTCGGAGTCTTCATAGTTTTTCTTGATGATCCCGATAATCGGCAGGTTCGTATTCTTTCGGATCTCCTCAATGTCCTGCGTCGTATTCGCACGGATACCCATGGCCCCTCCCTCGGCTGCCGCCTTTGCCATTCTCCCCATGATAAAAGGAGAATGCAAAGGCTCATGCGGCAGTGCTTGACAGGATACCACCAGCGCTCCCTTTATATTTTCTACCTTACTGTTCATATATACCTTCTCTAAATTTATTTTTTCAACCTTCTTGCTGCAAATACCGTCGCATTTGTAATGATGCTCGCGAGCACCACCGGAACATAGTTAAAGTACATGGCAAAGCTCGCCGCCTCCGAATCGATCAAGCCGAGCTTGATCACGGCGATCAGTATGACAACGGCGATCGCATTGATGATCAGCGGCGGCAGCCACAGTTTTTTTAATATCCGGTTGAGCATCAGAGTGACCAAAACGCCCAGCAGAATGTAGTATGAGCTGTAATACAGCCATCCGAATATAAAAAACATCCTTTATCCTTTAACCGCACCCATGGTGACTCCCTGAGTAAAATAGCTTTGGAAGCTCAGGAACACCACGATCATCGGAAGAGATGCAAGCAGCGCGCCCGCCATCAACAGGCCGTAGTTCGTCGTGAACTCCGCGCTTTGTGCCATCGCCGACAAGCCGAGCGGCAAGGTTTTCATCACCTCGGAGTTTGTAAACACCAGCTGTGAGAAATAATCGTTCCAGCTTGAAATAAAAGTAAATATCGCAAGCGCTCCGATCCCCGGCTTGACGATCGGAAGCACGATGCTCGTAAAGGTTCTGAGCTCGCCGCAGCCGTCAATTTTGGCCGATTCCAAAAGCTCCCTCGGTACGGACATCGTGAACTGCCTCATCAAAAACACGCCGAACGGCCAGCCGACTGCCGGCAGAATCAATGCGCGGTAGGTATCCATCATCCCGAGCTCCGTGATAAATTTCAGAAGCGGAATCAAAATAACCTGCTTCGGCAGCGCCATCGCGCCGACAAATATGATAAAGACTACCTTTGAGCCGATAAATTTCTTTTTTGCAAGAGCGTAGCCCGCAAGTGATGCGGAGGTACACACCAAAATCGTCGTCATCGTTGAAATGAACACCGAGTTGAAAAACCATCTCGCAGTCAGCGGTACAAGCAGCTTTTGGAAGTTCTCCAGCGTCGGATTCAGCGGAAACCACTCCGGCGGAATCTGCACTGCGACCGATTGCAGCTTGAACGCGCCCGTGACGATCCAGTAAAACGGAAATATGAAGAATATGGTCAAAGCAATCAGGATGATCATTGAGATGATCGAAAACACGCTCCATTTTTTCTTTTGCATATTTCCCTCCTAATCAATATCCTTGGATAAAAATTTAAACTGAATAAGCGAGATCATTGCAATGATAATCGCCAAAATAACCCCCATCGCGGATGAAATACCGAAGCGTCCCTCTTGGATCGCCGTTTGATACACAAGGTACATCACCGTCGAGGTTCCGTAATTCGGTCCGCCTGCCGTCAAAAGCTGGATCAGCGCGAAGATCTGAAAGCTGTTGATCGTCGTAACCACTACGATATAAAGAGTGGTCGGCAGAATCTGCGGCCAAATGATTCTTCGAAAGATCGTCCAATTGTTCGCCCCGTCGATCGTCGCCGCTTCAATATAGTCCTTCGGCACATTTCCAAGCGCCGCGACATAAAGAATGATCGGCTGCCCGACCGAGGTCGTTATGAGTATCGCTATAATCGCATAAATCGCGGTCGCATTGCCCCCCAGCCAATCGACATTGCCCGATATGAGATGCATCGAGCGCAGCACATAGTTCAGTATCCCGTATTGCGGATGATAGATCCACGCCCATACCACGGTTACCGAAACGACCGACGAAATGGCGGGTAAATAAAACACGCCTCTGAAAAAAGAACGCACCTTCGCATTTCTGTTATAAATATTGATCGCAACAAAAAGTGCAAACACGATGACGATCGGTACGGCCACCGCCGTGATCAGCGTCGTGTTGCTCAATGATTTCAAAAATACCTTATCGCTCATCAGACTTTCATAATGCCTGAAGCCGACAAAGTCCTGATTCCTTCCTCTGAACCGGAAAAAGGAAAGGTAGACCCCCTTCATCATCGGATACAGAACAAAGGTACAAAAAAAGGTAAGGGCAGGCAATAAAAAGAGATATCCCACCAAGGTTTCCTTCAGTTTTCGCTTTTTTCTCAGGTCAATCGCATTATCCTTTGCCAAAGTTTCCATTCTATTTCCTTCCCTACTGTGTATGGAAAAGGAAAGGGACAACCCTTTCCTTCCCACCTGAAATAATATTTTCGCTTAATTATTTTGCGTCTGCAATCGTTTGGTTGGCAGCAGCAACAAAATCATCCAGTCCTTGTTTAGGGGTCATGTCGCCGTTAAGAACGCCCTGTACCATAGGGAACCAAAGCTGTCTCATTTGAATGAAGCCCGGAATGGTGTTGTAATACGGTCCGTAATATGCGCTCATCGTTTCCGCAAATTGAAGCTCCGGATCGTCATACAGTCCCGTTTCGCCCTGTTTAGCGGAGAAGTTTCCTGTCGCCTTGAGCGTTCTTATTCCCCAAACCTCATCATTGATCATAAAGTCGACAAACAGCTTTGCAGCAGCGATTTTGTCCGCATCTCCGTTATTGAAGATAGCCGGTCCCCCTACAAGATACTCAAGCTCAGGCTGTCCTGAATTGTTCGGGAAAGGCACCAATACGGAGTCGATTCTTCCGTCTCTCGTAAACTCCTTGTATTTGTTCACAGGATAAAGGATCGTTCCTGCAGCCGTTTGATTTCCGAATTCCTCGATCGCCGCACCTGCATCAAGCGCGATACCCTTGCCGAGAAGATTGTTGTCATACGCCTGTTTGATCCATTCCATCGCTTTTACGCCGTTTTCATCGTTGATCGTGTACTCGGTAACTTCATCGTTTGTGATCCAGGATCCGTAAAGATTGGATACGAATGCTCTCGGTCCCTGATCGCCCGCCTGTGATTTTGCATATAGGATTACCGGAGAAACCTCAGGCTTCGTCGCCTTGATTGCTTCAAGAAGTGCTTGGAATTCCTCTACTGTCCATGCTCTGTTCTCTCTTTCGAGCGGAAGCATATCCACCAGACCGAGCTCCTCAAGCATGCCCTTGTTGAAGCCCATCAGGAACGGAGCTACACCCTGCGGATACAGATAAACCTTTCCGTCGTAGCTGCTCGCTTTAACTGCCGCCGGAATCAACTCGGATTTCGGTACGATATCCTCAAGATCCACCAGATAGCCCTTGCTCGCCCAATCGATTACACGACCCGGAGCGTCATAGATCACATCCGGATTGGTTTGAGATTGGATTGCGGTTTCCAGCTTTGCCGGTCCGTCACTGAACTCGATCGCCTGATATTCCACCTTGATATTCGGATATTTTTCTTCAAATGCTTTGATCAAAGCCGCATCATAGCCCTTTGAATCAAATTCGGCATCCCCCGTAAAGTTCGGGAAGTTCCAGAAAGTGATTTTCAGCGGATCCTCAGGCGTATAAGCATCCAGCCCCGTTACCTCTTCCGTTGTCGTTTCAGTTGTTGCGGTTTCTTGCTGCGAGCATCCCGTGATCAGACCCATCGTCAGCATCGCAACCATCACGAAAGCAATAAATTTTTTCATGTTTTCCTCCTAAATAATAAATGTATGTCAACTTCTTTGAAGCTGAAACCCTGTTAAGCAATCCTCTGATGTGTTTCCTTATCAAAGAAATACATCTTATCCGTATCGATTTTGAAAGCCACCTTGCTGTGCGACGGAACGGCCTCGTCCACGCTCACCTTTGCGATCAGCTTCTGACCTCCTGCCTGTCCGTGAAGAATGCTTTCATGGCCGAGCAGCTCACTCACCTCTACATCGTACAGAAAGCTGTTCGGCGCATTTTCATCCGCCTTATGGATATTCTCCGGACGAATACCCAGCACCACCTCTTTGCCCTCAAAGGCCTTCAAGCCGTCCGCCTGGGAGGTCGGAACATTGATTTTGATTCCTTCCCAAACAAAGCTGCCGTTCTCGATCCTTCCGTTGACGAAATTGGTTGCCGGGGCACCCACGAAGCTCGCCACAAACATATTTTTCGGATTGTTGTAGATCTCCTTCGGCGTACCGATCTGCTGAATATGGCCCTTGCTCATAACCACGATCCGGCTCGCCATCGTCATTGCCTCCGTCTGGTCATGCGTTACATAAATCGTCGTAGAGCCGATCCGTTCATGCAGCTTGATGATTTCGGATCGCATTTGTACGCGAAGCTTCGCATCGAGATTCGACAAGGGCTCATCCATCAAAAACACCTTTGCGTTTCGGACAATCGCCCGTCCGAGCGCCACCCTTTGTCTTTGTCCGCCGGAAAGCTCCTTCGGTTTTCTGTCCAGGTAATCCTCGATCTCAAGAATTTTTGCCGCCTCATGAACCCGTCTGTCGATTTCATCCTGTGGAACCTTCTTGATCTTCAAGCCGAATGACATATTTTCATAGACCGTCATGTGCGGATAAAGCGCATAGCTTTGGAATACCATCGCAATATCGCGATCCTTCGGCTCGACATTGTTCATCAGCTTTTCGTCGATAATCAATTCGCCCGAAGAAATATCCTCCAGCCCTGCGATCATTCGGAGCGTCGTCGATTTACCACATCCGGACGGCCCTACGAAGACAATGAATTCTTTGTCTTGAATATCCAAATTGAAATCAAAAACTGCCTGAACACCATTTTCATAAACCTTGTCAATTTGTTTCAGCTTTAGACTAGCCATTTGCCCCTCCTGTTTTTCTCCCTTTATACTCTAAACTTTTTTTCATAACCGAATTTGCCGATTTTTCGCGCATTGCGTAGGCGACCTCCTGATTGCGCATCGCATAGCCCGTACAAATCAGATCGATCACATACAGCTGAGAAACCCTTCCGCTCAGACTGCCTCCGTCGATCGGAGATTCTCTCCCCGCCGTCAGAATAACCGTGTCCGCAATCTCCGCCGCCGGCGACAGGGTATGATTTGTGATCGTAATGACCTTTGCGCCGTTTTTCTTTGCCAGCTCGATCGCTTCAACGATGTCCTGCGTATATCCGCTGAGTGAAAATGCAATGATCAGATCCCCTTCTCCCAAAATCGACGAGGTCATCATCTGAAAGTGCGGATCGATCACGGAATTCACCGTCTTGCCGTAGCGAAGCAGTCTGGACTGCATGTCCAGCACCGCATTGGAGCTTGTCCCCACGCCGTATAGAATCACACGCTGTGCCGCGTATATCATATCGACCGCCTGCTCCAATCTTTCCGGCTCCAAAATCTGCTTCGTACTCTTAACCGCATTTTGAAAATTCATCGTAACCGAATCGATATAGTGCATATCCTCAGCATCCGGAACCGGAGTAAGCTCCTTTGCTACCGTCAGCTTAAAATCATGAAATCCCTCAAACCCGATCTTGTGGCAAAAACGCACGATCGTCGCTTCACCCACTCCGACCGATCTGGAAATTTCCTGGAGAGTTTGGTAAATTATTTGATCTTTCTTATCGAGAACATAATCCGCTATCTTTTTTTCCCCTTTGGATAATGACGGATAAAAGGATTGAATAATACTGATATATCTCATCGCCCAACCTCCTTAACCGAATTATAACAACAAAAAAAACATTAGGCAATGGTTTTCCTGAAAAAAACTCCAAAATATTTTTTATTTTTGGAGTTTAATTTCCCAAGCTCTTTTTATTACAGAATTTCCGCAATTTGTTCATTCATTTTCCGAGAAAATTTTTACGACCATTTTTTTCACAACTGTCGATCAAATTCACTATAAGGCAAATTACACCTCATATTTTAAATTAAATAAAATCCGTGCGCCGGTCACAAAAATTACTTGCTCATCTCTATATTTTTATTTGCGGTATGTTATAATAAAATATAAGTAATTACTGACCGTATAACAGGTGCACACAGAATAGCAACCGTTAATAATATCGTATCCGGCGACGCCGGATGTGTCAGTAGGATGATGTGCAAGCAGAATAACAGCCGATAATAATATTAGGAAGAAAAGGAGATGCGCTTTTGAGAACAAAGGAACAACGAATCAATGAGCTGGAGCGTCGGGTAGCCTATCTCGAGGCAGAGCTTCGCAAAATTCAAGAGGGAGTCGGCGCAAATGCCGTTATGCCGAGCGAAGAAGTGAGCGAGCCGCTCGACACTCGCTCCCTTACGGAGCGGGAGCGAGAGTCCGTCCGATCGGGCGAGCAGGCGGCCGGCTTTAGCCCTTTTCCGCCGCAAGCAAGCGTTCAGTCTCCCGAAATCGCAGCTCAACGACCGGATATCTTGCCGGAGCTTCCGCACAGCGCGGCAGCGGCCGCAGAGCCGAGCGCTTCGGGTGCAAACGCGACCGTACATTCGCAAAAACGATCCTTTTCGGATCTACTCAAACATCGCGAATCGCTCATCGGAAAATATCTTGTCGGCGCTTTGGCCTCTCTGCTGGTATTGATCGGTGCGATCTCTTTTATTGCAATTATCTGGAGCCGGATTACTCCGCAGCTGCGCGTAACGATCATCGGCCTTTCGGGGCTTACCATCGCGGCCGCCGGTCTTAAAATGACGCTTAAAAAAAGAAATCCGATCGCCTCGATCCTTCTCGGTACCGGCTCCGGATTAGTTTATATCGCGATTTTGTCCGCCAATCTGATCTTTCACCTGATCACCCTCGAGCTTTCCG
>JBGZCE010000058.1:0-5040 GCA_041845175.1 Filifactoraceae bacterium
AAGAAAGCAAATAAAAAGCCGCTTCAGCGGTAGCTGAGTAATTCACGCGGTTGGCGAATGTTCAAGCACGGATGTGCAGCTAGTAAAAGGCCCTTATAGGGCTTGGACAAACCGCCGGCTAAGCCGGCGGTCTTGATTATGCGCGAAAGAAAAGCACGCAGGAAAAGCACACAAGAAAAGCACGCAGGAAAAGCACGCAGGAAAAGCACACAAGAAAAGCACGCAGGAAAAGCGTGCAGGAAAAGCACACAAGAAAAACACGCAGGAAAGCACACAGGAAAAGCGTGCAGGAAAAGCACACAGGAAAAGCGTGCAGGAAAAGCACACAGGAAGAGCACGCAAAGCAAGCGTGCAGGAGAAGTACGCAAACAAGAACGCAAGAAAGCATACAGGAAAGCACGCAGGAAAAGCACACAAGAAAAACACGCAGGAAAGCACACAGGAAAAGCGTGCAGGAAAAGCGTGCAGGAAAAGCACGCAGGAAAAGCATGCAAAGCACCGGATCGCCGAAGCATAGACAGGGAGAAAAAAATACGATACAATTATCATATATATAATTAGGAAGGATCGCATCGCGACGGCGAGTGGGCTTGTCAATCGCATCGGACAACGGATAAAGTCCGACGCTTGAGAGAGCGACCGCCGTATAAGATGAAAGAGGGACCATGGCAAAGCGGATTAACAGAACGAGAGCCGAGGAGGAGGAATTTCTCGGCACGATGAAGGCCTATAAAGAGGACAATAAGAAGCGGCGCTTTCAGCCCAACCGCGCGCAGAGCATCCGACTGATGATACAGGGCGCGGTGTTTTTCGGACTGCTGCTGCTCTTTGACATCGGGCTGCGCAGGTATCGCTACACCGGCGAGATGATGGAAACGGTTTTTTTGCTGCTGTTTTTGATGAGCGTGGTCGGCGCGCTTCAGCTCCCGATCGGGATGTATTACTTTATCAAAACGCTTTGGAGCGATGTGCCGCATGTTCGCAGGCGCGGGCCGTTCAAGCTCAAGGTCGAGGAGCCCGACGACGAGCCGGAGCGAAAATAGCCGTGATGGAAACAGCCGGACCGGCGAAGAGTCACCCGCCACCGAAAATCGAGGATGCGAAAACAGCCGCCTGCGGATAAAACCGATAGAGAATCCTTATGGAAACGATTAAAAAATACGATAAGAACGAAAAAAGCGAGCAAGCAATCAAATTTGTGCACATAAAGATTGAAGACAGCGGGTGTTGCGCTAATTCATAGCAAAACGCTACGAAAAGAACGCGCGCTGCGGGCTTATTGAAAAAGAGAACAGGATACTATACAATGGGTCGAGGGGTAATGCTTTCAATTCATTGTATTTTTTATGCCTAAGGAGGAGAATGTGGATATTAAAAAAAGCGTAGAGCTGTTTGAGGCGTATCTGGCGCTGGACAGAAAACCGGTCGGAGTGAAATTCTTTTTCGATCGCGACGAGTTTATGAATTTCAAGGTCGATCAAAGAGATCGCAAGGTGACCTATTGCAACTCGGTGCAGCTGGCAAGCATCGGCAAGTCGATGAAGCTCACCAATGACAATCAGGGCTGTCCGAACGGAGCGTTCGCGCTGAACTTCCGACCGGTTCCGCCGCCGATCGCAAGCGGCGTCGGCAGACACAGCAAAAATATTTATCACGATGTTGAAACTTCCAAGAGCATTAACGACAAAATGGAGTTTATGAAAAAGGAGCCGTTCGGCATCGCGGTAATGCCGCTCGAGGCGTTCGAGGAGGAGCCCGATGTTGTGATCGTGGTGTCAAGCCCGTACAACATCATGCGTATGCTGCAGGGCTACGGACATTTTTACGGCTATACGGACAATCTCCGAACGATCGGGCTGCAGGCGGTCTGTCAGGATCTGACGACCTATCCGTACAACACGCAGGACATCAACATCACGCTGCTTTGTCCGGGAACAAGGCTCGTGGCGGATTGGAAGGAAGGCGAGATCGGAATGGGACTGCCGTTCAACCGATGGTACTCCATCGTCGAGGGCGTCAAGCAAACGACCAATCCGTTTGAGCGAAACAGCAAAAAAAGAGCGATCGAAGAACGGCTCAAGGCGAAGGGCCTCGACACGAGCGAGCTGAAATTCGACAGCAACTATGACGACGGCTCCTACTCGGGCGGGCTGATCGAGGTTGAAAAATAACGGTGCATCGTTCGTGAGGATCGCCGGGCGAGATTTTTGACCGGCATATGCAGGCAAGCTGCATCTCCCGCGGCGCGGCAAAGCCGATCTTCGGGAGCATGCTCAAAAAAATCCTTCGCACTTCGGGCGGAGCCGGGCGCATATCCTTGTGATCGTTTTGCGGAATCAAAAAAGAGAGTCCGTCCTTCGGGTCGCAGGCTCTCTTGCTATCATCTTTGGATTTATTGGAGGAATTATGATCAAAAAAATACCACTCCCGATGGCGGGATTGATTTTGGCGCTGGCTGCGCTCGGCAATCTGCTGGCATCCTACTCGCCGGCGATCCGCTGGACGCTCGGCGCGCTGGCAGGCATTTTGTATGTGATGTATGTGATCAAAATGTTTTCAAGTGTTGAAAAAACCCGCGAGGATCTGCAAAATCCGGTGGTCGCCGGCGTATTTGCGACCTTCCCGATGGCAACGATGCTGCTGTCGACCTATTTGGCGCCGTTTATCGGAAAAGCGGCGTACTTTTTGTGGCTGTTCGGCGTCGGCTTTCATGCGGCACTGATCGTGTGGTTCACCATGACCTTTGCGCTCAAAAAGGACATCAAGCTGGTGTTTCCGACCTGGTTCATCCTCTATGTCGGCATCGTGGTCGCCAGCGTGACCGGCGGCGCATTCGGAGCGATCGGCATCGCACGGGCATGCTTCTGGTTCGGTCTTTGCGCATACATCGTACTGATCCCGATCGTATGCTATCGCGTATTCGTCGTCAAAAATATTCCCGAGCCGGCATTGGCGACCGTCATCGTATTCACCGCACCGGGCGGACTGCTTCTGACCGGATTTATGAATGCGTTCGAGGTCAAGCCGCAGCTACTGCTGTACTTCCTGACGATCGTGCCGTGCGCATTCTATCTCTTTGCACTGACACAGCTCCCGAAGGTATTCAAGCTCAAATTCTATCCGAGCATCTCGGCGATCACCTTCCCGATGGTGATTACGGCGATCGGCTTCAAGCTGACAAACGCCTACTTGACCGCGCAGGGCACACCGATCGCGGGGCTACCGATTCTTGTCAAAGGAATGGAGCTGATTGCGGTCGTCTGCGTTTTCTACGCGCTGTACGGATATTTCAAATTCCTGACCGCCAAGCCTCAGAGCTGAGAAAAGCCGTGGCGCGAGCATTCGGATCAATAACTTATTCCATCGAGTGAAGGACGAACCGTTCGAAGCCGTATCCGGGCGAGCTTTTGAAACAATAACTTATTCTGTTGAACAAAAGGGAGATGCCGAGCGTGCGGCATCTCCTTTCAACATAAGTGAAACAAAGTGGACGGCAGACGCTTATCCGATGCCGAGCATACGGCATCTCCTTTCAAAAAATCTATGACGATCAAAATAATTATTTGTAGATAGAAAATAAAAAAATATGTTATACTATCGGCAAGCGAATAACCGCTTGCCACACAAAAAATTAAGGAGGTAGCTATGGCAAGATTTACATTACCAAGAGACATTTACCACGGCAAAGGAACGATCGAGGTGCTCAAAACGCTCGAAGGAAAAAGAGCGATCGTGTGCGTCGGCGGCGGAGCGATGAAAAAATTCGGATTTCTGGATCGAGTGGTCGGCTATCTGAAAGAAGCCGGCATGGAGGTCGAGGTTTTTGAAGGCATCGAGCCGGATCCATCCATCGAGACCGTCTTGCGAGGGGCAGAGGTCATGCACAAATTCCAGCCGGACTGGATCATCGCGATGGGCGGAGGATCCCCGATCGACGCGGCAAAAGCGATGTGGATCAAATACGAATATCCGGACTGCACCTTCGAGGATATGTGCAAGATATTCGGGCTTCCTAAGCTGAGAAAAAAAGCGCACTTTGTAGCCATTCCGTCCACATCGGGAACGGCGACTGAGGTTACGGCCTTCTCCATCATCACGAATTACAAGGATCGCGTCAAATATCCGATCGCCGATTTTGAAATCACGCCGGATATCGCCATCGTAGACTCGGATCTTGCCGAAACCATGCCGCAAAAGCTGGTCGCACATACGGGAATGGACGCGATGACCCATGCGATCGAAGCCTATGTTTCAACCGCAAACTGCGATTATACCGATCCGCTGGCGCTTAATGCGATGGAGCTGATTCAGGCGGAGCTTGTCAAATCCTACAACGGCGACAGCGACGCCCGCGAAAAAATGCACAACGCACAATGCCTCGCAGGAATGGCGTTTACAAACGCACTGCTCGGAATCGTTCACTCGATGGCGCACAAAACGGGAGCCGCCTTTGAGGACTACGGTGCGCACATCATCCACGGCGCCGCCAACGCGATGTATCTTCCGAAGGTGATCGCATACAATGCAAAGGATGCGACCGCCGCCAAGCGATATGCGTACATCGCCGACTATCTCGGCCTGGGCGGAAGCACACAGGAAGAAAAGATCAAGGCGCTGATATCCTTCCTGCGCGATATGAACGACAAGCTTAACATCCCGCACGGCATCGGAACATACGGAGCGGACAGCTATCCGACCGAAAAAGGCTTCGTGCCGGAAGAAGTATTCCTCGAAAGACTGCCGGAAATCGCAAAAAATGCGATCGCCGATGCCTGCACCGGCTCCAATCCGCGGCAGCCGAGCCAGGAAGAAATGGAAAAGCTGCTCAAATGCTGCTATTACGACACCGAAGTCGATTTCTAAAAGCCGACCGCACAAAGAAAATACTGTATAACAGCATTTGAAATCAAACGAAACAAAAACCACGACCGCCGAACCTCGGCGGTCTTGTGCTGCCGAGCCGCCAAATTCAAACGGAATATACGACAATCGGCAATCCGCCGACTTGCCTTGGACTATCCGAACCGCCGACATTCAGTC